>CAYOXS010000066.1:0-21096 GCA_964407935.1 uncultured Caldilineaceae bacterium
GATGGCCTGGATATTTTTCCAGTATTCTTTCTTTTTTTTGTGCGAGCTGATATCGCGTTTTTTGCCCTCAAAGTAAATTTCGCCTTCGGTGGGGCTGATTAGCCCCAACAGGACTTTAGAGAGCGTGGTTTTGCCGCTGCCCGATTCGCCCACAATCGAGACGACTTCGCCCTTGTAAAGTTCAAGGTCCACATGGTCAACGGCAACGGTTTTATGGCGGCCCAACCCAAATATTTTTGTCAACCCTTTTGCGCTCAGGTACAACGTTTTTTCATCAGCCATGTTTGTGAGCCTCTCTCAGTTCTGCTTCCGAAAAGATACAACGGTAGGATCGGCCGTCACTTGCCCGGCGAAGGTCAATGGACATTGCTTTGCATTGCGGCTGAACGTATTTACAGCGGGCGGCAAAACGACAGCCAGCCGGTGGTTTTTTAAGGTTAGGCGGCACGCCGGGAATCGCCGTCAGTTTTACATCGCGCAGCCCTTCTTCCGGCACAATAATAGACCCCATTAACCCTTTGGCGTATGGGTGAAGCGGATCGAACACGGTTTGTTTGGCGGTGCCTATTTCCACAATTTGCCCGGCGTACATCACCATAATGTCATCGGTTACGTTGTAAAGCAGCGGCAGCTCGTGGGTGATAAAAATCATTGATTTGATGAACCCGTTGTCCATCAGATTCCGCAGCATTTTGATGACCATTTTTTGAGAGGTAACGTCAAGGGCGGAGGAAGGTTCATCGGCAATGAGCACTTTGGGGGAAAGCAGCACAGAAATGGCAATCACGGTGCGCTGTTTCATCCCGCCAGAAAGTTCAACCGGGTATTTTTTCAGAACCTCTGCCGGCAGCCCTAAAAATTCAAAGGCTTTTCTGGCAATCTCGTAAATCTCTTTTTTGGTTTTGTAGGGGTCATGGGCCTCAAAAACATCTTCAATAAAGCTGATAACCCTTTGGGTGGGGTTAAGCGCGTTCATGGCGGCCTGCGGAATATAGGCAATTTCCGTACCCAGGATTGATTTGCGAACATTATCCGGGGACATTTTAGAAATATTCGTGCCATCGATGATGATATCGCCGCTGGTGTAGTGCAGCGGCGGAAAGTAATAGCCCATCAGGCTCAGCGCCAGCGTCGATTTGCCGCAGCCGGATTCGCCGGCAATTCCCAGAGATTTCCCTTCTTCCAGTTTCAGCGATACATGGTCAACGGCGTAAACATCTTCGCCAAATCGGGTTACATATTTTGTGGTTAATTCATTAACTTCCAGAACTACGTTTGCCATGTCAATCCCCCCTAATCCCGCAAAGCCGGGTTGAATACCTGGTCAAGCCCGGTATTCATCAAATTCAACGAGAATGAAATTAACGCGATGGTGAAAATTACGGGGAAGTACGCCCACCATTTGCCCAGAATATGCGCCTGGTAAATCATCGCCCAGTTCATCATCAGCCCCAATGTTGGCACTTCGGTGGTTCTGGGGCCTAAGCCAAGGATGGATAAGCCGGCCTCTACCAGAATGGCCGAAGAAATCTGCAGAATAAGCGCCATAACTACATACGACGCAATGTAAGGCAGAATGTCGCGAACAATGATGTGCGCAATTGAGTGCCCGGATAGTTTGGACAAATTGACATGATCACGATTGCGCAGGGAAATTACTTGCGATCGCACGGCCCTGGCGGTCCAAACCCATGAGGTGAACCCAATCACCACGGCGATAACAAAGGCCCCCCGTTGTTCCTGTCCGATACTGAATGAAATAAGAATCAGCAACACAAAGCTGGGGATAACGGTAAAAATATTGGTGATGAACATAATGACATCATCCACCAGGCCGCCAACATATCCGCCCAGCAGGCCCAAGGTTAACCCGATAAGGGTGGCAACCAGACCGGCCACAAAACCAATCTGCAAGGATACTCTGGTGGCTGCCACCAGTTCCGTTAGCACATCCCGTCCAAAGTTGTCGGTACCCAGCGGCAGCACCCGCACGTTTGCCACATGATCAATGTTCACAAAATCAGTTTGTTTAACCGCGCCTGTCTGTTCCAGAGCGTCGGCTTCCGGATTTTGGGCCGCAATGATAACCGGTTCTGTTGACAAAAGCCCCTGGAGCGACGCATCGAGTCGTTGATAAGCTCGTTGTTTGGCAAATGTCATCCCGCGAATTTTCTTTTGGGGATCATAATTTGCTTCCCATTGCGCCAGGAGTTTTTTAGTGTCGGCAATATCGATTTCGTTTTCCGGCATCCCGTTAGCCACCAGCCAGCTCTGCATGTCAAGGCGTTTCTGATCATCCAGTTTGCTGGCAATTCGTTTGGAAACAGCGTCACTCAGGTTAAGGGTATAGGTAGGGGCGCCAACGCTGTCGTAAACACTCACATAGGTTCCCGGTTCAAAAAAAGTGCCCTGGCCAATGATGCCTAAGGGCGGATCGGAGATGATCAACGGATAAATGATCACGGTCAGCAGGATTGCCATAAAAATGACAAAGCCAATAACAAAATTAGTAGAGTGAAAAATTTGTCGGAGTATATGTTTCATAGCCGCATCTCTACCTAATCTGACTGCGCCGCTTTAATGCGCGGGTCAATAAAGCCATAAATAATCTCGATGATAAACATTGCCGCCAGTACCATCAATGTAATAATCAACGTAATGGCAGAGACGAGTGGATAATCCTGCCCCAATATCGCATTCAGGAGTGTGGTTCCAAGCCCCGGATAACTAAAGATGATCTCTGCGACCAGCGCGCCGCCAACCATGGTGCCAATGGCTAACGCCAAACCGGTTATCTGCGGCAGCATCGCATTTCTGAAGACATAGCCGACAATTTTGCGGTCTTTGATGCCCATAAAGCGGCTGTACTTTACATAGTCCGCATTCAATTCATAAATAGCCATCGAGCGCATCCCAATGGCCTGTCCCCCAATGGCAATTAACACAAGTGACCAGAACGGCAATTGATAGTGAGTGAAAACAGACCACATAAAAGGCCCGGTAAAGCTGGGGATTAGATCAAACCCGTATCCACCTGAGGTTGGCAACCATTCTAAACTGACGCCAAAAATAACCAGCAAAATAACCGCCATGCCAAATGCCGGCAGACCGCTTACAAAAATACTGATGGGCAAAAGAACTTTATCAAAACCGCCTCTAAGATACGCCGCCAACGCGCCGAGGGTGTTGCCAATCAACCAGCCAACGATAATGGCCGGGAACTGTAAAGCCAGCGTCCACCCAACAGAAGCCTTAAGAACATCGGCCACGGTTCTGGGATATTGGCTAAACGAGAAACCAAAATCACCCCGCACCACATTTTTAACGTAGATGAAAAATTGTTCAATGATGGGTTTGTTGGTGCCAAACAATTCCGCGTACTGCTCATAAATTGCCTGAACTCCGGTGGCATTGCTCATGCCCTGGGCAAGTCTGGCTACAATAGCAGCCACCGGGTCGCCCGGCATTAAGCGCGGCAGGGTGAAATTCAGCACAAAAGCAGCAACAAAGGTAACGGAAAACCACATGAGTTTGTTGAGGAAATACTTTCGGTATCCTTTCAACATACACCTCCTCTAAAAATAGGGGTCAGGAGTCAGGGATTAGGGATCAGGTAATCTCTGACTCAGCTTCACGAAAATTGCGAATGGGCGAAGTGCGACCCTGCGACTCTACAACCTGTAACCCGTGACTTGCAACTATAATTACAAGCGCTAAAAGTTAACAGTCCTGCCTCCATTTGGAGGCAGGACTGTTGTGACTACGGGTTACCTGTTATTGAACCAGTTCCAGGTTATAAAGCCCGGCAATAGACCAGCCGTCAGTCAGATTCAACGGCGGGACGGGCGGGTTGGTGCCGTCACCGTCGTGCGGGAAGTTTGTCCACACAGTTTCGTTCACGGCATGGAAGTTTTGGGGGCGGTACATCAGCGTGAAGGAGGGAATATCGGTCAGGTAAATCTGAACCAGTTCGGTGTACATCTCATTCAATTTATCGGGGTCGGTTTCGCCGGGGATGGCGTTGACCAGAGCATCCACGTCGGGATTGCTGTACTGGCCCCAGTTGCCGTTCCAGTTGCTGGCCATGCCAACAAATTCAGAGCTGAGCAGTTTGCGAATACGTCCCCAGGGTTGGGTGGGGCCGGCGCCGTCGCTCCACATCATGAAGATGTCGTAACCTTCGGGCAGAGGTGAGTCTGATTTGGTGACAACGGTTTGGTACACGGACCATTCGGGGTAGTTGGTGGTGATGTCGATGCCAATTTCTTTACCGGCAGCGGCCACCACTTCAATCGCGGCCTGCCAGTCGGACCAGCCGTTGGGGCAGGTGGCTACGTAGTGCAGGTTTTCGCCTTCGTATTCGCGCCAGCCGTCGCCATCGCTATCAACAATACCGGCTTCATCGAGCAGCGCTTTGGCGCCTTCAATGTCGTTGCCAACCCACTGCAGGTCTGCAACGGCGTCGTGATCGTACATAGCCTGTTCACCGGCGGTTGGGTTCATGAGCGAGCGCGGCACTTGCTCAAAGGTGGCCGATTGGTTGGTCATAGCGTTGGCAATGATGGTGGGGTAGTCAACCGCAATGGCAATGGCTTTGCGCACCGCAACCTGGTCTAAACCGGGAGAATTCAGGTTATAGAAGGCGGTTGGCAGACTGGCGCCAATGCCGTAGGGAGCCTCGGGCAGGAAGGTGGAGATGGGCAGGCCGTAGTTTTCCCACAAAAGCTGAATATTGGAGTTAAACTGCTGGCTAACATCCACTTCACCTTTGGCCAGGGCCACGGAGCCGGCGGCGTTATCTTTAAAGATAGTATGCGCCAGGTATTTTGGAACCGGCAGTTTGCCCCACATAGAGGCATCCTGGCCCCAGTAGTTGTCATCGCGCACATAGACAACCTTGGTGTCGTCGGCAAAGAATTTGTGATACGGCCCGGAGTAAACAACGTCTTCTGCGGTATCGGCGGTAAAGGCTTCGGCGTCACCACCGGCGCGTTCTTCCAATTTCTCGGTCCAGGCTTTTTGGCTAACGTAGTAGGTACTCAGGTAAGCGTTGACAATCAAGGGGTTTAGGGCTTTGCCGTCTTCGCCCAGTTTGGCTTTAACTACAACGGTTTGCGGGTCTGCGGCTTCAATGGTGTCGATGTAATCTTTGTTGGTGGCGCCGGCAGTGGTACTGTATTTAACATGGGATGCCCAGGTATAGGCCACATCTTCGGCGGTTACCGGGGTGCCATCGCTCCATTTGGCGGCCTCTTTAATCTTGAAGGTGAGTTCGGTCATTTCGTCATTCCACTCAAAGGGGCCGTCAGCCAGCAGCGGATAGACCTTGCCATCGAGCATATTGTACAGGTAGGGGGTTTCAAACATAATGACGCGGGAGTTGTCGCGCTCATAAATGGCCATCGCATTGTTGCAGTTGGTCGAATACGGGTTCCAGCAAACCACCGGCCCCCATTGTTGGCCATTAAAGTACACGGTTTCGTTGCGAGGCAGGGCATTCTCGTCGGTGGGTTCTGCGGCGGGAACCTCAACCACAACGGTCTCGACGACTGTTTTCTCGACCTCTTTCACAACCTCAACGGTCTCAACGACTTTTTCGCCGGCAACTTCTACAACTACAGTCTCAACAATGGTTTGTGGGGCAGGCTGCGCGCCACAGGCCCCAATCACCCCCAACAAAACCATAGCCAACAAAAACAACAGGATTTTTTTTGAAAACATTACTCTTGTCTCCTTGATTATGTAAATTACTGACTATTAACCCATACTGACTTCGTGGCACCTACGTTAGATAAGGCTATCAATCTGGTTGATCACCTCCTTTCGCTAAAAATTTTCAATTCAAACATCCATCTTTATACGGAACACCCGCAAGAACGCCGGATGACAATCTCGGTGGCGAGCAGCGTTACAGGCTCTACTTCCTGGCCGGCCAGCAACTTGAACAAGTGTCGCGCCGCAGTTTTACCCACACATTCTGTCGGCGCATTGATTGTTGTCAGGGGGGGGGTTAGAAAGGCAGATAATTCCAGGTTATCAAAACCAACCACGCTGATGTCATCAGGAATGCGCAATCCTTTTTCAGCAAGCGCGTCTATAACGCCAACAGCAGATGTATCGCTGCCGGTAAAGACAGCATCAAAATCAGGGGGGTCGTTTGCCAGGATTTTGGACATTGCTTGATAAGCGTCTTTTCGACTATATTCCCCTGAGATGATCAGATTTGGGTCGTACACAATACTATGGGCCGCCAGTGATTCCTGGTAGCCCAGCTCACGCCACTGTGAGTCTTCATTGTCGGCGGGACCACGTACAAAAACAATTCTGCGGCGGTGATGAACCTCAATGAGATGATCAATCAGTTTTCTGGTTGATCTTTTATTTTCAATCGTCACACTTGGAATGTTTGCGCCTTCAGGAGCTGCCCGATAAATTAATACCAGTGGAAAACCGGCCTGATGCAGTTTAAGAATCTCACTGTCATTGAGGCTGGTAACAAAAACAATCATCCCATCTGAATTATGAGGGCCGATGGGGATTTGAGTGTTGGCCTGGTCTTCCGCACGGCGCGAGGCCACCAATAAATTGTACCCCTCTTGTTGCACAATTGACTCGATTCCGGCAACTAAGGGCGGGAAGAAGTTGCTGTTCATATCTCCCGCCAACACCCCAATGGCATTGGCTTTTTGCGTGGCAAGCTGCCTGGCGGCAGCATGGGGAATATATTTTAAATTGCTCATCACCGCCTGAATTCGCTCAGCCACGTCCTTAGAAACGGGAACGCTGCCATTAATGTAGCGGCTAACTGTGGCGGGTGAAACCCCCGCTTTTTTAGCGACATCACGAATTGTCACAGAGGATGATTTTCGGCTCATAGTTTGTCAGATAAATGTGGCATCACTCAGAGCGTGTCCCCAAGTCAACAAAACGCAGCTGCAAACAATCCAAAACGCACCGCAACCAGCAGTAACAATTAGCGGGAGGCAAACAAAAAAAATGCAACCACCGCCGGCGAGCAGGTCTCGGCGAGACCAGGCCGGTCAATAGTTGCATTTTGATGCGCTTCAAACATTCTGGAGTTAATTGCCCGCCATTGGGTAACTAAATGCATTTTGTTGTCAGGACCCCATCGACTCTGAATAAGGTTTATAAAATATTAATTTTGATAATCACAAAATTCAATATGAATATAAAGCGGTCTTGACTGAAACCGGTTTCATTATGGCACAGTTTTTTGCAGAGTCAAAATCTGTATGTCATAATGAAACCGGTTTCACCACCTCCGGGCTACTTGCGGACAACCATCCGCAGTAACGCCCATCCCGCCGGCGCGGCAAGTTTCCAGGTGTTTTTGGTGCCACTCACCACCTGATTGCGGCAGAGGTGGTCTGTTTAACAAACGCTCTGAGCTGTTACAGTTTTTTTGATGAAACCACCGGGCGGCATATACTGCAAACAACAAAAAAGCTTTCTAAATATACTAATTTCCAATGGAGGAAACATGTTGTCTCAAACGTTAAGCGGCAAGTGGCAGTTCAGGCAATCCCAAACCGATGACTGGCTCCCGGCGCAGGTTCCCGGCGGCGTTCACACCGATTTGCTGGCGCTGGAGCGCATCCCCGATCCTTTTGTGGCCGATAACGAAAAAAAGGTGATGTGGGTGGCCGAGCAGGATTGGGAGTACCGCCGCACCTTCACCGCAGAGGCCGCCCTGCTGGCCGAGGAGAAGGTCTTTCTGGTGTGCGACGGCCTTGACACGCTGGCCGAGGTGCGGCTCAACGGCCAGCCGCTGGGCCAGGCCAATAACCTCTTTCGCCGGTACGAGTGGGAAATTAAAGCCCGCCTGCAACCCGGCCAGAACGAAATCCACATTGTTTTCCCCTCAACCGTAAATTACTGCGCCGCGCGCCAGGCCGAGCGCCCCATGATGAGCGTTGACCAGGCCCTTACCGGCGGCCCCTACGCCCGCAAAGCCCCCTGCCATTTTGGCTGGGACTGGGGCCCCATGCTCCCGCCCATTGGTATCTGGCGCGACATCCGGCTGGAAGGGCGCAGCGCCGCCCGGCTCGATGACGTTCACCTGCGCCAGCGCCACGCCAACGGCAAAGTGACTGTCATCGCCGCCATCACCACCGAACGCTGGGGCGACGCGCCCCTCACCGCGCAACTGCGCCTCACCGCGCCCGACGGCGAGATTTTTACCACTTTTGCCCAACTGGCAAATGGCAGCGGCGCGCTGCAAGTTGAAGTGGCCAACCCGCAGTTGTGGTGGCCCAACGATTATGGCGATCAACCGCTGTACGCTGTTGAAGTATTGCTGGCGGCGGGCGGGCAGGTGTGCGACAACCGCGCCTACAAACTCGGCCTGCGCACCATCGAGCTGGTGCAGGAAGATGACCAGTGGGGCAAAAGCTTCACCTTCTTTGTTAACGGCAAGCCCGTTTTTGCCAAAGGGGCCAACTGGATTCCCGCCGATTCTTTCCTCACCCGCTTCCCCGATGAATCGCTGGAGAAGCTCATTGCCGATGCGGCGGCATCGCACCAGAATATGCTGCGCGTGTGGGGCGGCGGCCTGTACGAAGAAGAGCGCTTTTACGACCTGTGCGACCGTTACGGCATCCTCATCTGGCAGGATTTCATCTTTGCCTGCGCCATCTACCCCCTTGACGAAGCCGATTTTCTGCAAAACCTGCGCCAGGAAGTCGTTGAGAACGTGCGCCGTTTGCGCCACCGGGCCAGTTTGGCGCTGTGGTGCGGCAACAACGAGAACGAATGGGGCTGGGAAAGCTGGGGCTGGGCGCGCCCCGCTTACGAGGACGATTTGAACGCGTTGGCCGAAAAAATGCCCGTTATCAAAGACATGCTGTGGTCGCTAACCCGCAAACCGCTGGCCGACTGGCGCGACCTGCGCGACGCTTACGAGAAATTCTACTTTGCCACCCTGCCGGAATGGCTGGCCACGCTGGACCCCGACACCGCCTACTGGCCCAGCTCGCCCTCCAGTAACACCCCCTTCCACGATGTCAACGGGCAGCGGGTGGGCGACTCGCACTACTGGGATGTGTGGCACGGGCGCAAACCGTTTACCGCCTATCGCGGCCAGTACCCCCGCTTTATGAGCGAGTTCGGTTTTCAGGCGCTGCCCACGCTGGACACCATCAATTTTTACGCGGAAGAAGCCGACCGCAACATGACCAGCTACATTATGGAACACCACCAGCGCGGCAACCACGGCAACGGCCTGATTTTGGCCCAGATGACCGCCACCTTCCGCATGCCCAAAGATTTTGCGGCGCTGGTTTACCTGAGCCTGGTCTTGCAGGCCGAAGGCATTCGCTACGGCGTGGAACACTGGCGGCGGCACATCAATCGCGTCAGCGGCATTTTGTACTGGCAGCTCAACGATTGCTGGCCCGTGGCCAGTTGGGCCAGCATTGATTACTTTGGCCGCTGGAAGGCGCTGCACTACGCCGCCAAACGCTTCTTTGCCCCGGTTATGCTTTCCATTTTAGATGAACCCCCGGCGATGGGCCTGTACGTAACCAACGACAGCCACACCGATTGGCAGGGCGTTGTCCGCTGGTCGCTGGAAACGCTCGCCGGTGAAGTGCTGGCCTCCGGCGAAGAGGCGGTTTCGGCGGGCGCCTACAGCGTGGCCGCCAGCCGTGATCTGAACTTTGCCGGCCAAATTTCCGACGCCAACAAGCGCGAGGTGGTTTTTGTGGCCGAATTGTGGCAGGGCGACACGCGGCTGGCGCTTAACGTGGCCAACTTCAGCCAGCCCAAACACATGGCGCTGGTTGACCCCGGTCTCGCCGCCAACGTGCAGCTTGACGGCGGCCAACTGGCCATCGACCTGACCGCGCAATCGCTGGCCCACTTTGTAGAGCTAAAGCTGGCCGGCGCAGACGTGGTTTTCAGCGACAACTACTTTAGCCTGCCCGCGGGCCGCACCGTGCGCGTGTCCTGCCCGCTGCCCGCCGGCTGGTCGCTGGCGCAGGCCACAGAAGCGCTGCAACTGTATTCGCTCTATAATTCGTTTGCATAGAGCAGGCACAAATCGAACCGCAAAGGCGCAAAGTTCGCAGAGAAAACAAACAAGGTTTGAAGACGGAAATTTGAGACCAAATCATAGTTTAACCCTTTGCGTTCTCTGTGTCTTTGCGGTGAAATCCTTGTTTTTTCAAAAACAGAAAGGCAATAAATAATGCCACCCCCCCTAACTCCCGAACAACAACAATGGGTGGACACCACCCTGAATGCCATGACCCTGCCGCAATGCGTGGGGCAGCTTTTGTGCTCCCTCCACCCCCGCTTTACCACCGCTGATTGGCTTGACCTGCTTAAAAAGGTACCGCTTGGCTCGTTGCTGGTGCGGCACACCGCCAGCGCCGATTTGCGGGCGCAGTTGCAGGTGCTGCAAGAAAACTCCGCCGTGCCGCTGCTGGCCACGGCTGATCTTGAACACGGGGCCATCGCTCTGACGGACGGCACCGAATTCCCCTGGCTGATGGGCGCCGGCGCTGCCAACGATGCCGAACTGATGGCGCTGATGGGCCAGGCCACCGCCGCCGAAGCCCGTTACGCCGGCATTCACTGGACCTTTTCGCCGGTGATTGACCTGAATTACAACTTTAACAACCCTATCACCAACATCCGCGCCCTCAGCGATGAACCGGAGCGGGTCATCCGGCTGGCCACCGCCTTTGTGCAGGGCTTGCAGGCCGATGGGCGACTGGCGGCCACGGCCAAGCACTTTCCCGGCGACGGCCTGGACGACCGCGACCAGCACCTGGCCACCACCGTCAACAACCTGCCGTTTGAGCAGTGGCAGGCCACCTATGGCCGTGTCTGGCGGGCCATTATTGAGGCCGGGGTAATGGCCATTATGCCGGGCCACATTTCACTACCGGCTTACCAGGGCTTTGCCGACCGGCCGGAAGACGCGCCGCCGGCCACGCTCAGCCCGCAACTGCTAAATGATTTACTGCGCGCCGAGCTGGGCTTTGACGGGCTGCTCATCTCCGATGCTTCGGGCATGATCGGGCTGACCTCGCGGGTGCCCACCGACGAGCGGGCCGTGGCCAGCATCAAAGCCGGGCTGGATGTTTATCTGTTCCCGGACACGCTCAAGGATTTTGAGCGATTGGTGCAGGCGGTGGAGCAGGGGCGTTTATCAGAAGAACGAGTGCGACAGGCCGCCCGGCGCGTGCTGGAAATGAAGGCCCGCCTCAACCTGCACCGCGATCCCTTTGGCCCCCAACCCGCCGCCGCCGACAAAAGCCGCTACCGGCAGGCCGCCCAAACTATGGCCGATAAAAGCATGACCCTTTTGCGCAGCGATGGATTGCCCTCGCTCAACCTTGCGCCGGGCAGCCGGGTGCTCACCGTAACCATTGGCCAGCTCAGTCCCTTTAACAAATTTATGCCCCAGCTTGATCTGGACGCCTTTGATGACGAACTGCGCCGGCGCGGGTTTCAGGTAGAACACCTGCTTAACCCGGAAGATGAGCCATTAATGGCCAAGGCCGCGGAGGCCGATGCCGTGTTTCTCAACCTGATGGCCTTGCCCTACATGGTGCTGGGCACGGTGCGCAATCTGGTGGGCCATTTGGGCCATTGGTACTGGCGCACCATGTTTGTGGATTTTCCGCAGGTGCGTTACACCAGCTTTGGCAACCCCTACGTGCTGCACGAAATGCCCCACCTGCCCAACCTGCTGGCCGCCTACGGCAACAGCGATGTTTCGCAGCGGGCGGCGGTGAAGGTGTGGTTGGGTGAAATTGAACCACAGGGCGACTGCCCGGTGAGGCTGCCCAAAATCACCATTCAACCGCTGCCGGAGCAAACGCCGGCCTAATCTTTGAGCAGCGATTCCAGTATCCAGACGGCGGCGCGTTTGTCCAGCGGCTCGTTGTTGTTGCCGCATTTGGGGCTGTAAATACAACTGGGGCAGCCGTCATCGCAGGGGCAGTCTTTAATGGTAGCCAGGGTGGCTTCCCACAGTTCGGTGAGCAGGTTGAAACCCTGTTCAGAAATGCCGACCCCGCCGGGATAACCATCGTAAATAAAAATTTGAGGCTGGCCGGTGGCCGGGTGCAGCGGCGTTGACAGGCCGCCAATATCCCAGCGGTCGCACATGGCAAAGAGCGGCAGCAGGCCAATGGCGGCGTGCTCAACGGCGTGCAGCCCGCCCAAAAAATCCCAGCCGCGCCGGGCCAGGTGCTGCGCCCAATCGGGCGGCACATCCCACCAGATGGCCCGCGTTTCAAAAATGTTCTCCGGCATTTCCAGCGGCGTTTCGCCCAGATCGGTTTCACTGAACTGGCGCACGCGGCGATAGCCCACTACCTGCTGGCTCACCCGCACCGCGCCCCAATAGGCCGTGCAGAATTTCATCTGCCGGTGCTGGATGGAACGGATAATGTTGATGTCGCTGCGCTCGTGAACTTGCGTGTAATAATCAACCCGGGCCGGTTGCAGCACCGCCCGTCCCTGTTGTAAATTGAGTTCCGTGACCATAAAACTTTCGCCCTGGTGCATGTAAATCGCGCCAGGATGGACCCGGCCAAACGCCGAGGCTTCGTCCATTTCTTCCAGCGGTTTGTTCTTTTTGCTGCCATCCACCAGCACAATCGGTTTGCTGCCCATACTGCGAATGCTGACGTGCTGGGCCGGGTAATCGTGGCCGCGATAATACCACTGGTCGTGGTCCGGCTCGTAACCGACCTTGTTTTGCTCCTCCAGTTTGACCATCGCCGCGACAAATTCACCGCCAAAATGAGGCTCGTCCGCCGGCGACAGCGGCAGTTCGTGGGCGGCGCATGGCAAATGCTGCTCCAGCACGTACAAATTGCCGGGGTCGATGAGGGCGTGTTCGTGGGGGCGCTCAAACAGTTGTTTGGGGTGACGCATAAAATATTGGTCCAGCGGGTTATCCAGCCCCACCAAAATGGCCAGCGAACTGCTGCCGCCGCGCCGCCCGGCTCGCCCGGCCTGCTGCCACAGGCTGGCGATGGTGCCGGGATAGCCCACCGACACGGTGGCATCCAGCCCGCCCACATCCACGCCCAATTCCAGGGCCGATGTGGCCGTTACGCCGATTAGCTCGCCGCGAAAGAGCGCCTGCTCAATTTCGCGGCGGTGCTCGGCCAGGTAGCCGGCCCGATAGCTGGCCACGCGGTCAATCAAGTCCGGGTCGGTGCGATCCAGCGTTTGCCGGGCGTAGCTCAAAATCAGTTCGGCCACCACCCGCGCTTTGGTAAATGTAATGTTGCGGATTTGGTGGCGGGTCAGTTCGGCAAACAGGTGGGCCGCTTCGCCGTTGGGGCTGCGCCGCGCCGATTTTTGGCGGTCGGCAAAGGGCGGGTTCCACATGGCAAACTGTTTGGGCGCTTGCGGCGAGCCATCGTCATCTACCACCAGCGGTTTGTGGCCGGTGAGCCGGGCAATGTGTTCGCCGGGATTGGCAATCGTCGCGGAGCAGCAGATAAATTGCGGCTGGCTGCCGTACAACCGGCACAGCCGGCTGAGCCGCCGCAGCACCACGGCCACGTGGCTGCCAAACACGCCGCGGTAAATGTGGGCCTCATCGACCACCACAAAGCGCAGGTTTTTGAGAAAATGGCTCCAGCGCCGGTGGTTGGGCAAAATGCCCACGTGCAGCATATCCGGGTTGGTTAGCAAAATGTGGGCTTCCTGCCGCAGTTGGGTGCGCGCGTTTTTGGGCGTGTCACCATCGTAAGTGCCAAATTGAGGCGTAACCAGCGCCCGGCCGCTGTTGTTTTTTTCGCTGGCGGCTATAAATCGATCAGTCAGCTCGGTGAGGTTGCGCAGTTGGTCCTGGGCCAGAGCTTTGGTGGGAAACAGGTAAATGGCCCGCGTTTGGGGGTTGAGCGCCACCGCTTCCAGCACGGGCACGTTGTAGCACAGCGTTTTGCCGCTGGCGGTGCTGGTGGCCACGACCACATGCTGGCCGCGCCGGGTTGCGTCGATGGCCTGGGCCTGGTGGGTGTACAGCTTTTTCAGCCTGCCGGCCTGCAACGCCTCCACCAGCGAGCGCAGCATCGGCTTTTCCAGCGATTGATAACGGGCGCGGCGCGCGCCCAATCGCTCGATGTGGGTGAGCTGATTCTCGTAAAAATTTTGCTCTTTGAGGTTACTGAGAAATTCTGCTGGATTCATTCCGGCTGTATGCAATAGTTTCCAAATAGGGCCATTCAACACGTCATTCTGAAGCCGCAGGCCGAAGAATCTCCGCGTTATCAGCTTTATTGAGCAACAAGCGGGGAGATTCTTACCCTAAAGGGCACAGGTCGCTTCGCTCAGAATAACATAATCGTTGTGTGAAAAGTATTCAGCCTATATGTAGGTTTGGCGGCTGCCAAATGGAATTTGGGCGCTGTTGACCCGTAAAAAATATGTGTCATCGGGCCGGCGCTCCATCTGCGTTTCACAAAAATCGGGGATGACGTGTTGCGCGCCGATTTGCCGCAGTTGGGCCGCCATTGCGCCCGTTTGCACGCCGATGCACATTGCCCCGGCGTTAACGCCGGCGGTGGCTCCACTCAGCGAATCCTCAAAAACCACGCACAGTTCCGGCGGGATGGACAGCCGTTGGGCGGCGGTAACGTAGCCTTCGGGGTGGGGTTTGCCGTGGGTGATGTCTTCCCGGCTGATGACCACCCGCAGCAAGCCCGCAAGTTGCAGATCGTGCAACACCTGCGTCACCCGCTCCCGCGCGGCGCTGGTAACCAGCGCCGTGGGGACGGCCAGCCGCTGCAAATTGCGCAAAAAATCGATGACGCCGGGAATGGCGTGAACCGGCCAGGTTGGTTCAAGGCGAGGCAGATCGGCGAGTATTGTTTGGTGTTCGGCGGTGGACAACTGCGCAAATAAAATGTTGAGCGTGTGTTGCGGCGGGCAGCCGTAAATGTGCCGGTCAAAATCGGCGGGGGTGAGTTCAATCTGGTGGCTGTGGGCCAGTTGTGTCCAAAATTGGGTGACGGATTGGCGCGTTTCAATGAGCACGCCATCCATATCAAATAAAATTGCCTGGTACATAATAGCGCCCCGAAATAAGATTAATCCATTTAATGGATCTTATTATACCTGCTTGCCCAAAAACAGCCCATGCAACGATTTGATTCTTTGTTCTGTTGTATTACAACTGTTTGTGATAAAATACTACGGGAGACAGATAGTGTGTCTCCTGTTATATTTTTTAAGGATCAGGAATTTCTATGGATTTGATGACAATGGGCCTGCTGGGGCTGTTGCTCCTGGGCTTTATCCTGTTGCTGGCTGTGGTGCTGCTGCGTCGGCGACGCCGCCGGGTGGGCAAGGCGCAGCCAAAGAAGATCGCGCCTAGACCTGAGGCCAAAAAAGCGCCGCCCAAACAGGCAGCAGCAAAGAAACAGGCTCCTGCCGATGGTAAAACTCCGTCGCCGGCCAAACCCGCCGACAGCTCAACCAAAATATTGGGCGGCCCCACCGAGCAGCAGCGCGCTCTGCCGGCCCAGCCTAAACTGGCCTATGCCCCGGCGGGCGAAAAAATCCGCATTTTGATTGTTGATGACAATACCGGTACCCGTGAAAACGTGAGCCGACTGCTGTATTTTGAAGACGATCTGGAAGTGATCGGGCAGGCGGTCAATGGCCGGCAGGGTGTTGAAATGGCCATTGAGCTTAAGCCGCACATTGTGCTGATGGACATTAATATGCCCGATATGGATGGCATCACCGCCACCGGCGAAATGGCCACCAAATCGCCTTTTAGCCAGGTCATCATTATGTCGGTACAGGCCGACCAGCATTACATGCGGCGGGCAATGGCCGCCGGCGCGCGCGATTTTCAACCAAAACCTTTCACCTCAGAAGAACTCGTGACCTGCATTCGGCGGGTGTACAATATTGGGCTGCCTATTTACCAGCAGTACGAGGCCATAGAGAAAGCCAAAACCGAGAATAAGGTCAAAGCCAAACAGCCAGACAAGGCCGGACGAACCGAAGCGCCGATTATTGCCGTGTACAGCCCCAAAGGCGGCGCCGGGGTTTCGGCGATAGCCATAAATTTGGCGGTGGCGGTGCATCAGGCGCTCGGTGATACAGTGCTGATGGACGGCGCGCTGCAATTTGGTGATGTGTCGGTGCATCTGGATACGCGCCCCACCCGCTCGATCATCGATATGATCCACGATGGCCAGCTCGAAGTGGATTTGCTGGACGACGTGCTGTTACCGCACAATTCCGGGTTAAAACTGCTGATGGCCCCGCCGCAGCCCGAACTGGCCGAGTCTATTTCCAACTCGATGGTGCCAGAGGTGCTGGCCACGCTCAAGAAACAGTTTAACGCCGTCGTTGTCGATACCATTTGCTATCTCAGCCACCACACCCTCTCTATTTTTGACGCCGCCGACTGCGTGCTGGTGTTGCTCACCCCGGAATTGCCGGCCATCAAAAGCGCCAAACTCTTTCTGGAATTGACCGAGCAATTGCACTTTAAAGACAAACACATTTTTGTGGTTATTAACCGCGCCGATTTCCCCGGCGGAATTCAACCCCGGCAAATTCAAAAAGTGCTCAAACTGGAGCAAACCTACCAGATTCCGCACGACCCGCGCATCGTCAGCGCTTTGGCCCGCGGCGCGCCCGTGGTGTTGTCAGATCCAGCAGCGCCGTCGGCGGTGGCCATTCAGGCGCTGGCCAAAGCCGTGCTGGATGCCCTGGCCGTTTCGCAAACCGAGCCGGAAGGCGTATCGTAAAGCATTGCTGCTCTATCCCCCCAACTGACCAAGCAACTCCCGGGCGCGCTCTTTGAGTAGCGGCGAGGCGGCGTTGTTCTGGATAATCTGCCTCACTTCTCGCAGGGCGGCCAACCGGTTGCCCTGCTGCTTTAAATAATAAGCGTTGGCCAGATGAGCTTCCGGGCTGTCAGGCTCCAGCGCCAGCGCCCGGTCAATGGCGGCTTTGGCCTCGGCGGGGCGATTGAGCTGGGTCAGGGCGATGGCCTGCCCGGCGACGAGCGTGGCGTTATCTGGCTCCAGTTCCGCCGCTTTGGCCAGCGAGTCCAGCGCCGCGGCCGGGTTGCGCTCAAAAAAGAGCTGGCCTTCGCCCAGCCGCGCCCAGGCCGCAGCTTGAGTGGGGTTGTTATCAACCGCCTGCTGCAATGCGGCCATGCTGGCCTCGTGTTGACCTTGCGCCCGCTGGGCCAGGCTCAGGCCAAAATAGGCCGGCAGATAGTGCGGGTCGGCGGCGATGGCCTGCTGGTACAGGCCCACCGCTTCGGCCATATTTTGGTTGCGGACGGCCTGGCTGGCCTGCCGGGCCAACTCCTCGGCCGAGGGAGCGCCCGGCTGATCCGGCGCAGTTTCGGCGGGCGGCGCGGGCTGCGGCGGAGCGTCGCTGTTGGCCGGCGGGAGTTCGGCCTGTTCGGCGGGCAGCCGAGACGCGGGCGGCGCATTGCGGCGGGCGCGGAGCAACAGTCCCCCCACAACCAGCCCGGCTACCACCAGCAAAATCAGCGCGGCGCTGCCGGCCCACACCCACCACGGAACGCCTTTTTTGGCCGGAACAGGCGCCGGTGCGGCGGCCGGGATTGGCGCGCCCAGCGTATTTTCCAGCGCGTTCAACAAATCGGTAACAGTGGCAAAGCGATCGGCCGGGTTTTTGGCCAGGGCTTTGAGCAGCAGGCGCTCAACGGCCGGCTCGATTTTGGGGTTGATGTCGCTGGGCAGGGGCAGCGGCGTGTAAATGTGGTCGTGGATGGTGGCAAAGGGGGTGTCGGCGCTAAATGGCACCCGGCCGGTGAGCATTTCATACAGCACCACCCCCAGCGAGTAGATGTCGGTCCGGCCGTCCAGTTCCTTTAACCCCTGGGCCTGTTCCGGGCTGATGTACTGCGGCGTGCCCACCATCATATCCTGTGAGAGGGTGCTTTCTCCGGCCTGAACCATCCGCGCCAGCCCAAAATCGGTCAGAAAAACGCTGTCGCTGCTGGTGAGCATAATATTGCTGGGTTTGATGTCGCGGTGGAGCACGCCCTGCTGGTGGGCGTAGGCCAGCGCCTGGCAAACGGGGCGCATCAAGCGCAAAATCTGGGCGCGCGGCATTGGCTCGTGGCTCATTTTGGCTTTGAGCGTGTCGCCTTCGATAAACCGCATCACCAGATACGGTTCGCCGTGGTGCTCGTTAAAATCATACACCGGTATAATGTTGGGATGTTCCAGGTTGGCAACAATGCGGGCTTCGCGTTTGAAGCGTTCAAAAAATTGGGGGTCCTGCTTAAAAGCGGGATGCAGTACTTTTATGGCCACGTAGCGGTCCAGCGAGGCATGGTAGGCTTTAAAGACCGTCGCCATGCCGCCGCTGCCCAGTTGCTCAATGATGCGGTAGGGGCCAACATTCTCGCCGGGTAAAATGGGCATCTGCTGCGCTCCTTTGGGGAGTTGGTTAGCTTTTATTTTCAATTATACAACCAATACCGAAGGACTCAATCACACTTTTCTGCCAGTATAGCGCGGGGGTATTAGGCGGGTGTAATCGATTTGTAAAATGAGTGTAAAAACAAAAACCCCAAAGGTCGTGCGGCCTTTGGGGTTTGGAGTGAGCGGGTGTGGCTTATTCCAGCCCGGGTACCGGGAAGCGAGCGCACAGCTCGGCGGTTGTGTGCCGAATTTCGGCCAGCCGGGCGTCGTCGCCGCTGTGATAAACCGCCTGCAAAATGCATTCGCCCACGGTTTTCACTTCGGCCGGGCCAAAGCCCCGGCTGGTAATGGCCGGCGTGCCCAGGCGAACGCCGCTGGTGGTGCGCGGCGGCTGCGGGTCAAACGGAATAAGGTTTTTGTTTACGGTGATGCCGGCTTTGTGCAGCGCGTCTTCGCCATCCTGGCCGGTAATATTGGCCGGGCGCAGGTCTACCAGCATCAGGTGGTTGTCGGTGCCGCCGGAAACCAGCCGCAGCCCGCCTTCGATCAGCGTTTGGGCCAATACCTGAGCGTTATCGAGCACGCGTTGCTGGTAGGCTTTAAATCCGGGCTGAAGCGCTTCGTGCAGGGCCACGGCTTTGGCGGCGATCACGTGCATCAGCGGGCCGCCCTGAATGCCGGGGAACACGGCGCGATTAATGGCTTTGGCGTGCTCTTTTTTGCACAGGATCAGCCCGCCGCGCGGCCCACGCAGGGTTTTGTGAGTGGTAGTGGTAACCACGTCGCAGTAAGGCACGGGGTCGGGGTGCAGGTCTGCTGCCACCAGGCCGGCCACGTGGGCCATGTCCATTACCAGATACGCGCCCACGCTGTCGGCGATGGCGCGCAGGCGGGGGTAGTCAAACAGGCGCGGGTAGGCGCTGGCCCCTACCATGATCAGTTTGGGGTTATGTTCGCGGGCCAGTTGGGCAATGTCATCGTAATCAAGCTGTTCGGTTTGGGGGTGGACGCCGTAGTGGATGAAATTGTAGAAATGGCCGGAAAAATTCAGATGCATGCCGTGGGTCAGGTGGCCGCCATGGTCCAGTTTAAAGGCCAGCACGGTGTCGCCCGGTTGGATCAGGGCCAGGTAGGCCGCGGCGTTGGCCTGCGCGCCGGAGTGCGGCTGCACGTTGGCAAATTCTGCGCCAAACAGCTTTTTGGCCCGTTCGCGGGCCAGTTCTTCGGCCACGTCAACAAATTCGCAGCCGCCGTAGTAACGTTTGCCGGGATAGCCTTCGGCGTACTTGTTGGTTAACACCGACCCCTGCGCGGCCATTACCGCGGCGCTGGTGTAGTTTTCAGAAGCGATCAATTCAATCTGGTCACGCTGGCGCTGGCGTTCGCTCTTGATCGCCGCCAGAATTTCCGGATCCGTCGCGGCCAACAGTTCGTCGATGGCGGCTACTCTGGCATTTGGTGTAGTGAGTGTTTGTTGCATCAGCATCGTTTTACCCCCAACATAAGCTAAAAAAAAAGCCTGGTCGAGGCCAGGCCGGTTCACGAGAGTGGGCGGTACAAGACTCGAACTTGTGGCCTCCACGATGTCAACGTGGCGCTCTAACCAACTGAGCTAACCGCCCGGAACGACAGCCATTATACCACTGCTGCCTCAGGAAGCAAATTTATGGCCCTGCGCTAATTTGCACAAACAAGATGACTTTTGCGCTATTGTATTTTGATATAGCTTTTATATCATTAATACTAACCGTTTATCACGGGTGCGTCCAAAATTTTAGGAGAGGCGCTACAGGCCGGGGGCTATTTCCCCCCTGTCTGCCCAAAATTCTGGACAGACTCTTTATCACCGGGAGAAGCGATGATGACCAATGCAATTCCATTTGCCACCGAGGCCTGGGTGCAGCGCTTTAAAGTTGAAATCAACGCCAGCGAAGATTATCGCCGGGCCGCCAAAAACTGGGAAGGCGATTTTCTGTTTGTGGTTGAGCCGGATGCCGGCAACCCCCGGCCCATTTCGATGTATGTTGACCTGTATCACGGTGAATGCCGCCAGGCCTTTCTGGTGAGCGATGGGGCCGCGCCCCCGGCCGAGTTTGTGATTAGCGCCAGCATGCGGGTATGGCAGGCGGTAGCCCAAAAACAACTCGATCCGATCAAGGCGCTGCTCACCCGGCAGCTCAAACTTGCCGGCAATATGGCCAAAGTTATGCGCAACGTCAAAGCCGCCAACGAGCTGGTCAACTGCACCACCCGCTTTGATACGCAGTTTCCCGCCGGTTAAACCAGCTCATTAATTTTGCGAGCGAGTTTAAAGTCGCGCTCGCTGATCCCCTGCACATCGTGCGAGGTCAAATCGATGACCACCCGGTTCCAAACGTTGCTCCATTCCGGGTGGTGGTTGGCTTTTTCGGCCAGCATGGCCACCTGGCTCATAAAGCCCCAGGCTTCGACAAAGTTCTTAAATTCCAGTTCCCGATGCAGTTTGCCACTTTTTAGCTCCCAACCCGCCAAATTACCCAATTCCTGCTCAATTTGGCTCGATGTCATTTTTTCCGCCGGCATAAAATCCTCCTTTGAAAATTAGAGTTGGCTAACCCTCACCCCCCTGCCCCCCTCTCCCTCTGGGAGAGGGGGGAATTTTTTTGTGGGTGACGCCGGGCGCGTAGCGCCC
>CAYOXS010000067.1:0-13958 GCA_964407935.1 uncultured Caldilineaceae bacterium
ATCCAGATTACCAGCGTGCAGGGCTACCCGGTTCAGTTTGGCGGCGAGTACGAAACGCTGCTGGTCATCGCCGATGACCGGCCCGGCACCATCAACGCCGTCACCCAGTGGCTGATGGCCAAAGAGCTGAACATCGCCTTTTTCCGGGTTGAACGCCAGCAGCGCCGGGGCCGGGCGATTATGATCATTGAAATCGATGAAAAAATCCCGGACGACCTGCTGGATGCCATCGAAGACTTTTCGTGGGTTCACTGGGTCCGCAAAATCAGCAAAGTAAGCGAGTAACCTATGTTCAATTCAATTGCCGATATGGTCGAACAGGCCGAAACCCAGAATTTGCCGCTACACCAGATTGTGCTCCGGGCCGAGGCGGCCCAAAGCGAACAACCCGCCGAAACCCTGCGGCAGCGCATGCACAAACGGCTGCTGGTGATGCGCCACAGCGCCGAGCAGGGCGTGGCCGAGCCGGTGATCTCGTTGAGCGGCATCAGCGGCGGCAACGCCCACAAACTGTGGAACTGGCTGCTGCACCACCAGCCGGTGACCGGCCCGGTGTTGAGCCGGGCCGTAGCCCGGGCCATGGCCGTTAACGAAGTCAACGCCGGAATGGGCTGCATTGTGGCCACGCCCACCGCCGGCTCGGCGGGGATTTTGCCGGGGGTGCTGCTCACGCTGCAAGAAGCGTATGATTTTTCTGACGATGAGCTGGTTAACGCGCTGTTTACCGCGGCGGGGATTGGCACGGTGATTGTGCGGCGGGCGCATGTGTCCGGGGCGGCGGGCGGCTGTCAGGCCGAAACCGGCAGCGCGGCGGCGATGGCCGCCGGGGCGGCGGTGGAACTGCTGGGCGGCTTGCCCCGCCAGTCGGCGCAGGCAGTGGCCATCACTTTAAAAAATATGCTGGGGCTGGTCTGCGATCCGGTAGCCGGGCTGGTTGAAGTGCCGTGCGTTAAACGCAACGCCGCCGGCGCGGCCCAATGTTTTGTGGCCATCGATCTGGCCCTGGCCGGGGTAGAAAGCGTTATCCCGCCGGATGAAGTGATCGACGCGATGGCAACGATTGGCCGCCACATGGACAGTCGATTTAAAGAAACGGCGCAGGGCGGGCTGGCGGCCACGCCAACGGGCAAACGGCTAATCAAACTGGTCTGGGAGCAAAAAAGTCAAAGCGGCGGCTAGCCGCCAAAGGGGATAATATCCGCGAGGGTGAGCAGGCCCAAAAAATAGGCAATCAACAACAGGGCCACCAACCCCAAAATGATGATGATGGTGAACCCGGCCAGCGTGGCAAACCAAACCCGGCCGCTGACCACCACTTCTACCGCTTCCGGCAAATCTTCGGTGATTTCGGCCACTTCGCCCAGCAGAACCTCGCGGGTAACGCCGCGCTCAAGGTTGTGAAAGCGCATTTTGACCGGCCCCAACTCGATCAGGTCATCGTGGTGGAGCAGGCACGGCCCCTGAATCAGCCGGCCGTTAACGCTGGTGCCGCCGGGGCCGCCCAAATCCTGCAAAAACCAGTGGTGCTCGCGCAATTCCAGGCTGGCGTGGGTGGCGTCAATTTCCGGGGCTTGCAGAATCAGTTGGTTATCGTGGTCTGCCCCAATTAAAATTCGGGTTTCGGATAATTCAAACGCCTCAAAAACGGTGTCGGCGTGATGTGTTTCTTCGTAAATAATCAGTTTGGCCAAAAATTGGACTCCATTTTCATCTTCTTCGTGAAAACTGCAAGCGAAAATTATAGTTGGCCGGGGCGATAATCGCCAAAATCGGGGTCAGATTTGATAAAATCGATGGCCTCAGCCCGGCTGGTCACTTCGCCCACAGCCTGCGCTTCTTTGAGCCGGTGCAGTAACTGGCCAATTATTTTACCCTCTTTCAACCCCAGTTCGTCAATAAGATCACGCCCGCTGAGCAGCAGCGGCGGGTCAACCAGTTGGTCGTGGCGCTCAAAATAATCGGCCAGCAACCGCCACACCAAAGCCACCAGCGCCCGCCGTTCGGCTTTGCCCGCGCCGGGCGGAAAGGTGGCGTCGTGATCGGCCAGCGCGTGCAGCGCCACGGCCACACCGGCCTGAAACCCCTTGCCCGCCGTATCCCGGAAAAATCGAAAAATAGCCCGCCGGCTCACATTCTTTTCGTGGATCAGCCAGCCGGGGCGCATGTGCTGGCGCGCCACCACCTCCACAAAATCGGCGGCCTGGCTGCTCAGGCGCAGCCGGCGCGCCACAGCCAGCGCAATTTGGGCGCTCTCTTTCTCGTGGCCAATAAACCGAAACTGCCCCGGCGTTTCTTCGGTGCGGGCGGTAAGTTTGCCGGTATCGTGCAGCAAAATAGCCAGCGGCATCAGCTTTTGCAGCGACAAACCGCCGGCCAGCGGCGTTTCAAAATAGCCGGCCAGCGCGGCCTGATATTTCTGCGGTACATCCGGCCAGCCAGCGGCGGCCAGCGCGGCCCATTTTTCCAGCGTTTGGCAGGTGTGGGCCAGCACGTCCAGATGGTGCGGCGGCGACTGCTCCAGCCCGGCCAGCGCCGCCACTTCCGGCAGCAGCGCGGGCAGCACGTTCAGTTGGTGCAGCCTGTCCACAGCCCGGCCGGGGGTGGGCGTGTTGAGCAGTTTGAGCAGCTCGTCCCGCTGGCGCTCGGCAGACACCCGCGGCAGCAGCCCGGCATCGCGCCGGATCGCCGCGGCGGTGGCCGGGTCGATGGCAAAATTAAAATCCGCAGCTTGCCGCACCGCCCGAATCACACGCACCGGATCGTGCTGAAATGCCAGAGGCGTCACGCTTTTGAGCTGCGCGGCGGCCAGATCGGCTTGGCCGTTGGCCGGGTCAATCAGCCGCGGCGGTTGGGTGAGGCTGAGGGCGATGGCGTTGATGGTGAAATCGCGGTCCAGCAGGTCGGCGGTTAAATCCCGGCCGCGAAACGAGGCGAAGTCGAGATAGATTTTGTAGGGCGGTTCCGGCTGGTCGCAGACCACGCGGCCGGTCGCCCGCTCCACATCCAGCGGGTAATACGCCGCGTGCAGGGCGTCGGCCACCTGCCGGGCCACGGCCAGGCCATCACCGGGCACGGCAAAATCCAGATCGACAATGTTGGTCCGGCCCAGCAGCAAATCTCGCACCGCGCCGCCCACCAGATAGCTTTCAATTTGCCGCGCCTGCAAAATCTGCGCCGTTTTGTGCAGTAGGGGCTGGTTGTCAAACCAATTTTCCGGGTTTAGCTGCAACATTATGCTGTCTGCCTGGGTTAGCCGGCCGCTGCCATCAACAAAATAGAGGCCGGGCCGCTCTTTGGGCCGAATTTGCCCGGCGGCGCGCTCGGCCTGAGCGCGGGTTACGCCCACGCCCACCACCCGCCGGCGAACAATCGCCAGCCAGCGGTTGCGGTACAGGTGCGGTTCAAAATCGATGGGTAAATCAGTATCGGCCACGGTGTTTACTCACACTTTGAGCGGAGTATAGCTTTAAACCGCCTAACACAAAAATAGCAACAGCCCGCCATCGACCCAAACCTTTACGCAAAATTTACTTGAGAGCAAGTCCTTCGCTGTCGAAAACAGAAAAGGTTCGACGTGATTCATGTTCCGGGCAGGAACCAACCGCTATAACCGGACACCATTGAGATTGCCGGCCAGGCCGCACTCTCCTGTGGCACGGACAAATCTATTATTCTGACGCCTCTCCTCGCAGATGCCGCCAGTAGACTTTTCGCTTGCTTGTTAAATCATCGCACAGAACAGGAGAAACTGTATGAGTTTTTTACCCGCATTCGTCATTGAATATCTGGACTATTTTTTATTTGCCGGAGCGTTGATTTTAACCGCCGGCCTGTCGATGGCTATTGTGGTTTACATTTACCGGCAGGGCATTGCACTGCGAATGAATATGGTGGTGATTATCGGCACCATAGCCGCCGCGATGGGTGGTTTTGTGTTGGGCAAAATGGGGTTTTCGGTGACGGGGGTGGTTACGGCGATGATCATTGTTCTCTGTTTTGGCGTGGGCGCGGTGGCGCTGCTACTGAAACGGATTATCAACCCGCTGCGCCAGGTAGCCGATGCCGCAGCCCGGCTGGCGCAGGGCAGCCTGGAGCAATCGCTGCAAATTAGCACCACCGATGAGATTGGCGAGATGGCCCGAGCGCTCAGCAGCACGGCCAATTATCTGCGCTCAACCAAAGATGTGGTTGAAAAGTTTGCCGATGGCAACCTGGCCGCAACGGTCACCCTGCGCTCAGAAGAAGATGAATTTGGCCGAACGCTGCAAGCGATGGTGGTTAACCTGCGCCAGCAAATTGAATCGATTGTGGTCAGCGCCGATGAAATGAGCGCGATTTCTAACGACATTGCCATGTCAACCGCCCAAACCGGCGAGGCGGCGGCGCAAATTTCGCACACCATCCAGCACATCGCCGCCGGGGCCTCGCAGCAGGCAGACAGCGTGGGCAAAACGGTACGCTCGGTAGACCAGATGACGCAGGCAATTGAGGGTGTGGCTCATGGCGCGCAGGAACAGGCCACGGCGGTGGGCACAACCTCCAATATTATCACCCAGCTTTCGTTTGCCATTGAACAGGTTTCGGCCAATGTTGACCAAATGGTTACTCTGAAAAATGATGTTGAACAGGCCGCCCACAAAGTCAGAGAAATGGGCAAACGTTCGCAGCAGATTGGGGCCATTGTGCAGACAATTGAAAATATTGCCAGCCAGACCAACCTGCTGGCACTCAATGCCGCCATCGAGGCGGCCCGCGCCGGCGAACACGGCAAAGGTTTTGCCGTTGTGGCCGACGAAGTGCGCAAACTGGCTGAAAAATCGGCCGGGGCCACCCGCGAAATCACCGGCCTGATTCAGGATGTGCAGGAGTCGGTAACCGAGGCGGTAACCGCCATTGATAAAAGCTCGCACAGGCTGGATGAGCAAATGCGGGAAATGAGCCAGGCCACCACCGAAATGCGCCAGGGGTCCGATGAAGTGGTCAACGCCATTGAAACGGTGTCGGCGGTGGTGGAAGAAAACACAGCCGCCACGGAAGAGATGTCGGCCAGTTCCAGCGAAGTATCGCAGGCGATGGAGACTATTGCCAGCGTGAGCGAAGAAAACAGCGCCTCAATCCAGGAAATCAGCGCCTCGGTGGAAGAAATGAGCGCGCAGGTGGCCGATGTCAGCCGCGCCACCCAACGGTTCAGTGAAAAAGCGGTTGAACTGCAACAAAAAGTTTTGCATATTTCCGTTAAAAAAGTCTCCGGTAAAGTTTCGCGGGGCACCGCTCTGTTGGGCCGGATTGACTTTGTGAAGGAACGATACGGGCCGGAGGCGTGGCACCGGGTTTTGCGGCGTGTGCCGGTTGAGGCCGCCCAAATTTTGAGCAGCAAAATTGATCCCGGCGGCGAATACCCGCCGCAAATCCTGGGCGAATTGACCAACGCTATCAAAACCGAACTGGCCGGCGGCAACGACGATATTCTGCGGGAAATGACCGCCTATCGGGCCAAATTTGATGTACTGCCGGGCGGCAAACTGGCTCAGCACTTTCAACCGGGCAACCCGGGTTACACGATCCGGCGGATGGACCTGTGCCTGCGCCACAACTGGGGCGATGGCGTGATTGTGCGCAGTAAAGATTTGGGGCCCAACCACGTCCGGCAGGAGGTGGATATGGGCGGCAAACAACCCCGCGAGCGCTGCACCTACAATCACGTTGGCTGGATGGAAGGTGTTATCCGCGAAGCCGGCGGCGTCCCGACCATCAAAAAGACCAAATGCATGCACAACGGCGATCCCTACTGCGAATACGACATTCGCTGGGAAATGGCCGCCGAAAAAGACCGGCAGCCCCGGCGGCAGCAGCCGGTAAAGGTTTGAGCAATGCGTAGGTCGGGCTTGTAGCGTGACGGTTGGGCTACGATCTCGCAGAGTGCTTATTTTCAAAGGAGTGTGACGGAACCGGGAGGTCGACACCGAAAATGAAAATGTCATTCTGAGTGACCGCAGGAAGCGACACTTGCGCCTGCGCGCAGTACAGGTGAGAATCTCCAAACCGGCAACTATGGAGACCCTTCGAGCTTACGCCCTCAGGGTGACATTGAAGAAGCTCTTTTCAGAGGAGTCCAAAACTACAGTTTCGGACTCCTTTTTTGTTTTCCCGTTGTTAGATCGCAGCAACTCTCTCACCTCTCAAAATTTATGTCAAGCAGTTGCATCCGACTCCTGACTTACGTATAATGAGGTAAACATAACGTCTTAAGTCCGTAGGAGGAAAACTAAATGAAAAAAATGACGTTGGTTAAATTAATCGCGGTGGTAACAACCGTTGTAGCGCTGCAACTGGCGCTGGTTGTCACCAGCATGGCCGCACCTCCAGCTACCGGGGATGCCTGGGGTGGCGGGCCGTGCTACACAGTTCAGGCCGGTGATACGCTGTCAGACATTGGGTATAGGTACAACATCGCGCCGTTTTTTATTGCGATGGTAAACCATGTATCCAACCCGGACTGGATTTACGAGGGCCAGGTTCTATGCATTCCGCCGGTTGGCCCGCCGTTTGACCACCCCGCGCCGGGGATGGGGCCTGTTCACCCAATGCCGATGCCCAGCCCGTGGCCGCCAATGGCCGTACCTTACCAGGGCATGGATAGCCAGCCCGAAGGCATGCCGTATCAAGGTATGGACCAGCAGCCGTATATGGGCTATCCGCAAATGGGGATGGAGCAGCCAATGCCGTACGGGCAGCCGCAAATGGGCATGGACCAATCGCAGGGCATGGCCTACCCGCAGATGGGGATGGAGCAGCCAATGCCGTACGGGCAGCCGCAAATGGGGATGGACCAGCAGCCGTATATGGGCTATCCGCAAATGGGCATGGAACAGCCAATGCCGTACGGGCAGCCGCAGATGGGCATGGACCAGCAGCCGTACATGGGCTATCCGCAGATGGGCATGGACCAATCGCAGGGTATGGCCTACCCGCAAATGGGGATGGAGCAGCCAATGCCGTACGGGCAGCCGCAAATGGGGATGATGCCGCCTCAACCGGCGCCCTACAGCCAGGGAAATACCTATTAATCCGTAGCCGCAAGGCAATCAAAAAGGGCTGGTCGCGTGACCAGCCCTTTTTGATTCCACTCAAACCTTACATTTGAGAAGCTACAATATCAGCAACCTCTTCCGGCTGCTGGGCCACCCTAACGCCAGCCGCTTCAAAGGCTCTGATCTTTTCCTCGGCAGTGCCTTCGCCGCCCTGAATAATGGCTCCGGCGTGGCCCATCCGTTTGCCCGCCGGCGCGGTTCGGCCGGCGATAAAACCGGTTACAGATTTGGTCATTCTCTCTTTGATGAACTGGGCGGCTTTTTGTTCGTCGGTGCCGCCGATTTCGCCGATAACCACCACCTGATCGGTGAGCGGGTCGCTTTCAAACAGCCGCAGCATGTCAATAAAATTGCTGCCAATAATGGGGTCGCCGCCAATGCCAACGGCGGTGCTGAGGCCAATCCCCTTATCGTTGAGCGCCTGCATTACTTCGTAGGTGAGGGTGCCGCTGCGAGAGACCAACCCCACACCCCCGCTCATCTGAAAGCGGTTGGGCGTAATGCCAACTTTTGCTTCGCCGGGAGTGATGAGGCCGGGGCAGTTGGGGCCAATCAAACGCGCATCCCGCCCCTTGAGAAAACGCTGCACCCGAATCATATCCAGCACCGGCACGCCTTCGGTAATGCAAACTACCAGTTTAACGCCGCCATCCGCCGATTCCATAATCGCGTCGGCGGCAAAGCGGGCCGGCACGTAAATAATGCTGGTGTTAGCTTCGGTGGCGTTGATGGCTTCTTTAACCGTATCAAACACGGGCACACCGTGAACCCACTCACCGCCTTTGCCCGGAGTAACACCGGCCACCACGTTGGTACCGTACTCAATCATTTGCTGCGTATGAAATGCGCCCTCGCGCCCGGTTATCCCCTGCACCAGCAGCCGCGTTTGTTTGCCAATCAAAATGCTCATCGCTAAACTCCTTTCGCCAATTGGACTGCTTTTTGGGCAGCTTCACCCAGGCTTGAGGCGCTGGGAAAGTTGGCCTCGGCCAGAATTTGCCGGCCTTCCTCTTCGTTGGTGCCTACCAGGCGAGCCACCATCGGGATGTTGGTTTGCACTTCGTTGAGCGCTTCCAAAATACCGCGGGCAACTTCATCGCAGCGGGTGATTCCGCCAAAAATATTAAAGAGAATGCTTTTGACCTTGGGGTCTTTTAAAATAATTCGCAGCGCCGCCGCCACTTTATCAGATTTGGCCCCGCCGCCAATGTCCAAAAAATTGGCCGGTTCGCCGCCAAAATATTTAACAATATCCATGGTGGCCATTGCCAGCCCCGCGCCGTTGACCATACAGCCAATTTCGCCATCGAGCTTGACAAAGCTCAAGCCGGCCAGCCGCGCTTCGCGCTCGCTGTCGGTTTCTTCCTGAATATCGCGCAGTTCGGCCAGCTTGGGGTGGCGGTAAAGGGCGTTGTCATCAAGGATTATTTTGCCATCAACAGCCAGCATTTTGTCGCCGCCGGTAATGACCAGCGGATTAATTTCGGCCAGGCTGGCATCGGTGTTGATAAACGCGCTGTATAAACCCGTTAGAATTCGCACAAAATCATTCACAAAAACCCGGCGCAAGCCCAAATCAAACGCCAGATTACGCGCCTGATACCCCATCAAGCCCACTTGCGGGTCGATGGGCAGGCGTTTAATGGCCTCGGGGTTGGTTTTGGCAACTTCTTCAATCTCCACGCCGCCTTCCGCCGAAGCAATGATCACCGGTAGCTGCAAGGCCCGGTCAATCACAATACCCAGATATATCTCTTCGTTGATATCAGCAGCCTGATCTACCAGCACCTTATCAACGGTTAGCCCTTTGATATCCATCCCCAAAATCTGATCGGCCATATGTTCGGCCTCATTGGGGTCTTTAGCCAGTTTTACCCCGCCGGCTTTGCCGCGACCGCCCACCAAAACCTGGCTTTTAATGACCACCGGCCCGCCCAATTTTCTGGCGATTTCGCGCGCCTGGTCCGGGGTGATGGCCACTTCACCGTTGGGAATCGGAATGCCGTGTTCGGCAAAAATCCGCTTCGATTGATATTCATGCAGCTTCACATGCAACCTCCTTGGATGTGTTATTTGGTTTGATCTGCGTTTATGGGCTGTTGAAAGTTTTCGTGGTAATTTTTAAGGGAAAAAACTCCCAGCGAATTATACCACGTTTTCTGATTTGCACCTATTAGAAAAGGTTATACGTTACAAAACGGTTACGGTTTTTGGCACAGTACCGTTTTGCTATTGTTAAGGAATACCGGCTGTGTTATGCTGAAAAGCAAAGCCGGTTAACATTTTTTACATGGCTGCCCGGCCGGTGGGTGGGTGGCTTTTGTTCTTTACCAACTCAAAATATTGGTGTCAAGCGTGACTCATGTGAAAGCAATTTTTGCGGCCCACATTTACATAAAAACAGTAACCTGTCGATGGGTACACCGGTCACTCACCTTTATTTTGAGGCTCTCGCCCGATTTTTCCCCATTTACCCCAAAAATAATCACACTGCTGGCCCTGCTGCTGCTTACCCCTGCGCCGATTCTGGCCCAAAACCCGGAGCAGGGTGCCATTACCCTGCGGCTGGTTAACCCCGTCACCCCCGGCCAGCCCATCGATGTGGCTGTTGTTGCCGTCAACGTACCGCCGCCCGGCCTGTTTGGCGGCCAGTTTGAGCTGCGTTTTAACCCGGCCCACCTGCGGCCTGTTGCCAGTTCATTAACGCCCGGCCCAGACATTGCCCCGGCCGCAGTGGCCCGCACCAACTGGAGCGACGGCCAACTCGTTTACGCCCTCAGCCGGCAGAACGATGCCGGCAACCTGGCCGGCGAGGTAACGCTGGCCACCCTTTCTTTTGAACCCATTATTTCTAACATTCAAACCGACCTCATGCTGGAAAACGTGGTGTTGGGGGCCAGGGGCGGCGCGCCGCTGCGGGTAACGCAAACAGCGTTGCTGCGGCTGGCCCTGGCCGACACCGGCGGCGGTTTCACCGGCCAGATTGCCGTTGACGGCGCGCCGCCCCCGCCCGGCCCGGTGATCACCGCCACGCGCAGCGACGGCTGGACTGTCAGCCAGACGGCCGCGGCCGGCGGTCAGTTCACCCTGGCCAACCTGCCCCCCGGCAAATACACCCTCACGGTTGAAAAACCCGGCTATCTGCCCGCCGCCTGCGCTGCCGCCACTGCCGGCCCGGCCACCCGGCTCACCCCGCTCATGCTACGGGCCGGTGATGTTGACGGCAGCGGTTTGATTAACGTGGCCGACGCCGTGGCGCTGGGCGGCATGATGAACAGCCCCGCACCCGATCTGGCGCTGGATTACACCGCCGATGGGCTGATCGACGTACTCGATTTAATTTTGCTGGCAGCAAACTACGGCCAATCGGCTGGCCAAAATGCATGGCCCTGCCGGCCACTCTAACCTGGTTTTGAACGGAGGCATCGCGATGACCCACCGCTTTTTTGTGTTGTTGTTGATCACAATCGGCTTGCTTGTTTTAACGTCGCCGGCGCAGGCGCAAAACAGCGCCCAGGTCTATCTCACCCCGGTCGCTGCCGCAGATAATACGGTGACGGTGGATTTGATGGCCAATAACGTAGCCGACCTGTACGGCGTGGAATTTTTGCTCAAGTTTGATCCCACCCGGGTCAGCGTGGCTGACGCCAACCCGGAACAGGCCGGCATTCAGGTTGAAACCGGCACGCTGCTGCCGGAAAACCAGGCGTTTGTGGTGATCAATCAGGCCGATGCCAGCGCCGGCAGCATCGCCTTTGCCATGACCCTGCTCAATCCCGCCCCGGCGGTTTCCGGCAACGGGTCGCTGGCGCGGATCACCTTTAACCTGCCGGCCGGCACTGTTTCAACCGTAGACATTGCCGATATCAAACTGGTTTCGGCCGGGCTGCAAATTATCCCCGCCGAAACCAAAAGCCTGACCCTTGGCCAAACCCGCCGTGAAGCATCTGTGTTTCCGTGGTGGCTGGTGGCGTTGAGCATCATTGTAATTGGCCTGCTCGGTTTGGGCGCGTTTATTTTTGCTGGCAATGCCCGCGGGACGTCTAAAACGCGGCAGCACACCCGACAGTTGTAGCCGGGCCATTTTAAATTTTGCTGAACAGTGTGGGAATGGAATGAACATACCGTCTACTAACGAAAAACTGCTGGTTGTAAATTTTTCATCGCGTGAGCTGAGCGAAACCGCCAAAGTGCAAATCCGGCGCGAGGCGCGAGTAACCGATGTAGCCGAAATTCACCTGCCCTGCCATTTTGATTTGGGCAAACCACTGCCGCCGCAAATTGCCAACGTGATCACCCTGGCCGATCAAATGGCCAAAAACGCGGGATTTCCCAACGGCCTACTTTCCCGGATTGTGGTGGTGCCGCCCGGTTTTGCCGACGCTGCTTTTATTATGGGCGCGTGGATGGCCTACGCCAACATGAGCATTACCAGCCCCATCCGCACCATGCGCTTTACCACCGGCTGGACGGCCATGCTGTTTGAACCGCAGCAGTTTTACACCGGCAAAAAATCGTAATTAGCGGCCTGACATTTTTTGGCGGCTGCCAGAAAACGCAGGTGTTTATGTTTGGTTATGCCACCCGGCAAATTCCTTTTGGGCGAGCTTAAAATGACTCAGCCCGAAATATTGTCCCCCCAAATTGAACCGGAAGCCGCCGACTCTGGCTGGCGCGGGGCACTGGCCCGGCTGCTTTTTGGGCTGGCCGCGAGCCGCCGCTCCCGGCTGGGGCTGGCGCTGTGGGGGCTGGCGCTGCTACTGTTTGCCGTTAATTTGGCGCTGCTGCCCAACTCATTGGCCACCCCCGGCTGGCTGCTGTTTGGCCTGCTGGCGGCGGGTGGCGGAGTGCTGCTAGCCGAAGTTTTTCACCCGGAGCGGTCGGCGACCCAGCAATTTCTGCATACCTGCGGCCAGCTCATCCGCACCACCACCGACCCGTGGCTGCTGCTGCTGCGGGCCACCCGCGCCCTGCACGCCACGCTCACCTGCGACAGCCTGTCGCTGTGGCGTTACCAGGCCATTGAGAGCGTGCTGCTGCTGCTGCGAGCCGAGGGCCAGCCGCCGGCCGACGAATTGGCCGAACTGCCGGTTGATCTGGCAGCGGGACAGTTGCAGGGCATCTGGCTGGTAGGCCAACTGCCGGAAAGCGCGCTGCGGCTCGGTTTGCAGGCCGCAGGCATCCGCACCGTGGTCTGGCTCCGGTTTGGCGGCGAACTGGTCGGCGGGGTTGGGCTGAGCCGGGTCAGGCTAAAGTTCCCCGCCGAGCTGCTGCAACAGGTGACCACTCAATTCACGCTGCTGCTCAAAAACACCCTGTTGGCCATCGATCTGGCCGATGCGCGGCACAAATTGCAGTTGGCCTATCGCCGCACCATTGATGCCCAGGACGATGAGCGCCGCAATCTGGCCGCTGAACTCCACGACGATATTTTGGGCCGGCTGACGACAATGGCTCTGGGCCTGCGCCGCAGCCAGAACAACCTGGCCGGTAATGTGGCCGAGGTGGGGCAGTGGCTGGCCGGGCTGGAAACTGAAACGCAAAATCTCAACCGCCGCCTGCGGGAAATCACGCAGGGGCTGCATCCGTCTGTGTTGACCGACTTGGGGCTGATTTCGGCGCTGCGGGCCTACATGGACTCGCTGGCCACCGCGCCCGCCGGCGAATCCGCCGCTAAAACCGTCACCTTAACCGCGCAGGGCTTTGATTCGGGCCGGATTCCCGCGCCCAAGCTGGAACGCGATCTGTATTACATTACCCGGCAGGCGCTGGATAACGCCATCAAACACGCCCAGGCCGGGCAGATTTTTGTCCATTTGCGCTGGGATACCGCTGCGGTGAGCGTGACCGTGCGCGACACCGGCCGGGGGATGGCCGCCGCGCCGGAGCAGTTGATGGGCCACAACGGCCATTTGGGGTTGTTATCGATGCAGGAACGGGCGCTGGCCTGGCAGGGCCGGCTGTCGTTTCACACCGGCGCGGAACAGGGCACCACCGTTCGCGCCCGCCTGCCCATCGAGCAACCCAGCGCCGCGCCATCGCACTTGCAGGCGTACACCCAGTATTTGAGTTAGGTAAGTTAGATGGGTTAGGTGAGTTCGGTGAGTTTGATGGGTGCGGAGTTGGGTGAACAAATCAGATTTTAACTCACCAAACCCATCCAACTCCGCACTCACCACACTCAACTCTCGGTGGCTTGAATAAACAGTTTCACCGCCATCACCCGGGGATTGCGCATCATTTCGGTGGTCAGTTCCAGTTTGGAGAAGATGTTATTAACGTGGCTTTCAACCGTGCGCTCGCTGATTGACAATTTTTGGGCAATGGTGCTGTTGGTGTAGCCCTCGGCCATCAGTTGCAGCACGTCCATTTCGCGCCGGGTCAGGTCACGGAGCCGGGCGTAGGGATCGTTGGAGGCCAGCCGCAGCAGTTCGTTTTGAATTTCCGGGGCCAGCATCGCGCCGCCCTCGACCACCACCTCAATGGCCCGGATGAGCGCCGCCGGCTCGCTGAGGGTGGTTTTGAGCAGATAGGCTTTGCCCGCGGTGCCATCGCGCAGAAAAGCCTCGGCGTACTGGCGCTCGCTGTAGTGAGAAAGCAGCACCAGACCCACCTCCGGCAGCTCGGCCCGAATTTGCCGGGCGGCGTCGATACCGTTGAGTTTGGGCATCTGGATATCGAGCAGCACCGCGTCGGGGCGCAGGTGGCGCGCCGCCTCTACCGCGGCCTGGCCGTCGGCCACGGAACCAACCACAGTGATGTGGGGGGAGTCCTGTAACAAATGCTGGTAGGTTTCCCGCAAAATCGTCTGGTCTTCGGCAATCAGTACGCGAATAGGAGACATAAGTTATCGTCCTGTAAAATTTT
>CAYOXS010000067.1:14058-17046 GCA_964407935.1 uncultured Caldilineaceae bacterium
GGGGGAGGGGTTATCAATCACTCAAAATCTTAACCCTAATCACTATGGAACGTCAAGTCAGCTTTATCCGTGCTAGCACGCAAAAATATCTCACGGTTTTCCCTGATTTTTTCTCTGTATTGCTACTGTTGAGACTCCACCTCCGGTTTGATACACTCGCAGGAGTGTATCTATCTAATTTTTTATTTTTGTCAGGAGGTGATTGCAATGCAGTATAAATCTCTATTTAAATTGGCTGCTGTGGCGCTGACGCTGGGATTGCTGGCGGCCATGGCCCTGCTGCCCGCCGCGGCGCAAGGCCCGGACGACGGCGACGTCTCCATCCAGATGGTTGATTTTGGCGGCTTTACCTGGAACCCGGCCGCCACGCTGGTAGCCCGCGGCGATGGCACCGTCAAAACCAAACTGGTCATTACCGGCGCGCAGCAAATCTCTGGCTTTACCCTGGCCATTGGCTACGATGCCTCGGTAGTGAAGCCGGACACCATTAACCCGGGCGACCTGCTGCCCGGCACGCGTGGCGTTGACTACTTTATGACGGTCAACACCGGCGGCGGCGCGCTCGAGTGCGGCGGCGACAGTTCATTCACCGTAAACGTGGCCTATTTTGACCCCACTCAAACCGTCAACGGCACCGGCGCGCTGGTCAGTATTTTATGGCGCAGCGACCCCGATGCGGCGGTTGGTGATGTGGGCACTGTCTGCCTCAATGGCGCAACCTCGCTGGTGGTGGATAATGGCGGGTTGCCCAGTGTCACCCCGGTGCCCGACACGCTCGGCACCATCACCATCGACCCGGCCAACCTGTTTAAAATGCAAATTGGCCTGGAAGGCGGCAAAAACAGCGGATTGGTAGTTGTCGCCGCGCCCAGCATCATCTTTACCGACGTGACGGTCAACGGCATTTACCCGTGCGATGGCGGCAGCGTTGACGCGCAGGGTTTTTGCGCCTTTAACAACGGCACGGTCGGCCCGCCCTACACCGTCGATATCAGCCGCATTGGCTATCTGGATGCCTCAATCTCGTTTACCGACCCCAGCGACGCCAGCGCGGTGTGGCTGTTGGCCGGCGATCTGAACAACGACAACAAGGTCAATATTCTGGATGTGCAATTGGTGGCCAGCCTGCTCGGCAGCCCAACTGGCCCGAGCACGCTGTCGCAGGCGGCGGACTACTCCGGCCCCGGCTTTGCCCCGGATGGCCAGATCAACATCATCGATCTGGTGCTGGTGGCCAAAAACTTTGGGCTGAACGGTCCCACCGACGGCACGCCGCCCGGCGGCGGAACGTTCCCGTTCTAATTGGAGAAACTTGAAGCAGGTGTCAAAACAGGAGTTGCGCAGTTTGTTGCATGTCACCCCGCCAACAACATACGGGGCAGGCTCTGGGCCGAAGGCGAAGAGCCTCAAGTTTGAGCTAAACCAGAGATTCTTACCCTAAAGGGCACACATCGCTCGTCCCTCGCTCAGAATGACCTCAACTGCGCAACTCCTGTCAAAAACCAGCCGGACCTTAAAAAGCTGCGGCAGGGAGGTAACCAAACGATGAAACTGATAAGCGCTTATGCCAAATATTTATATTTTGCCGGAATCATTCTGTTTTTCACGCTGGCGCTGCTACTGCTTGTAGCCGGCGATAGCCAGGCCCACTGCTGCGCCACCGTAACGCCATCGCCGACCTTTACCGCCACGGCCACCCCAACCCCAACGTTGACGCCCACTCCACAGCTCCGCGCCTGCCAGGTGACGGCCATTGTTTTTGGCCGCGAATCTTACCTGACCGGCGACACCATCAACGTGACCGTGCGCGTGGCCGATTTTGCCGGCACGCCGCTGGTCGGCGCTAACGTTAACGCCGAAGTGACCCGCCAGCCGCTCACTGCGCAGGCTGCCGTTGGTTTTGGGCTGGTTGACCGCGCCGGCGACTACGATGGCGTCTTTACGAACACCGTCGATCCTGGCCTGTACGTGTTTCAATTTACGGTGAGCGACCCCACCGGCAAGCGTTTTTTGCCCTGCGCCGGCGCCGCCGAAATCCTGGTCGAGGAACCGGCCACCCCCACCCCAACCTTCACTCCCACCCCCACCGCCACCCCAACGCCAACAATTACCCCCACGCCCACCTCCCCGCCGGGCGTTGGGGTTTTGCCGCAGCAACTCACCACCACCCTGTGCAGCCTGCGCGATACCCTGCAAGTGCGGGTTGAAAACGTGGCCAACCTGGCCGTGGTGCAAATGCAGCTTTCCTACGACCGGCAGGTGGTGCAGGTCATCGACGCCGATGCTGCCCAGCGCGGCGTGCAGGTGCGGGTTGACCCGGCCTTTGCCACCGACTCCATTTTTGAAAACGAGGTGGATACCCTGCGCGGCGAAATCAGCTTTGGCGCGGGCGTCATCGGCGTGCCGGCCATCAATGGCAGCAGCAGCCTCATCGCCATCGATTTCAGGCCGCAGCAGGTGGGTACCACCGCTGTCAGCATCGATAGCATTTCGCTGCTCGATGTGAACGGCCAGCCCATCGCCGCGCAGGTGAGCAGCGGCAGCGTGACGGTTGAATTTGTGCCCAACTGTTTGGAAGGTACAGTAGCCCTGCAGGGCCGCGGCGATCACAGTGGCGTCACCGTGACCAACGCTGAGGGCCGGCAAACCATCACCCTGGCCGATGGCTCGTTCTCCATCCCGGCCAGCAACACCCTTAACTTTGACTATCCCGGCTTTATGGCGGCGCAGGCCGATGTGACCCGCGCGCTGGCCGCCGCAGCCGCTGACCAGCCGGTGGTGCTGCAACCCATCACCCTGCCCGCCGGCGATATTAATGCAGACAACGCCATCGATCTGCTCGACCTGGGCTATCTGGCGGCCAACTTCCTCACCGCCAACGGCCTGGCCGATTTGAACGGCGACGGCGCCGCCAATATCATCGATTTGACCCTGCTGGCCGGCAACTACAAATTGCGCGGCCCGGTGCTGAGCCAGCAGTAACTTTCG
>CAYOXS010000067.1:17146-20625 GCA_964407935.1 uncultured Caldilineaceae bacterium
GCCGGCAACTTTGCCGAAGGCCAGCTCGACGGGCTGACCGCCACCAGCGTCGGGCTGACCGGCGCGGGCAGTTACGTTTCGCCGGTAATCAACAGCCCGCTCGGCTTCACCACCGATATTGTGCCGCTGTGGGCCGCCAGCGGCGATGTTCGGCTGGAAACCCGGCTCGACACCGGCTTCGGCTGGAGCGACTGGCTGGAAAACCCAGCCGCGTTTTATCCGGTGCGCGATAATATGTTCAGCGGCAACCTGATTTGGGCCGGCGGCAGTAATGTGGCCCTGCAAGTGCGGGTCACGCTGGCCAACGGCGCGTCGCTCAACCGGCTGACGCTGGTTTTCAGCGACACCAGCAGCGGCCCCAGCGATGCCGACATTGCCGGCCAAATGGCCCGCGCCAGTTCGGCGGATAACGTTTGCCCCGCCGATAAACCGGCCATCGTTTCCCGCACCGGCTGGGGCAGCCCCGACGGCCAGCTCAGCCCGCGCCGCCCGCCAAAATACACAACGGTGACGCACGTCATTGTGCAGGAAACCGAAACACCCAACAACACTGCGCCCTATCAGGATTACGCCGGCTGGGTCCGCTCGGTCTGGAATTTCCACGCCAACGTCCTCGGCTGGGGCGATATTGGCTACAACTATCTGGTTGACCCCAACGGCGTTATCTACGAAGGCCGGGCCGGCGGCGATAACGTCATCGGCATCCACGATACCCATAACAAAAATTCGGTGGGGTTGGGGTTGATCGGCTGCTACGGCAATTGCGACGATCCGCGCCTGAGCGTGGCCCAGCCCTCCGCCGAAATGCTTGAGAGCGCCGCCCAGCTCATCGCCTGGAAATTTGGCCAGGAAGAGATTGACCCGCTGAGCAGCGCCGCCTACGACGGCCTGCCCAACATCCCGGTCATCGCCGGCGGGCGAGATGTGGTCAGTACCACCGCGCCGGGCGACAACGTTTATAACAAACTACCGGCCCTGCGCGACGCCGTCGCCGAGAAAAATACGTGCGAACCGACCCCGACACCCACTCCGCAACTCCAGGCCTGCCAGATTACCGCCGTGGTTTTTGGCCGGGAATTTTACATTGCGGGTGAACCGATCAGTGTGACTGTCCGGCTGGCCGACGCCGCCGGCACGCCGCTGGTGGGAGCCAACGTTAACAGCGAAGTGCTGCGCGACCCAATTGAGGCCCAGGCGTCCACCGGCTTTGGGTTGGTTGATCGCGCCGGCGATTACGACGGCGTTTTCAGTAACACCGAACTGCCGGGGCTGTACAATTTCAGCTTTACCGCCAGCGACCCCACCGGTGAGCGCTTCCGGCCCTGCTCGGCGCAGGCCAGCGTGCCGGTGTACGAGGAAGGCTTCGAAACGCCGACCCCGCTGCCCACCGAAATCACCGAAACGCCAACACCAACCGGCACCGTTGAAACGCCGACTCCTACCCCAACCAGCACCGTTCCCGCCGACACACCCACGCCCACCCCAACCCCCACCTTTACCCCATCGCCCACGCCTACCGCCACCCCCACCGGCGCGGTGCTCAGGGTCGATCCGGCCAGCGCGGTGTTGCCCCTGTGCAGCGCCTCCACCACGGTCAGCATCAAGGTGGACAACGTGGAAAATATGTCGGGGGTGCAGCTTGATCTGGTGTACAACCCGGCCGTGGTGCAGGTCATCGACGCCGACCCCGGCCGCGAGGGGACGCAAATCACGGTTGATCCCGTTTTCAGTAGCGGCTTCATCGCCCAAAACACGGTGGATACCGTCAACGGGCGGGTGCAATTTGGGGCGGTGCTGCTCGGCGGCGATAACATCGACGGCAGCAGCGGCGTCATCGATGTTGATTTTGAACCTGTGGCCGCCGGTACTACCTCGCTGCTGCTGGAGGATGTGATTTTGGCCAACACCGCCACCCAGCCCATCGACCACACGCTGGCCAACGGCAGCATCGAAGTGACCAGCCAGTGCGGCGGCATTACCGGCCAACTGCAACTGCAAGGCCGCACCGATTCCGGCGGCGTGGTGGTAACCAACGCCAGCGGCCAGCAAACCCAAACCAATGCCGATGGCAGCTTCTCGATTGCCGGCAGCGGGCCGTTCAGCTTTGAATACCCCGGCTACCTGTCGGCGCAGGCTAGCCCTGTTGAATCGGAAGCGCAGGCCGCCACGCTGGGCGCGCTCACGCTGCTGGCCGGCGACATCAACACCGACAACAAGATTGACATTTTTGACCTGGCCTACATTGCCCAGCAATACGGCTCCATCGACCCGCTGGCCGACCTGAACGCCGACGGCAAAGTAGACATTCTGGATTTGGTGCTGGCCGCCGGCAACTTTGGCCAAACCGGCCCGCTGACCGCGTGGCAATAGTAAAATTTAGGGCTTGTTGTGGCCGGCTTTGTCGGCCACAACAAGCCCCAACCAATCCGCCAATGACCCGATTGACCACTATCCTGACAGCCTGCATACTGCTGGCCGCGCTGGTCGCGCCGCTCCACGCCCAAACCGGGGCGCAGCTCGAGCTGCAAAATGTGCCGATTCAGGATGAAAAACTACTGGTCGTTAACGTCCACCTCAGCGGGGTGGACGATCTGTTTGGGGCCGAGGTGCAGTTGCACTACGATCCGGCCCGGCTGGCCGTGCGCGACGACAACCGCCGGCTCGACGGCATTCAGATCAGCCCCGGCCCGCTCATCGCCGCCGACGACCGTTTTGTAGTGACCAACACGGCCAACTCCAACACCGGGCAAATCAACTTTGCCTTCACTCTGCTCAAACCGGCCCAACCCATCAGCGGCCAGGGCGAACTGGCTACCGTGGTCTTTGAAATTATTGGCAACGGGCCGTACCAGGTAGACGTAACCGAAGCCCAGCTTGTCTCCGCCGGGTTGCAGCCCATCCCGGTAACGGTCAAAAATCTAACTCTCAACGGCCAGCGCGAATCCGCGGCCGCACCACCCGCCCGAAGCGGCCTCACCGCCGGGCGGGTCGCCGTCGGGTTGGGGCTGCTGCTGGGTTTGCTGCTGCTGGTGGGGCTGGTTGTTTTGGCCGCCAAAAGCAAACACGGGCCGGCCCCACCCATCGATGACTCGCCGGCGCGCCAGATGCCGGCCAGCGGCCGCTCAACGGTGCGCTCGGCGGCGCTGCTGGCCCAGCAGGGCCGCCAGTCGCTGGCGCAGGGCGATACCCAACGCGCCTACGAGCTGTTCAGCCGGGCCATTGAAATGGACCCGGCCAATGTTGAAGCCTGGCTGGGCAAAGGGTTGATGGCCGAGCAGCCCACCGAAAAACGCATCTGTTTGCAGCGGGTGCTGGCGCTGGACCCGGCCAACGAAATCGCCCGCGATGAACTGGACGCCCTGCTGGCGTCGATGTAGGTTTTGAAATTTGCCCCCACCCCCGCAAATTAGGCGAGTTGCCGGGCGGCAAATCCGCCCGGGCAAACCCCACAAAATTAACCCCATACCGGTGGGGAGGGG
>CAYOXS010000068.1:0-10253 GCA_964407935.1 uncultured Caldilineaceae bacterium
CCTTTGAGCCAACCATTCTGGCCGCCGAAATGCTGGGCACGCGCAGCAACCTGCTGCTGCTCAACGCCGAGCAAACCGTTTTGGGTGTGGCCCGGCTGCCCAAAGGCGATGCCAAATCCGGCCAGCGGGTGCTGCTGCCCAACCAGTATTACCAGCCGCCGCCGCCCCTGCAAAAGCTGCTGCCGGCCCAGCTCACCGAATACACGCTGCGGCAGGAACTGGCCGAAGCCTCGCCGCAGTTCAAACTGGCCCGGCTGCTGCCGCAAATTCTCAATGGTGTCAGCCCGCTACTGGCCAAAGAAATCACCTTTCGGGCCACCGGCAGCGCCGAAACCACCGTCGGCGAGCTGACTGCGCTGTCACCACTGCTGGCTGCCGTGGCCGGACTGTTTGCCCAACTGGAAACCAACACCTGGCAGCCCACGCTGGCTTGTGATGAGGACGACTCGCCGGTCGCCTTTGCGCCGTATGCCCTCACCCCCCTGCCCCACCCCCGCCCCACCGCCACCTTTTCCGAGGCGGTGGAAATCGATTGTGCCGATGCCGCCGCCGGTTACGCCGTGGCCAAAGCGCCGCTGCTGGAGGCCATCAAAGCGGTCCGCGACCGGCTGGCCCGCCGCCGCGAGCGGCTGGACCAGGACGCCGCCGACCTGGCCGACCCGGAACAGCTCAAAACCAGCGGCGAACTGATTTTGAGCGCGGCCCATCTCATCACCCCCGGCCAAACCGAGCTGGCGGTCGATTGGCTGCCCGGCCCGGTCATCAAACTGGACCCGGCCCTCTCGCCCAGCGAAAACGCCCAGCACTACTTTAACCGCTACCGCAAAGCCCAGCGCGCCGGCGAGGAAATTCCCGCCCAGCTTGAAAAAATTTCGCTGGAAGAGCAGTATCTGGACCAGCTTGAGCAAGACCTGGCCATGGCCGAAGACCGGCCCGAAATTGACGCCATCGCCTATTCGCTGGCCGAAGCCGGTTACGGCGTGGGCAAGCGCGGCTCCAAAAAACGACAAAAGCAGGCCGTGAGCAACTATCTGCGGCTGACCGCGCCAGACGGAGCCGCGGTGTGGGTGGGCAAAAACGCAGTGCAAAACCAGCACCTCACCTTTAACCGGGCCAACCCCGATGACCTGTGGCTGCACGCCCGCGGCATTCCCGGCGCGCATGTCATCATCCCCACCTCGGCCGGGCTGCCCAGCGAAGACGACGTGCTGTGGGCCGCCGGCGTGGCCGCCTACTACTCTCGCGCCCGCCACGACACCGCCGTTGACGTGGATGTGACCGTGAAAAAATACGTGCGGGCCATCAAAGGCGCGCCGCCGGGGCTGGTCACCCTGCGCAACGAATCGACCCTGCGGGTAGCGCCTCTTGAACCGGATATTGAGTAAAATTTCCCCTTTACGTTTCACCCTTTACGCGCTATAGTTTATATATCGGTAAAACGCGCACCATCTGCCCTTAAATTGTCAATGTCCCCTTGTTTAACCCCGCGCGCCGTGTAACCATCAACTTTTGCTCAACCAACAGAATTTACAGTCACACGGAGGTGCACCATGCCAGGTCGACTAGCCAGCCGTTTGACCGCCGCTCGCAGCCAGCGTTTTGTGGGCCGCGCCGCCGAGCAGGCCCTCTTTCAGGCCGCGCTCGCCGCGCCGGAACTGCCTTTTTTTGTGCTGCACGTGTACGGCCCCGGCGGCGTGGGCAAAACCAGCCTGCTACGCGAATTTGTACAACTCTGCGACCAACTGCACGTTGCCGCCACCTACCTGGATGCCCGCGAGATTGACCCCACGCCGGAGTCGTTTTTGGCGGCGCTGCAACTGGCGCTGGGCCTCACCCCGCCGGCGTCGGCGCTGGAACATCTGGCTGCGCGCAGCCAGCGCCAGATACTGCTCATTGACACCTACGAAACCATCAGCCCGCTGGACCGCTGGCTGCGGCAGGTGTTTTTGCCCCAACTGTCTGACCACGTGCTGACCGTGCTGGCCGGCCGCGAAACCCCGGCCGTTCCCTGGCGCATCGACCCCGGCTGGCAAACGCTCATTTACCTGCTGCCGCTGCGCAACCTCAGCACCGACGAAAGCCGCCAGTATCTGGCCCAGCACAATATCCCCACCAACCAGCACCAGTCCATTTTAAATTTTACCTTTGGCCACCCGCTGGCGCTGTCGCTGGTTACGGATACCTACGCCCAACGCAGCGGCGACTCGCTGCAAATCAAACAATCGCCAGACATGCTGCGCACGCTGATGGAACGGCTGGTAGAAAAAGTGGCCGGGCCGGCGCACCGGGCCGCGCTCGAAGCCTGCGCCATTGTCCGCGTCATCAACGAAGCCCTGCTGGCAGAAATGCTCGGCCAGCCCGACCCGGCCACGCTGCCGGCGGGGCAGGGTGTCCACGAGCTGTTTAACTGGCTGCGCACCCTTTCCTTTATAGACTCCAACCGCGACGGCCTTTTTCCGCACGACGTGATCCGCGAAATTCTCTCCGCCGATGTGCGCTGGCGCAACCCGGACTGGTACACCACCCTGCACCAGCGCGCCCGCAGTTACTACAGCCGCCGCTTGCGCCAAACCAGCGGCCAAACCCAGCAGCAGGTTTTGTCTGACTACATTTATCTGCACCGCGATAACCCGGTGGTGCGGCCTTTTTTTGAATGGCAACTGGGCGACAGCGCCCTGCCGGAACCGGCCCAGCCCGCTGACCAGCCCGTCTTGCTGGAGATGGTTAACCGCCACGAAGGCGAGGAGTCAACCGATTTGGCCGAATACTGGTTTAAGCGACAGCCGGACGGCACGCTGGTGTTTCGCGATACGGCCGGCGAACCGGTGGGCCTGCTGCAAACAGTGAATCTACCCGCCACCACCCCGGCAGACCGCCAGATCGACCCGGCCATCGCCGCCGCATGGGCCTACCTGGAGCAGCACGCTCCGCTGCGGGCCGGCGAAAAGGCCGCTTATTTTCGGTTTTGGCTGGCCCGTGATAATTACCAGGAGGTGTCGCTGGTGCAGAGCCTCATTTTTCTGGCGCTGGTGCGTTACTACCTGACCACGCCGGGCCTGGCCTTTACCTTTTTTCCTTGCGCCGACCCCGATTTTTGGCTGCCCGTGTTTACCTATGCCGACCTCCAGCGCCTGCCCGCCGCCGATTTCACTGTGGGCGGCCGCCATTTTGGCCTGTACGGCCACGATTGGCGGGTTACCCCGCCGCTGGCCTGGCTGGAACTGCTGGCCGACCGCGAAACCGCCACCGAAATTGAAACCTCGCCGCCGCCGGCCGTTGAACAGTTAGTGGTGCTCAGCCGGCCCGATTTTGAAGCGGCCGTCCGGCAGGGGCTGCAAAACCTCAGCCGCCCGGCCGCGCCCATTTGGGCGGCCAATCCGCTGCTCCGCTCGCGGCTGGTCATGGAACAGGCCGGCCCCTCTGCCGCAGACAAAGAGCGAATTGAGGCGCTGCAAGCCCTGCTCACAGATACGGTTGGCGCGCTGCAAAGTTCACCCAAAGAAACCCGGTTTTATCGCGCCTTGTACCACACCTATTTGCAGCCGGCCTCTACCCAGGAACAGGCCGCTGAACTGCTCGACCTACCGTTTAGCACCTATCGCCGCTATTTAAAGGAAGGCATCAACCGTGTGATTCAAACCTTGTGGCAGCAGGAACTACTCTGACAAATTGAGCAAAAACTGAGCAGTTTTTGACCTGTAAACTGATCACCTATCTGTAGTATGCTGGGGCTATCAAATCTGTTGATAGCTTTTTTTATTACCCCACCCTATGTGCAACGAGAATGAAAGTATCATGAGCCAATTGATTACCAACGTTTTATCCGCCTGGAACGCCCACGATTCCGAAGCAGCGGTTCAGTACTACACGCCTGATTATTTGGGCCGGGATGTTAGCCAGGCCGAACCACACCGCGGCCAGGACGGGCTGCAACGGGCGATGGCTCGCTGCTTCCGCGCCTTTCCGGATATCCACTTTACGCAAGATAACCTGATCATTCAGGGTAACACCATCGCCCTGGCCTGGACGGCGCAGGCCACGCACCTGGGCCGGTTAATGAACATTCCCCCCAGCGGCCGCCCGGTAAAGGTGCAGGGGGTGTCGATGTTGACCATTGCCAACGGCAAAATCAAAGAAGCTTCGTACATTTGGGATGTGGCCGGCCTGCTGCGCGGGATCGGCCTGCTGCCAGAACTGTAATTGTTTAGCGCCGGCCTGCCGCCGGTAAAAACACACACCCTGCGCCGGCGCAGGACGGCCGGGGTAACCATTGTGGAGGAAAAACAATGTTGTTTCTAAGCTACTGGGAATTAAACGAAAATATACCGCGGGTTCAGCGTATGGAAGCCGGCCAAAAGCTGCTGCAAACCGGGCTGTTTCCGCCAGCGGGGATCAACATTATCCGCTGGGATGCTACCCTTGACGGTTGGGGCATTATGCTGGCCGAAGCCGACGACTTTACCGCCATCAACCGCGCGCTAGACGCCTGGCGCATCGCTGTGCCCGGTATGTTTAAATTTACCCGCACCGCCCCGGCCCAGCCGGTACAGGAAGTGATGGCCAGCACCGCCGAATTTGTGCAGCAACTGACTGCCGCCAGTTAGCCACGGGAGAAGCAAAATGTCAACCGAATCAAACAAAGAACGGGTAAAACGCATTTTTGAAGCGCTCGATCAACGGAATTTGGAGGGGGTTGTGGCCCATTACGCGCCGGGTTGCCGCTTGCACGGCTGGGCGCCACAAACGCTGGACGTGAATGGCTATCAAGCCGCAATGTCAGCCTTGCTGGCCGGCTTTCCGGACTCGCGTTTTATTGTTGATGATATCGTAGCGGATGGCAATCTGGTAGCGGTGCGACATCGTTTTCAAGGTACGCACCGGGCCGAGTTTCAGGGCATTCCGGCCACCGGCAAATCTGTCACTGTTAACGCCATCGTTTTGATCCGTTTTGAAAACGGCGCTGCCGCCGAATTGTGGCTCAACGCCGACTTTCTGGGGTTGTTGCAGCAGCTGGGCGTAATTCCCGCGCCGCAGGCCGGGTAACTTTTTAAGTTAAACATGGACGCAAGGAGTTTAACGATGTCAACCGCGCAAAATAAAGCCGTTGTTAGCCGCATTTATGACGAACTGGTTAACCGCGAAAACAAGGCCATTATTGATGAAGTCTTTGCCGCCGATGTAGTTATCCACGACCCGTTTATGGGCACGCACCAGGGCATCAACGCCTTCCGGCAACTGCTGGCCGTGTTTGATACCGGTTTCCCCGGCCACCGCGTAACCGTGGAAAACGTAACCGCCGAGGGCGATTATGTGTCGGTGCTGCACACCCACACCGCTACCCACACCGGCCTGTTTATGAACATGCCGCCCACCGGCAAAACCGCCGTTGTTAATGGGCTTGAACTGTTCCGGCTGCAAAACGGCAAAATTATCGAATTCTGGCGCAAAGATGATGACGTGAGCCTGTTGATGCAGTTGGGCGCATTGCCCATGCCGCAGGCCGGGTAATTCATCGCGCCGATGACTGAGTTTAGGAGGAAAAATCATGAAAGCAGATAGCCGCATAACGGCCGAAGTAACAGCCGTTTTGGAAAATCTTGCCACAGCCTACGCCAAACGCGACATTACCACGCTGCTGGCCAACTTTGCCCCGGACCCGGATGTAGTAATGTACGGTACCGGCGCAGACGAGAAGCGCGTGGGCCTGGCCGAAATAAAGGCACAGGCCGAACGGGATTGGGCGCAAGCCGAAGCTGCCGCGATTAAACAGGACACCGTGTCTGTTTCAGCCGCCGGTTCGGTGGCCTGGGCAGCGGTGGATGGCGCTTTTGAGGTAATGGCCGGCGGGCAAGAGATGGCGGTGCCGGCCCGCATCACCTATACCCTGGAAAAACGGGGGGACAAGTGGCTCGTTGTGCAGGCCCATTTCTCCGTACCAATGGCCGGGCAGGAAGAGGGCGAGTCGTTCCCGACGTAGCCCAGCTCACTAACTATCGGTAAATCAGGAAAGAGGTGAAACTATGATCGTCGTTCGCTTTAAAGTGAAGTGCAAACCCGAAAAGGCCGAACAGTTGCGGGCCGCGTTTGCGGCGGTTGTCGGCCCCAGCCGTACGGTTGAGGGCGTTCTAAACTTTGACATTGCTCGAGACCTCACAGACCCCAACTCATTTATCGCAACGGAAGTGTTTGCCGATCGCGCGGCGCTTGAACGGCAGGAATCGCTGCCAGAAATACAAAGCGTGATCGAATTGCTCCCGGATGTTCTGGCCGCAGAACCTGAAGCCACAATCTATCACGTCTCGTCATCCGAACCGTGGGGGAGCTGAACTCTCGGCCGACCGGCCGCGGTTAAATTAATTCTCTGGCCAGGACAGGCTGGCCGGAGAAAAGCTAAATAAGAAAGAGGAAATATCCCATGCGTTTCTTAGTGAAAGTTTCAATTCCTAATGAAAAAGGGAATGCCTTGATCAAGGATGGTTCTTTGGGCCACAAAATTGGGGCAATCCTGCAAGAGCAGCACCCCGAAGCCGCCTATTTTACCGAAATGGATGGCCAAAGAACGGGCCTCATCTTTGTCAACATTGAGGACACCTCAGAAATTGTGCGCATCGCCGAACCGTGGTGGCTGACTTTTGGCGGCAGCGTGGAATGGCATCCGGCCATGGACTCCGAGGATTTGATGAAGAGCGGGCCGTATATGGAAGCCGCGGCCAAAAAATACAGTTGATCCTTATTTTTAACCAGCGGGCAGATTTATTTACTTGTCAGGAGTTTATCTGATGTCGACCGAGCAAAACAAAACAATGATTCGCCAGGGGTTTGAAGCAGGTCTGAATCACGGCAATTTAACAGTTTTTGAAGAGATATTGGCCCCAACCTATGTTAATCACAACATGCCCATGCCAGAACCCGGCCCGGCGGGGTTCCGGGCGGTTGTGGGAGCCTTTCTGAGCGCATTCTCTGGCTTTCAGGTAACGCTTGAGGCAGTCATTGCCGAGGGAGACAAAGTTTCAACCCGCGGTTATTTTACCGGAACGCATACCGGTGCATTTATGGGCATCCCCGCCACCGGTAAGCCGGTACATATAACCTACTGCGATATGTGGCGCATTGAAAACGGCAAAGCCGTGGAAAACTGGGTGCAAATGGACATGCTGGGCATGATGCAGCAATTGGGCGTAATCCCCACGCCATAAACACACTGGCCCGGACCTCTTTAATTGATTTGCTTTTTGTCCAGCGACCGAGGGCAAAAAGCCTCACTTTAACAACTCAACTCAGGAAAAGTGCAATGCTTCAACAGGGATATTTACTCATTGCCGATATCAGCGGTTACACCGCCTTTTTTACCCAAACCGAAATCGATCACGCCCACGAAGTGGTGGAAGGCCTGATTGAGGCCATGCTGGCCCACATGGAACCGTTTTTCACCATTGCCAAGTTAGAAGGCGACGCCATTTTTGCCTACGTGCCCGCCGGCAGCTATTTACAGCCCCAAACCGTGCTGGAAGCCATCGAAGGGGTGTACTGCACCTTTCGGCTTACCCTGGAGCGTATGCACTATAACACCACCTGCACCTGCCAGGCCTGCCAGTTAATGCCCACGCTGGATTTAAAATTTGTGGTCCACAACGGCCAGTTTATTGTGGGCAAACGGCAGGAGCTATCTGGCCCGGATGTGATTCTGGTTCACCGGCTGCTCAAAAACAGCATTTGCCGGCAAACCGGCTTTAACGCCTACGCCTTTTTTACGCAGGCCGCACAAACAACCATCGGCCTGGATAACCTGGCCTGGCAGCCCCACGCCGAAACATACCAGCACCTGGGGACGGTGCCGGGCCACGTCATCGATTTGCACCCGGTTTGGGAACAGCGCCAGTACCAGTATCGAATTGAGGTTTTGCCGGAACAGGCGGCTGTCGAAGTAGAGTTTGAGCTGCCGGTGTCGCCGGAACTGGCCTGGGATTACCTGACCGACCCGGCCAGCAAACGCCAGTACCGCGAGGCCGACAGCCTGGCCATCCTCGGCGGCGGCCGCCAGCGGGCCGGTATTGGCACGGTGCACCATTGTGTGCACGGGTTGCAGGTTAATGATGAATTGATTATCGACTGGCAGCCATTCCGGCAGGTCACTTACAAAGACCAGATTTCCTATCCCCTGCTGGCTTTTGATATGCTCAACACCACCTGTCTTGCGCCCACCGCCGCCGGCACGCGGGTAACCATGCGGTTTCAACGGCCGGTTGCGGTAAAACCCTGGCTCGATGGGCTGGTGCGCTTTTTGTGGTGGATTTACGGCAAAGGCCACATTGCCCGGCTGTTTGGCCGGCGCGCCCCGGTCACGCTGCGCCGGCTGATTACCGCCGGCCTGAATCGCCGGACTGGCCACGAAAACAACCCGGCCCATGATACGCCCGGCAGTCTCCACGCCCATCTGGCCGGAAATGGCTCAAACCAATAATCCAATGTCAAATAAATATTTTAGCCAACGACGGAGAAAAAAATGACAGGCAATAATCAAAACGCAGTTTCTAATTTACGGTTGCTGTTTGGGATGGCGCACCAGTACCTGGAAGGCACGGTGGCCGGGCTTACGGATGACCAGCTCAACTGGGTTCCCGGCGACAGGCTGGCGCCCATTGCGGCTCAGTACGCCCACATTGTCACCAGCGAAGACTGGCTGATTAACATCAAGGCCAAAAACGGCGCGCCGGTAATGGCAAGCACAGACACCGGCCTCAGTTCGCTGCCGCCGCCCGTGCTCTGGAACGAGTGGGCGCGCACCAGCACCATCAACCTGCCCACCGTGCAGAGTTACGCGCAGGCGGTGTACCAGGCCACCGACGCCTACCTGGCCAGCATCACCGATGATGAATTGAACCGGATTGTCGATATGTCAGAGGTAGGCATGGGCCAGCTCCCCATGGCCGCGGTGATCGGGTTAGCTCTGCTCAATGTGGCCCTCCACTGCGGCGAAACGTCCTGCCTCAAGGGGTTACAGGGACTGGTGGGTTACCCGGAAGTTCAGGCTCAATCCGAAGCCGTTTGACGATGATCTTTTCGCAGGGGCACTTTGCGAAGCGCCCCTGCAATCGCAGATTCGCTGATTTTCAGGGGAGACGGACTCAGCCTGCGGCAACGCAACGAAGCAATGAAAATGGCTATTGGGGGAGCTACCCCCCAAGCCCCCCGGTCAGCGGCGCTATTTTCAGGGGAGGACATATGCCCGATAACGCCATCTTAAGCCATCCTTCCCCCGCCCAACTCGAGGCGGCGGTTGAAGAAAATTTATTTGCCCTGTTCCGGGCCATGACCGAGACTTTGCCCAACAGTGAACTGGTGGAAAGTGACCGGCTTTGCTATCACCTGGCTTTTCCCTCTAACCCGATGTTTAAAGGGGTATGGCGCACCCGCCTGGCGGCGGACGAAGTGGAGTCGGCTATTGACCACACCCTGGCCTGGTTCAAAGAGCGCCACGCCCCCTTCATCTTTTGGTGGACTGGGCCGGACACTGAGCCGCAGGATTTGGGCCAGCGGCTGATGGCGCGGGGGATGCTGTCGATGGAAGGGCAAATGGCAGAACTGGCGCATGGCATCAGGCAAACCGCCGCCGGCGCACCCGGCATGGTTGCCGACTTACAGCATATAAATGAAGCGGCGCTAACCCAAACACCGCCCGGCTTCACTATTCAGGCTGTGCGGACTGAGGCCGACCTGCTCGATTTCAAGCGGATCTTTGTGGACAGCTACGAAATTCCCGATTGGGCCGGGCAAGCCTGGGTAGACGCCACCTTGCAAGCAGGCATTGGCCAGACACCCTGGAAAATGTATGTTGGTTATTTAAACGGCGAACCGGTTGCCACCAATATGCTCTTCAATGGCGCAGGTGTAGCCAGCATTTATGCGGTAGCCACGCTGCCCGCGGCGCGGGGAAAGGGCATCGGCGGGGCCATCAGCCTTAAACCACTGCTGGAGGCGCGGCAGATGGGTTATCGTTATGCCGTTCTCTTTGCCACCGAAATGGGCGTTAGTGTGTATGAGCGCATCGGTTTTCAATTAACCGGCGCCAGAATCAACCGCTATCTATGGCGAAATTCGGAATAAATATTATTTTAAGCGAGGATAATTATGTACGGAACCGTTGCCAAAGTTCAGGTTAACCCGGACAAGATTGAAGAAATCCAGATGTTATCTCATGAAATGGGGCTGGCTCCGGGCCAGATGGCCCGTTACGTTTACCAAATGGACGCCAA
>CAYOXS010000068.1:10353-20520 GCA_964407935.1 uncultured Caldilineaceae bacterium
CACGAAGTGACCAACTATTTGCACCTCCGCTTTTGCGCCACCGACGAGACCAGTCCCCTCTGCCGCATCATCATTTTTAACGATGACGAATTTTCGCACTGGGTCTTTTTTGCCGGATTCATCCTGCTCAACACGGCGCTAATGCTAATTCAGGTGCTCTTTCCGGCCCGCACGCCGGTCACCATAACCGATACCACGCTGTTCATCATTAACGGGTTGTTCATTGGGCTGGGCATTTTTGCCAACCTGGCCTTTGAGGTGATCGGCCTGGATTTGTACGTGGTAGCACTGCTCACCGTGCTGGTGCTCGGCTTGCTGTGGCGGCGCGGCAGCCAGCCGCTCTTCATTTACTACGGCACAGCTTACACGTTTGGGCTGGCAGCCACGGTTTTGGCCAAAGGAATACTGGGATGAACCGCAACGATTACCAATTTGTCACCCACTGGCGCGTGCAAAGCAGTATCGAAGAAGTGTCGCAGATTCTGAGCAACGCGCTCGATCTGCCGCGCTGGTGGCCGGCCGTGTATTTAGATGTGCAGCAAATTGAGCCGGGCGACGAACAGGGCCTGGGCAGAGTGTTCGGCCTGTATACCAAAGGCTGGCTGCCCTACACCCTCCGCTGGCAGTTTCGGGTTACAGAAAACCGCTGGCCGCACGGCTTTAGCCTGCAAGCCTGGGGCGATTTTGTGGGGCAGGGCATCTGGACGCTGGCGCAGGCTGGCGATTGGGTGAACATTACCTACGACTGGCGGATCCGGGCCGACAAGCCGCTGCTCAAAACCCTCTCTTTTATCCTGAAGCCGATTTTTTCGGCCAACCACCACTGGGCTATGCGCCAGGGCGAAAAAAGCCTCCGGCTCGAAGTGGCCCGCCGCCGCGCCGCTGACCCCGCGGCTGTACCGCCGCCGCCGGGACCAACCCGCACAACCCCGCAACTCCTGCTGGCCAGCGGTGTGCTGGCCACGCTGCTCTTTTCTTTTTGGCTGCTCAAACGCTCGCAGTAGCTCCGCGTAATTTTTTATCCACCCCTTGACAAATCAATTCAATTCATGATACAATGTGAACGTTCACGTGAACGTTCACATTGTATTTTTTCCACTCCGTTTGTTTCAAAAATCAGGACACAACGCCATGCCACATGCAAAGAAGCGTGCCACAATCAAAGATGTTGCCGCCGAGGCCGGAGTCTCGTACCAAACCGTTTCGCGGGTGATCAACAATCAGGCCGGCGTAACCGATGAAACCCGCCTGCGTGTGCAGCAAGCCATCGACGCGCTGGGCTACCGGCCCAGCCTGGCCGCCCGCAGCCTGCCCCGCCGCCGCTCCTTCATCATCGGCCTCATCATCCCCTACGACGCCGACTATCTGTTCCGCGACCCGCACCTGCTGGCTCAGATCAGCGGCATCGACGCCGAAGCCAACGCTCGCGGCTACAACGTGCTGCTCTCTACCGCCGGCAACTCCAATTCTGCCCTGGAAGCCTACGAGCGCTTTGTGCGCAACCAGGTGGCCGATGGCGCGCTGGTGATTGAAACCGCTGCCGGCAAAAGCGGCGGCGAACTGCTGGCCCGGCAGGATTACCCCTTTGTCGGGTTGGGCTACAGCGAAGGCACCTCCTGTCCCTACGCCGTGCACGCCAACGACCGCGACGGCGCCCGGGCCGCAACCCAACACCTGCTCAACAAAAATCATCGCCGGATTGGCATTATTAACGGCCCCTCCACTGGCGCGGTGGTTGCCACCGGCGAACGGCTACTGGGTTACCAGCAGGCGCTGAGCGAGGCCGGCATTGCCTACGACCCGGCCTTGATGTTATACGGCGATTACACCCGCGCCAGCGGGCAGGCCGCCGCCGAGCAGTTACTGGCGCTGCCCAACCCGCCCACCGCGATATTTGCCCTCAACGACCGCATGGCCATCGGCGCAATCCGAGCCATTCAGGCCGCCGGCATGCGCGTGCCAGAAGATGTGGCCGTCATCGGTTTTGATGATATCCCCACCGCCGCCGATTTCAGCCCGGCGTTGACCACCGTTCGGCAGCCCAGCAAAGAAGTTGGGCAAACAGCCGCCCAAATCCTGTTCAAACTGATTGAGGGCGAACCTGTGGCCGACAACGAGATAGTTTTACCCGCCGAAGTTATCATCAGGCAATCAGCCTAACCGTTTAACCAAAGGAGGTGACACCCGGACAGTAAACGCCAGTCAAACCAGAGCAGTTAGAGAGCTATATCGGTTACCCAAGTACAAATCAAGGAGGATTTTTGATGAAACCCATTTTTAGAATGTTGTTTATTTTGAGCCTGCTGTTTTTTGTAGCCGCTTGCGGCGGCGCGCCCACCCCCGCGCCAGAACAAGCGCCCGCCAAAGAAGAAGCCGCTCCGGCCCAGGAGCAGGCAGCCCCGGCTAAAGAGGAACCAACGGCTGCCCCGGCCAAAGAAGAACCAACTGCCGCTCCGGCGGAAGAAGCTGCGCCCGCCGGCGAAGAAATCACCCTGCGCTGGCGAACCCGGCCAGACAACCAGGCCGAAATTGATGTTTACAGCGCCATCAGCCAGGAACTTGACCAGCAACTCGAAGGCGTCTCCCTGGTTTACGAACCCGGCGGCTCCGAAAGCTCCAGCTATCAGGATGTCCTCAGAACCGAAATTGCCGCCGGCACCGCCCCCGATGTCTTCTGGATCCCCGGCACCGACGTGGCCGACTTTGCCACCCGCGGCCTGATTATGGACCTCCGCTCCATGGCTGATGCCACCGATGGCTATGCCGATGACAATTTCTACCCCGGCCCTATGTTTCACCTCACCTTCAACCCTGACTCCGGCAACTCCGGCGAAGCCCTGTGGGGCCTGCCCCGCGATGTCTCCACCTTTGCCCTCTACCTCAACCTTGACCTGATCAACGAGGCCGGCGCGCCCGACCCCCGCGAACTGGCCAAAGAAGGCAAATGGGATTGGAACGCTTTTGTCGAGGTCGCCTCCAAAGTCCGCGCTCTCGGCTCCGATATTTACGGTTACGGCGCTAACGCCTGGTGGGGCCCCTACGGTACCTGGCTCAACGCTGCCGGCGGCGGCTTCTTTACCCCAGACCGCGCCGCCTGCAACCTCGACAGCGAAGAGTCCCTGGCCGGTCTCGCCTTTGAACAGAAACTCTACACCGATCTCGATGTCGCCGTGCCCTACGGTGAGGACTCCGAACCCCCCTTCCTCGCCGGCCGGGTGGCGATGTTCCAGAACGGTCGCTGGGCCACCCCCGGCGCTCGCTCCGCCGCTAACTTCAACTGGGATGTCGTCGATCTGCCTAACGGCCCCTCCGGCGGCCCCGGCAACTGGCTCTTCTGGGGCGCTTACGTGGTCAACGCCAACACCCAACACCCCGAACAAGCCTGGCAGCTTGTGCAGGCTCTGACCACCGCCCAAACCCAGGGCAAAATCGCCGAACTCGGCGCTAACATCCCCAGCCGCGTCTCTCAGGAAGCCCTCGATGCCTTCCTCACCTTCACCCCGCCGGCCAACAACCAGGCTTTCCTCAACGGCCTGGCCAACGACCCCACCGCCGAAGGGCCCCTGTGGGCCGGCAGTTGGCCCGAATATGACGCCGTGATGGGCCCCGCCGTTCAGGCTGTCCTCACCGGCAACCAGTCCGTCGATGACTTCGCCGCTTCCATCTGCGACGAAGCGAATAAAGTATTTACCAACCCGCCCGCAGCCAGCGGCGGCGCGATGGAAGAAAAACCCGCCGGTGACGAAATCGCCCTGCGCTGGCGAACCCGGCCAGACAACCAGGCCGAAATTGATGTCTACAGCGCCATCAGCCAGGAACTTGACCAGCAACTCGAAGGCGTCTCCCTGGTTTACGAACCCGGCGGCTCCGAAAGCTCCAGCTATCAGGATGTCCTCAGAACCGAAATTGCCGCCGGCACCGCCCCCGATGTCTTCTGGATCCCCGGCACCGACGTGGCCGACTTTGCCACCCGCGGCCTGATTATGGACCTCCGCTCCATGGCTGATGCCACCGATGGCTATGCCGATGACAATTTCTACCCCGGCCCTATGTTTCACCTCACCTTCAACCCTGACTCCGGCAACTCCGGCGAAGCCCTGTGGGGCCTGCCCCGCGATGTCTCCACCTTTGCCCTCTACCTCAACCTTGACCTGATCAACGAGGCCGGCGCGCCCGACCCCCGCGAACTGGCCAAAGAAGGCAAATGGGATTGGAACGCTTTTGTCGAGGTCGCCTCCAAAGTCCGCGCTCTCGGCTCCGATATTTACGGTTACGGCGCTAACGCCTGGTGGGGCCCCTACGGTACCTGGCTCAACGCTGCCGGCGGCGGCTTCTTTACCCCAGACCGCGCCGCCTGCAACCTCGACAGCGAAGAGTCCCTGGCCGGTCTCGCCTTTGAACAGAAACTCTACACCGATCTCGATGTCGCCGTGCCCTACGGTGAGGACTCCGAACCCCCCTTCCTCGCCGGCCGGGTGGCGATGTTCCAGAACGGTCGCTGGGCCACCCCCGGCGCTCGCTCCGCCGCTAACTTCAACTGGGATGTCGTCGATCTGCCTAACGGCCCCTCCGGCGGCCCCGGCAACTGGCTCTTCTGGGGCGCTTACGTGGTCAACGCCAACACCCAACACCCCGAACAAGCCTGGCAGCTTGTGCAGGCTCTGACCACCGCCCAAACCCAGGGCAAAATCGCCGAACTCGGCGCTAACATCCCCAGCCGCGTCTCTCAGGAAGCCCTCGATGCCTTCCTCACCTTCACCCCGCCGGCCAACAACCAGGCTTTCCTCAACGGCCTGGCCAACGACCCCACCGCCGAAGGGCCCCTGTGGGCCGGCAGTTGGCCCGAATATGACGCCGTGATGGGCCCCGCCGTTCAGGCTGTCCTCACCGGCAACCAGTCCGTCGATGACTTCGCCGCTTCCATCTGCGACGAAGCGAATAAAGTATTTAAATAAGCGTGACATTCTGCCCGGGTGAGTGAAAAATCACTCACCCGGCGCCCATCCGTTCAATTGCCAATGGTAGTAACTGCTCTGGCGGCAGAGCAGTTACTACCTGCGCTCAATCTGTACAATGGAGTATTTTCATGGCAACAACCGCAGCAGCAACTCTCCAGCCCGCGGACGACAATTCCGGGCCGTGGCTGGGCATTTTAACCATCTGGCACGGTTTGGTCGCCGCGGCCGGCGCGGCCGGCGTCTATTTGGTCTGGCAACCCGGTTCCGAGCGGCCATTGTGGGGGCAGGTGTTACTGACTGCCCTCCTGCTGCTGGGCGTAACCGGCAGCGCTCTGGCAGCCTATTTTATCAGCCGGCGGCAGCGTAGCGGCCGAGTTTTGTCGCTGCTGGTTAATTATTTGGGCTTTGTGGTCTGTGCGGTGGGCACACTGCACGTGGTGGGCGTGTTCACCGGCATTAACGCGCTGGCCAATACCTTTGGCCGCGGTCTGCCGTTTTTGTTGATTGTCTTCGCTGGCTACCTGATCAGCGCCTTTGGCGACCGCTACGAGCACAACCCCGCCCAGCAGCGCACATTTCGGCGCATGGGCCAGGTGGTGGCGCTGATCGGTGTGGTCATCTTTTTATTCAGGATTGACACCCTTGGCGGCCTGCTGGCCATTTTGATGCGGTTTAACACGCTGCTGCCCATTGGTCTGGCCGCGGGCGCGGTATTGTTTACACTGATGGTCTGGGCCATGTGGCGTCGTCCCTCCGCCGATGCTATGCGCACCAACAACGCTCAGGAAGAACTGCTCAACGGCTATCTGTTCCTGTCGCCCAACCTGCTGGGCTTTCTGTTCTTTTTTGCCGGGCCGTTGATCTTTTCGCTCTACATCAGCTTCACCGACTCCGACGCCTTTAAAGCGCCCAACTGGATTGGCCTGCAAAATTACGCCAAAGTGGTCAATCTCACTGCCGCGCCGCTCGCCGCACCCGATCAGCGTTTCAACGAAGCGGTTGACGCCAAAACCTACAGCGAGTTGACCCGCGTCAACCTGTTTGGCCGCAGCTACGTCATCGGCGCAGAAGACAAATTATTTTGGCTGGCGCTGCGCAACACCGCCCTGTTTGTGTTGATGGCCGTGCCGTTCAGCGTGATCCCGGCGTTGGGGCTGGCCAACCTGCTCAACACCAACCTGCCGGGGATGAAGATTTATCGCGCTATTTATTTTATCCCCACGGTGGCGGCGGTGGTGGGCATTGCGCTCATCTGGCAGTTGCTCTTTAACGCAGCCATCGGCTACATCAACTATACCGTCACCACCGCGGTCAATTTTCTCAATTCGATGGGCCTGGCGCTCATCGACCCACAAATTCGCTGGCTGTCAGACAGCCGCACCGCGCTCATTTCGCTGGTGATCATTGTGGTCTGGCAAACAATGGGCTTTAACACGGTGCTGTTTTTGGCCGGCCTGCAAAACGTGCCCCGCGATCTGTACGAGGCGGCCACGGTAGACGGCGCGGGCCGCTGGGCGCAGTTCTGGAAGATCACCCTGCCCATGCTGGCCCCAACCACCTTTTTTGTGGTCACCACCACCACCATTCAGGCCATGCAGATTTTTGACCATGTCTTTATTTTGATCAACCCGCCGGCCGGCCCCAATAACTCCACGCTGACAATGGTGCTCTACCTGTATCAGAAAGGGTTCCAGCGGTTTGAGCAGGGCTACGCCTCGGCCATTGCCTGGGTGCTGTTCATCATCATTTTTGGCATTACGCTCATTCAATTCCAGCGGCAGCGCGCCTCGGCCTACGAAGGGTAAAGGAGAAAAATTATGATGCAGTCTTACCGCACCTCAAAATTTATTGTTAATACGGTTGTTTATATTATTCTGACGCTCTTTGCCTTTCTTATGCTCTTTCCCTTTGTTTTTATGTTTACCACATCGCTAAAAGAGCCAAAAGACACCTTTCGTTACCCGCCCACGCTGCTGCCCCGCGCCGCCACCACCATTCAGGTCGAAGGCTTCGACAAGCCCCTGCCGCTCTACTACGTTGAAATTGACGGCCAGCAGCGCCAGTTTGTGCTGGTGCAGGATAACATTAAAATCGGCGTGTATGCCGATCCCAACAATCCGGCGGTTACCTACGAGCGCCCGTTGAGCGAGGTTCGCCCCACCGGCGGTTTTATGGACCCGCAAAAAGCCACCATTAACGGTGAGGAAAAAGATTTGTTTGACATTGAGCTTGACGGCCAGGTTGTGCCGATGATTCAGGTGAGCCAGACGGCGCTGGGCAAATTTGTCGATCCCAACAACTCGGAGGTGTCGGTACTGCAAAATGTGCGGCTGAGCCAGCCGGTTGAAACGCTCACCGCCCACCCGGAAAACTACACCGCTGTCATCGATTTGCAGGGCATGGACCGCGCCCTGGTCAACACCACTCTGGTCACCGTACTGGTGGTGGCCGGCCAGCTCATCACCTCGGTGTTGGGCGGTTACGCCTTTGCCCGGCTGCGCTTTCCCGGCCGCAACCAGATTTTTCTGGTCTACCTGGGCACGCTGATGATTCCCTTTGCCGTGCTGATTATGCCGCTGTACCAGCTCATGGTGATAGTCGGCTGGGTCGATAATCTGGCCGCGCTGATTATCCCCTGGGTTTTTACCGCCTACGGCACCTTTTTAATGCGCCAGTTTTTCATCACCATCCCCAAAGAAATTGAAGAGGCGGCGCTCATCGATGGCGCGTCGCGTTTTGAAATTTTGCGGCGCATCTTTTTACCGGCCGCCACGCCGGCATTGGCCACACTCAGCACCTTTACCTTTTTGTACGCCTGGAACAGCTTCTTCTGGCCGCTGGTCACCATCAACACCGGCAACACCCAAAACCACGTCCTCACCCTGGCCCTCAACGTGCTGCGCGGCCGCGCCAGCGACAGCCCCAACCTGATTTTGGCCGGCGCGGCCATCGCTATTTTGCCGCCGCTGATTGTCTTTATTCTGGGCCAGCGCTTTTTTGTTGAAAGCGTCACCAGCAGCGGCGTTAAAGGCTAAAGCGACCTATGCCCTTCACCACCCCCAGCGATTGGGAAAACCCGCAAGCTATCGGCCACAACCGGCTCACCAGCCGCTCGCCGCTCACCCCCTATTCCGATGAAGACGCCGCCCGCCGCCTCGCCGAGTCGCCGTACCGGCTGCTGCTCAACGGCCAGTGGCGCTTCTCCCTGCTCGATAACCCCCACGCCGCGCCCGCCGATTTCGCCGCGCCGGAGTTTGACGACTCCGGCTGGGCCAACATCACCGTGCCGGGCAACTGGACCATGCAGGGGTTTGACAGGCCCATCTACACCAACGTCAAAATGCCCTTTCCGCCCACCCCGCCACGCGTGCCCGCCGAAAATCCCACTGGCCTCTATCGCCGCAGCTTCACCCTGCCCGCAGGCTGGCCGGGCCGCCGCATCATCATCGGTTTTGGCGGCGTCGAAACCTTCTTTTACCTGTATATTAACGGCCAGCACGTTGGCTTCAGCAAAGATTCCCGCCTGCCCGCCGAGTTCGACATCACCCCCTACCTGCGCCCCGGTCAAAACACCGTCGCGGCGATGGTCATTCGCTGGAGCGACGCCAGCTACCTGGAAGACCAGGACCACTGGCTGATGGCCGGCCTGCACCGCGACGTTTATTTGCTGGCCCTGCCGCCCACCTGCCTGTTCGATGTCTTTGCCCGGCCGCAACTCGATGACGATTTCCGCGACGGCACGCTGCGCGTTCGGGTCGATGTCCGCACCTTCGACCCGCCGCCGGCGGTCAATTACACCCGTGAAATCCGCGGCTTTGCCCCCCACCCCGACGGCTGCGCGGTGCGCATGCAGCTATTCGATGCCGCCGGCGCGCCGGTCATCGAGCCGCAAACCGGGCCGGTGCTGCAATCGGACTGGGCCATGACTCGCGTCGATTTTACCGCCGCGCTGGCCGCGCCGCGCCAGTGGAGCGCCGAATCGCCTTATTTGTACACGCTGGTGCTGTCGCTGCTGGACCGCGCCGGCGCGGTGGCGCACGCCGTGAGCCAGAAAATCGGCTTCCGCCGCATCGAGGTCAAAGGCCGCGAGCTGCTCATCAACGGCCAGCCGGTGCTGCTCAAAGGCGTCAACCGCCACGATTTCCACGAGCGGCTGGGCAAAACCGTGCCACCGGAAACCATGCTGGCCGACCTGCGCCTGCTCAAACAAAACAATATCAACGCCGTGCGCACCAGCCACTACCCCAACGACTCCCGCTGGTACGAGCTGTGCGACGAGCACGGGCTGTACGTCATCGACGAAACCAACCTTGAAACGCACGCCCTTTACAACCGCCTCTGCAACGACCCCGACTGGACCGCCGCCTTTGTTGACCGCTGCCAGCGCATGGTGCTGCGTGATAAAAACCACGCCTGCATCATTCTGTGGTCGCTGGGCAACGAAAGCGGCTACGGCCCCAACCACGACGCCATGGCCGGCTGGCTGCGCCATTTTGACCCCAGCCGCCCGCTCCACTACGAGGGCGCGACCTCGCCCTACACCATCATTTTGCAGCAGGACTCCACCGCGCTGGCCGGCCGGCTGTCGCTGGCCCAAAAAGACGCGGCCATGCGCCGCGGCTGGCTGGCCGGCAGCCACGTCACCGATATTGTCGCGCCGATGTATCCCTCGGTGGACAACATTATTGCCTACGCGCTAGACCCGGCCAACACCCGCCCGCTGATTATGTGCGAGTACGCTCACTCGATGGGCAACAGCACCGGCAACCTCAAAGAATATTGGGACGCCATTGAAAGCCACCACGGTTTGCAGGGTGGCTTCATTTGGGATTGGGTCGATCAGGGGCTGGTCAAAGTGGATGAGCACGGCCGCGAGTTTTGGGGTTACGGCGGCGATTTTGGCGACGAAATCAACGACCTCGATTTCAGCCTCAACGGGCTGGTTTTCCCCGACCGCACCCCCCACCCGGCCCTCTTTGAGTACAAAAAAATCCTGCAACCCGTCGCCGTCACTCCCATCGATTTGTCAACCGGCCAAATAGAAATCACCAACAAAAACTACTTTGTCGATTTGATCATCAATCCCAACCAACTTATTCCCCACAATTCGCAATTCGCCACCCGCGCTACGTGGCAAATCCAACTCGATGGCGCAATCACCCACACCGGCGAATTGCCGCCGCTGACCATCCCGCCGCAGCAGCGCCAA
>CAYOXS010000069.1:0-9950 GCA_964407935.1 uncultured Caldilineaceae bacterium
ATTTTGGAGAAGCGCCGCAGGCCGGGGGGTGGGGGGTGTCCCCCCATTTCCCCCCTGTCTGCCCAAAATTCTGGACAGCCCTCGACTATTGTCTGAAAAAGTTTACCCGCAGAATATGGGATTCAGTTGTGAAGTTAATTAGAATTTGGTTGGAATTTGCGAAAAAGAAACGGCGGCGGGCCTGGCCCGCCGCCGTGTTGGGGTCGGTTTACAGGGTGTCAACCATTTCCCGGATGCGTTGCAGCGCCTTTTTAATGTTGGGGATGGAGTTGGCGTAACTGAAGCGAACGTAGCCATCGCCGTACACGCCAAAGCCGCTGCCGCTGAGAGCGGCCACGCCGGCTTTGTCCAGCAGCAGATTTTCCATTTCTTTGGAGCCGCGGCCGGTGCCTTCAATGTTGGGGAAAACGTAAAACGCGCCGGCCGGGTTGGCGCAGCGGAAACCAGGAATCTGGTTGAGGCCGCTGACAATCACGTCGCGCCGCTCGCGGAAGGCGGCCACCATCTGGTTCACTTCGCCGCGGGGGCCGGTCAGCGCGGCCACGCCGGCCATCTGCGTGGAAGCCGAGGTGCAGGAGTTGGAGTTGGTCATCAGCCGGGTCATCTGCTCGGCCAGCGGCAGGGGCATCACCCCGTAGCCCAGCCGCCAGCCGGTCATGGCGAAGGTTTTGGAAAAGCCGTCCAGCAGAATGGTGTGCGGTAGCATATCCGGCAGCGACATCAAACTGACGTGCTCGCCTTCGTACAGAATTTGCTCGTACACCTCGTCGCTGAGCACCGGGATGTTGCGCTCGCGGGCGACATCGGCAATGGCCTCTATATCAGATTTGGTCAGCACGCCGCCGGTGGGGTTCTGCGGGGTGTTGATGATAATCAGTTTGGTACGGTCGTTGACCAGGCTGCGGAATTCGGCGGGGTCAAAGCGAAAATCCTTGTCCTCGCGCAGCGGCAGCGGCACCGGTTTGGCCCCCACAAAGTTGATCATCGAGCGGTAAATGGGGAAGCCGGGGTCCGGGTAAATGGCTTCGTCGCCCGGCTGCAGCAGGGCCAGCATGGTGAAAAACATAATCGGCTTGGCCCCCGGCGTCACCACCACCTGCTCGGGGCGAACTTCGACGCCGCGGCTGCGGCTCACATGTTCGGCGATAGCCTGGCGCACAACCGGCAGGCCGGCGGACGGGGTGTAGTGGGTGTAGCCATCGCGCAAAGCTTTGATGGCCGCTTCGATGATGTGGGGCGGGGTGTCAAAATCCGGTTCGCCAATTTCAAGGTGGACAATTTCTCGTCCCTGCGCCTCAAGGGCTTTGGCCCGGGCCAACACTTCAAACGCACTTTCGGTGCCCAATCGGTTCATTCGGTCTGCTAATTGCATAGTTTAATTCTCCATTGAAAAGATTATTTGTGTCTGATGACCAGCACTCAAAGTTATACTATTTTTTGCAGAATCCGGCGAATTTAAAGTCGTGTGGTTGTCCGGTTGTTGGACGTTTTAAGCGGGCCGTCCGAAATATTTTTTGGATGCTATTCAGTTATCAAGCGGCGTAGCAAGAATCCCCGCCTCGGTGGCGGCGACCAACTGCCGGTAGCGCACCGGATCAACAATCAGGTTGTACACGGTGTGAGTCGCCAGCCCGGCCGCCTGCCACGAGTCGCCGCCATTGGTGCTGAGCCACAGGCCGCCGCCTTCAACGCCGGCCCACAGCCAGCGCTCCGGCTGCTTCGCCGGCGGCGCGCCCCGGCCCGGCGGAATTGTTATCTGGCCCAGTCGGATAACCGCCGCCGCCGGGCCGCCCTCAACTCGTACCCAGCTTGCGCCAAAATCCCGGCTGCGCCACAACCCGTCGGCGGCTCCGGCCCAAATGACGCCATCCCCGGTTTGCAGCAGGCTGTGCACGGTTTGCCGGGCCAGCGGGCCGGGCAGTTTGAACCAGCTTTGCCCGCCGTCGTCGGTGCGGTACAACCCCTCGATGGTGGCCAGCGTCACCTGGCCCGGCGCGGCGTGCCACAGCAAATCCAGCCCGCTCAGCGTTTCCAGCCCGTTGTGAATGGACGCCACCGAGCGGCCGCCGTCGTTGCTGGCGGCGATGTTGTTGCCCCAGGTGCCGCTCCACACCTGCGCCGGCTGGCCGGGGTTGGGCCGAACCTGCAAAAAGAAAACCCGGCGCATGTCGCCCGCCGCCTGCCAGTCAAGCGCCGCGCCCGACAGGTCATCGACCCAGGCCAGCCCGTTGCTGCGGCCCACAAACAGCCGCCCCTGCGGGCCAAAGGCCATGTCCCACACCGTCCACGGCGGGCTGACCGGCTGCCACGAGTCGCCGGCATCACGGCTGAGGTAAACGCCGGCCGGCGTGCCGGCCACCCAGCGCGCTGGCTCGACGGGATCAACCAGCAAATCGCTGACGGCTGGCGGCAGCCCGGCCACCACCTGCCATCGGTTGCCGCCGTCAACGCTGGCCAGCAGGCCGGTTTCGCCCGCCACCAGCAGGGTGTTGCCCTGCGGCAACAGCTCGGTCACGTCGATCACTTCAAATGTATCGTTGTTTGTATCGTCGTCATCCAGCCGCGCCCACTCGCCGCCGGTTTCCAGCCGCCACAGCCCGGCTTTGTTGGTGCCGACCAGTGTGCCGGGGCCGCAGCAGTTGGCCACGCTGTAAATTTTGCCGGCCGCTTTTTCCGGGCCGAAAGGGAGCCAATTGCGAATTGCGAATTGCGACTCTAAACCTGACTCCTGATTCCTGATTCCTGATTCCTGCCCCACCCACAGCCGGTCCTGCAGCCGCAGTACCAGCGCGCCGTCGCTGGCCAGGGACAGGCGCGGGCGCATTTTGTCGCCGTAAAATTCGCCGGTGTCGGCCAGTTGGGCCGGGGTTAGCCCCGGCAGCGGCAGCGAGTGCCACGGCCCGCGGCCATCGCCGGCAGAAATGGAGTCCGGGGTAACGGCAAAGAGCGTATCGCCGCCAGGCACCACATCGATGACCGTGGCGGCGGTTAGCGGGGTTCGCGCCCACGGCCCGCCGGGCGAAGGTGCGGCCCACAAGCCCTCGCCCTCAAAGCCGGCCCAAAACCGATGATCGAACGCCGCCACACTGTAGGCCGGCGCGGCCGGGCCGCCGGCGGGCTGCCACTCGCCGGTTACGGACTCGCGCCAAAAGAGGCCGCGGTTGGTGGCCGCGAGCCGGCCATCGGGCAGAATATCGGCATACACCAGCCCGGGCTGGCTGCCGCTGCGGTTGGTGACGCTGAAGGGCGGCGAGGTTTCAACCTGCCACAACTGGCCCGGCCGGTTGCCGGTGAGCCACACCCGGCCATCGCTGCCGGGCCGCAGCCGGCCGGTTTCGCTCCAGCCGCCCGGCGAGGGGCGCGCCTGCCAGCCGGTAAATAGCGGCGGCGGCGAGTCATCGGCCAGTTCCAGCCGGGCGTGGCGAATTTGCAGATTTTCAAAGCGGGCGGTTTCGTACTGGCGGACCGGGTTGCGCGGCCCAACTGTCAGCGTGAGGCGGTTGGGGCCGGGCCGCAGCAGGCCGGGCGGCAGGGTAAATTTCTGCGTTACCCAGGTGCTGGTGATGTCCGGGCGGGCGCGCTGAGCCAGCCGGCCCACTTCCTGCCCGTTGATAACCAGCCGGTTGTCCGGTTGGGTCACTTGCATAGTTTCCAGCAGCAGGTTGTACGGCAGCCCGGCTTTTTGGGCGCTCAAAAAAAATTCACCCGTCCAGCTCAGACTGCCGCCGTTATGCAGGTGTACCCAATGCGGATGGAGCGTGTCGCGGTCGCCCAGGCGAATGATGCTGTCGGCGGCCAGAATTTCAAGGGTTGAGTTCTCAGGGTTGAGGTTTGAGTTGGGCGGCGGGCCAAAGGCCTCAACCAGCGCCCGATAGGCCGGGCTGGCCGCGGCGGGGCCGTTCCACAGGTTAAAGCCGTACTCATCGCCCTGCGCGTTGAGCTGCCACAACGCCAGCCGCTCCAGCCAGGGATAGTGACGTTGGGCGGTATCGATGGCCGCCAGCGTGTAGTCCGCCTGCGTTTCCGGCGACACAAGCTGCCACTCGTTTTTGGGGTTGTCGGTGGTCACCAGCCAGCCGGCCTCGGTGACCCACACCGGCTTGGCGGCGTCACCGTTGGCGACCATGATGTCGCGGTACAGTTCCAGCCGCCGAAAGTTGGGCCGGTACTTTTCCGGGGCGTCGGCGGGCGGACGGCCAAAGCCGTAGGGATGGGCGGTGAGCACATCAAAATAATCCTTGATGCCGGCGGCGTACAGCGCCTGCAAATAATCCAGATCGTTGATGGCCCAATCCCCTTCGCCCTCGGTGGAGGCCGGCGCGGCCAGCGCCACCGGCAAATCCGGGTCGATGACTTTGACCGCGGCGTAGGCCGGTTTGAGCAGCTCGGCGTAGGCGGCGGCGTTGGGCGGCTGGTTGTTCCAATCGATGCTGAGGTTGGGTTCGTTCCACAGAATCATCCCGGCCAGCCGGGGGCCGTAGCGCCGGGCCACGCTGCCGGCAAAAGCGGCGTAGGCATTCGAGTCGATGGGCAGGGTTTGGCCGGGTTGGATGGCCCAGGCCGGCGGCTGGTCCAGCCGGGCGATCACGTCCAGCCCGTAAAATTCGGCGGCGGCCAGGGCCGCGTCCGGTTCGGTCCAGTAGTGGTAGCCCGGTTCCGGCTCGATGTTGGCCCAGTTGAAAACAATCACCGCGAATTTTGCGCCGGCGGTGCGGGCGGCCTCAAGATGCTGGCTGTCGCCTTTGGCCAAATGAAATCCCAGTTCGAGGGCCGGCGGTTCCGGCGTTTGGGCGTGGGCCGGCAGCGCCGCCGCCAGCAGCGTGGCCAGCCCAATTAGATTAAACAGCAATTTGCAGTAGAATTTGAACATGGTTGGTTCCCGAATAACCCGGATAACTTACCATCATCCAACCAAAAACTCAAACAATCTGGAGGACTCAATGCAGTTTCCCACCCTGGCTGAAATTGAGACAACCCGCCGGCTGATCGACCCGTTTGTGGTTGAAACGCCGGTTTGGCGCTGGCAAAACCGCCACCTCACCGATCTGCTGGGCCGCAACACCGAGGTTTGGCTCAAGCTGGAACTTTTTCAGCACACCGGCACGTTTAAACCCCGCGGGGCCATCCGGGTGATGCTTGAGCTGGATGATGCGGCGCTGGCGCGCGGGGTAACGGCGGTCAGCGCCGGCAATCACGCCATCGCGGTGGGCTACGCCGCGCAGCAGCTCGGCAGCACGGCCAAAGTGGTGATGCCCAAAACGGCCAACCCGGCGCGGATGGCCCTGTGCCGGGCCTACGGCGCGGAGGTGGTACTGGTGGATAACGTGCACCAGGCGTTTGAGCGGGTGCGCCAGATTGAAGCCGAGGAGGGGCGCACCACCGTGCATCCCTTTGAGGGGCCGCTGACCGCGCTGGGGACGGCTACCGTTGGGCTGGAGTTGTGCCGGCAGGTTGGCGGGCTGGATGCGGTGCTTGTGCCGATTGGCGGCGGCGGGTTGTGCGCCGGTATTGCCGCGGCGGTTAAATTGCTCCAGCCGCGATGCCAAGTCATCGGCGTGGAGCCGGAGGGGGCCGACACGATGCACCGCAGTTTTGCCAGCGGCCGGCCGGAAGCCATCGACAAAGTGCGCTCGATTGCCGACAGCCTGGGCGCGCCCTACGCCGAGCCGTACAGTTTTGGCCTGTGCCAGCGGTTTGTCGATGAGCTGGTGCTGGTATCTGACGACGAACTGCGCCGGGCGATGGGGCTGATTTATCAGGGCGTGAAACTGGCGGTAGAGCCGGCGGGCGCGGCGGCCACGGCGGCGCTGGTTGGCCCGCTGCGCGAAAAGCTGGCCGGCCGGCGGGTGGGGCTGATTGTCTGCGGCAGTAACATTGACCCCGCCACCTTTGCCGCGCAGGCCGTTGTTTGATAAAAGCCGGACTTTAGGTAAAATCGAGTTAGTTTCAGCCAGGACGAGACTGACAATACCTGATACCCGGCAGAGTGCAGCCTTCCCGTGGGACGGGTGAAGCTGGAGTCCAAAACTACAGGTTTGGACTCCAGCCGCAAATTTTTAGAAGCCGGGGCAGGAACACGCTCTAATTCCTAACTCCTGAATCCTATTTTCAACGGAGAAACCAATGGACTTTGCACAGACTGACACCCCCCGCCCCCGCCGTATTCGCCTGTTTGTCACCTGCCTGGTCGATCACCTGTCGCCGGAGGTGGGCGAGGCCGTGGTGACGGTACTGGAGCGGCTGGGCATCGAAGTGACCGTGCCGGCGGGGCAAACCTGCTGCGGCCAGCCGGCTTTCAACGGCGGCTTTTGGGCCGAAGCCCGGCAGATGGCCAAACACACCCTCAAAATTCTGGAGCAGGACGACTCGCCCATCGTGGTGCCGTCCGGCTCCTGCGCCGATATGATGATTCACCACTACCCCGATTTGTTTACCGGCGAGCCGGAATGGCAGCAGCGCGCTCGCCGGGTGGCGGGCCTCACCTACGAGTTCAGCCAGTTTCTGGTGGACGTGCTGGGCGTTACTGATGTTGGCGCGGCGTTTGAGGGCCGGCTGGCCTACCATCCCTCCTGCCACCTCACCCGCGGGCTGGGCATCAGCCGCCAGCCGCGCCAACTGCTGGCCAACGTGGCCGGCGCGGAGGTGGTGGCCATGCCCCGCGAGGAGCAGTGCTGCGGTTTTGGCGGGTTGTTCAGCATAAAAATGCCGGCTATTTCGCAGGATATGCTGGCCAACAAACTGGCCGATGTGGACGGCTCGGCGGCGGAGCGGATTGTGGGCTGCGATATTTCGTGCCTGATGCACATTAACGCCGGGTTGCACCGGCAGGGAAAGCCGACCAAATGCGTGCATCTGGCGCAAGTGCTGGCGGAGAAAGAATAACCCACCGATGACAGAATTGGCCGCAACTCCGCGACAACAACCGATTACGGCTCGAATGCAGATGTTGGTGCAGCAGTGGCAGGCTGCCGCCGACCAGCGCTCGATATTTTTGAGCTGCTACGCTTTAATGACCGGCAACATGCTCACCGCCATCGACGCCGGAGAATTTGATGACGCCGTCTGGATTAATACGCTGCTGCATCGTTTTGCCGATTATTATTTTGTGGCCCTGCAGGCCGAAGAACAGCACAGCCCCGGCGCGCCACAGGTGTGGCAAATGGCTTTTGCCGCCGCCCGCCACCCCCAAACCAGGGTGTTGCAAAACCTGCTGCTGGGCGTCAATGCTCATATTAATTACGACCTGGTGCTAACGCTGGTTGACGTGTTGGAGCAGGAATGGGCGCAGTCGTCGCCGCCGCAGCGCCAGCGGCGCTACACCGACCACTGCCACGTGAATTTTGTGATTGGCCGCACCATCGACGCCGTGCAGGATGACATTCTGGAGCGGCTGGAGCCGGCGCTGGATATCGCAGACAAACTCATGGGGCGGTTGGACGAATGGCTGATTTCGCGCCTGATTACCCACTGGCGCGACGAAGTTTGGGCCAACGCCATCAAATTGATCGAAACGCCGCATCCGGCCAACCGCGAACAACTGCGCCGCCAGATTGAAGCGGTCGCTTTAAAGCGAGCCAACGCCATTTTGCTGGCCGGCGGGCCGGGCGCGGTCGGGCATCTGTTTTAAGCGTTGCCCCCAATTTGGTCGAAGCGCGTATTTACCAAAGGAGCACGAATGAACGCACCCATCACCTTTTACGAGCGGGTTGAGGAAGGTATCCATAATGAGGTTATGCGCCGGGCGTTGGGCAACGGCACCAGTAGTTTTCTGGGTAAACGCGCGGCTGCGCTCGGTACGCTGGCCAACCCGGATGACACCCGCGACCGGGCCAGGCTGATGCGGCGGCACACCATCGCCAATCTTGACAAATACCTGGAGCAACTGACCGAAAACGTTGAAAAAGCCGGCGGCGTGGTTCATTGGGCGCCTACCGCCGAGGATGCCCGCCAGATTGTGCTGGCCATCGCCGGCCAAAACGGGGTCAAAACTATCATCAAATCCAAATCGATGGTCACCGAGGAAATCCACCTCAACGCCGCGCTCGAGGCTGCCAGCCTGGAGGTCATCGAAACCGATCTGGGCGAATACATTGCCCAGCTTGACCACGACCACCCCAGCCACATTATTGTGCCGGTGCTGCACAAAACCCGGCAGCAAATTGGCCGGCTGTTCCAAACCAAACTGGGCGTTGACTACACCGACGATCCGCAGGCACTGGCCGCCATCGCCCGGCGAACCCTGCGCCAGAAATTCTTACAGGCCGAGATGGGCATCAGCGGCGTTAATTTTGGCGTGGCCAGCACCGGCACGCTCACGCTGGTCACCAACGAAGGCAACGGCCGCATGACCACCAGCATGCCTCGCATCCACGTGGCGCTGATGGGCATCGAGCGGATTGTGCCCACCCCCGCCGACCTGACGCTGGGGCTGCAACTGCTGGCCCGCAGCGCCACCGGCCAAAAATTGAGCGTTTACACCACCTTTCTCACCGGCCCCCGCCGCCCCACCGACGGCGACGGCCCCGAGCAACTGCATCTGGTATTGGTTGATAACGGCCGCAGCCAGATTCTGCAAACCGACCTGGCCGAAATTTTAACCTGCATTCGCTGCGGGGCCTGCCTCAACGCCTGCCCGGTCTATCGCAGCATTGGCGGCCACGCCTACGGCCACACCTACCCCGGGCCAATGGGCAGTATTCTCAGCCCGTTATTTGGAGGACTGGCCAACTACGGCGACCTGCCGCACGCGTCGTCACTGTGCGGGGCCTGCCGCGAGGTTTGCCCGGTGCGCATCGATCTGCCGGAACTGCTGCTGCGGCTGCGGCGCGATACGGTCGTGGCCGGTCAACCGCCGGCCTGGTTGAAAATCGGCATTAAAAATTACGCCCGCGCCGCAACAACACCGTGGCTGTGGCAATGGGGCGCAAAGGTCGCCGCCAAAGCCACCGGGGTTGTGGCCCGGGATGGCTGGATTACGCGCATGCCCGGCCCGCTCGGCGCGTGGACCGGCACGCGCGATTTTCCGGCGCTGGCCACAGAGTCGTTTCAGGAACGCTGGGCCAAACGTCAAAAACAGGGACAAAAATGATGGATAATCAGGCCAACAAACAGACCATTCTGTCAAATATTCGGCAAGGGGTGAACAACCCGGAACTGCTGGCCGACCGCCGCCGCCCCCCGGACGCCGCCGCGCCCGCGCCGTTTGAGCCGCGTAAACTGGTCGCCCGCTGGCGCGCCGAGCTGGAAGCGCTGACCGGGCAGGTTTACGGCCCGCTGCCGGCCCCGGCGGCACTGGAGCAACTGCTCGAGCTGGCCGGCCAGTTTGAGCCAAAATCGGTCATCGCCTGGGATGATGCCAATTTGCCCCTGCCCGGCGTGAACGAGCGGCTGCAAGCGGCGGGCATCGCTGTGGAAAAAATCGATGACTCAGCCGGCGACCCGGCCGCGCGGCAGCGGCTGGAAAAAGTTCCCGCGGGTATCACCGGCGCTATTGCCGGGCTGGCCGATACGGGCAGCATTATTGTCGATACCGGCCCCGGCCGCCCGCGAATGGCGTCGCTGCTGCCGCCGGTGCACATCGCTCTGCTGCCGGTGACGCAGCTCTACCCGGACCTGGCCGCCTGGATGGCGCTCCGGGGTGGCAGTTTGCTGGCCGAGGTGGCCAACCTGACCATTATTTCCGGCCCCAGCCGCACCGCCGATATTGAGCTGAATCTGGTGCTGGGCGTCCACGGCCCGCGCCACGTCCACGTTATTCTGTTGGAGTAGGTTGGCCGCAGCAGCGCTGCATTAAATTGTGGTTCCACTGATTTGCCCCATCCCCCCTTCCCCAGAGAAGGGGGGAAATATTGAAACGGTGTGTTTTGGGGGGGGGCGCCGCCCCAAAAACACCAGCTTATTATAACCACCCCCCCAAAATTGGGTGGGGGCGGGGGGGGGGGGGGAATTTA
>CAYOXS010000069.1:9960-20514 GCA_964407935.1 uncultured Caldilineaceae bacterium
ACACTCGGCCCGGGGTGGGGCGGCCGCCCCCCCCCCCCCCCAAAACACACCTGATTCTTCACCCCCCCCCCAATTTGGGGGGAGGGGCCGGGGGTAAATTGTATCGCTGAACACACCTGTTTGATCTCCCCCCGGGCGTACCTTGGCCCTCGCCCAAAAATTTAACCCCAGTTAACTTTAAAAATAGTTCTTTTTATAAAAAAACCTGTCACCGGGCTATTGATTAATCCTGCTCTCCCTTTTATCATTGGGACGTATTTTTCAAGATAAAAGGGAGACACAAGTTAATGCACAAACACATACTGGCACTGGTTGGATTAATGTTCGCGGTGGGGCTGTTGGCAGCCCGGCCGGTTTTGGCTGATGAGCCGGCGCTGGCCGGCAAATTGCAGCAAATGGCCCACATCGCTCACGAAGGCGTGGAAGCCGCCGAACACAACAACCCGGAATTGATGCAGTTGGAATACACTGAACTGCACGAACTGTGGGAAAATATTGAAGACGACATAAAGGCGCAAAACCCAACCGCCTATGTTGAGCTGGAAGGCGCGCTCGATGGGGTGAAAGAGGCGCTGGCCGCCGAGCCGCTCAACCCGGCTGCGGTTGAACAGGCCTACGAATATCTGCTGGCTGAGACCAATGAAATTGCCGCGCAGTTTGGCGACGGTGACGTCGCCCCGGTGGCGGCTGTTGAGGCCACGCCGGCCGAGCTGGTGAACTGGCTGGCGGCCGCGGAGTCGGCGCTGGCTAACGGCGATACCGAAACCGCCAACGCCCAGTTTGCCCAGGTTGTCGCAGCCTGGCCCGGTGTTGAAGGCGAAATCGCTGCCCGCTCGCAGGACGCGTACACGGCCATCGAAACAAATCTGGGCCGGGCGCTGGCCGCCCTGCGCGCCGAACCGGTTGATCAGGCCGCGGCCGCTACCGCGTTAGAAGAATTGCGGGCCACGCTGTCGCCCTTTGCGATAGCTCCGGCGGCTTACACTATGTTCGATGCGGCGGCCATCATTTTGCGGGAAGGGCTGGAAGCGCTGCTGGTTATTGTGGCGCTGCTGGCTTTTCTCAACCGTTCGGGCAACAGCCACCGCCGCGGCTGGATTTGGCTGGGCGGCGGCGCGGGTGTGCTGGCCAGTATTGTGGCGGCCTTTGGCCTGCAAGCCATTTTTAACCAGGTCAGCGCCGGGCAAAACCGCGAACTGATTGAAGGCGTTACCGGGTTGGTGGCCGCGGTGCTGTTGTTCTATGTATCGTACTGGCTGCACAGCAAATCCAATTTGAGCGCCTGGCGTAAATACATCGACGAGCGCACCTCGCAGGCCCTGGCGCGGGGCAGTTTGTGGGGACTGGCTTTGCTGGCGTTTTTGGCGGTGTTCCGCGAAGGCGCTGAAACGGCGGTGTTCTATCTGGGCATGGCGCCATCAATTTCTGTGAGCAATCTGGTGTCCGGTATAGCGCTGGGGGTTGGTGTTTTGGCCGTAGCCGCCGTGCTGATGTTGTGGCTTGGTGTAAAATTACCGTTGCGCCTCTTTTTCCGGGTGGCCGGGCTGCTGGTGTTCTACCTTGGCTTTAAATTTGTGGGGCACGGCATCCATGCCCTGCAAATTGCCGGCGTGCTGCCGGCCTCGCTGGTCAGCCTGGTACCCACCATTCCGGCCATCGGCATTTACCCCACGTGGGAGTCGCTGGTACCGCAACTGGTGTTACTGGCTGCTGCCGCGATTGTGCTGGTGCTGCTGCGCCAGCAGGAGCAATCGCCGCGAAACGTGCCTGCGGCGTAAACCCATCAATCTTTGCCCAATTTACAGCGGCTCGCCATTTGGCGGGCCGTTTTTTTGTTGTTTTTTAACCTGGGTTTAATTTGTTTCTAAATTGATTCTCATCTACGCGTGCTAATGTCGTAATTACTTTACGGAAAACAATAAAACAAAGAAATAAACAAAGAAAACGAGGTATAGTGTGAAAAACTCCCAAAAATCAGTCTATCTGCTGCTTGGCGTCAGTCTTGTCACCGCGGTTGTGTTGATGATTGGCATTTTGGTGGGCGGTCTGGTTGTGGCTCCGGTTTTTAACCAGCCGGCGCTGGCCTCAACGAGTGCCCAGACTGCCGCGGATACCGATCTGGTGGCGGCTTACGAAAAAACGCTGGTCAATGTTTACCACGATGTTTTGCCCTCGGTGGTGAATATTCAGGTGACCAAAGCCGTGAATACAGCCGATTTTGGCGACCAGGTACCGCAGGATCACCCGCAATTTTTCAACGAGGGCAGCGGCTCGGGCTTTGTGTGGGACAAACAGGGCCACATTGTCACCAACAACCACGTGGTTGAAGACTCAACCAAAATTGAGGTTTACTTTGCCGATGGTACCTGGGCCGATGCCCAACTGGTTGCCACCGACCCCGACTCTGATCTGGCGGTGATTCAGGTAAACGTGCCGGCCAGCGAGCTGGTGCCGGTGAAGGTTGCCGACAGCAGCCAGCTTGAGGTGGGCCAGTTGGCCATTGCCATTGGCAATCCTTTTGGCCAGGATTTCACCATGACCAGCGGGATTGTCAGCGCAGTGGGGCGCACCATTCAGGGCGGCAACGCCGGCTTCTCCATCCCTGAGGTGATTCAAACCGATGCGCCCATCAACCCCGGCAATTCCGGCGGGCCGCTGGTCAATCGCCGCGGCGAGGTGATTGGCATTAACGCCCAAATGCTCAGCCGCAGCGGCGGCAGCTCCGGCATCGGTTTTGCCATTCCGGTGAACATTGCCAAAACCATTGTGCCTGATCTGATCAATGGCAACGTCCACGAATATTCGTGGCTGGGCATCAGCGGCACAGAAATTTCGCCGGCGCTGAGCGGGTTTCGCCAGCTTGCCCCCGCCGTTAAAGGCGCGGTCGTGACCAGCGTATTTGAAAACAGCCCGGCGGCCAAAGCCGGCTTGCAGGGCCGTGATGAAACGCTCAAAGAGGACAGCGATGAATTTCTCTATGGCGGCGACATTATCACCGCCATCAACGGCACCGCCATCAATGGCATCGATGAGCTGATCACTTATCTGGTTAACAACACCAAACCCGGTGACGAGATTGAACTGAACGTTATTCATACCAACGGCGGCGAGGAATTGGTTAAAGTGATGCTGGGCACTCGCCCGCGTTAGGTGTTACCCTTCCCTCTCATCCTCCAGCAGTTTGTTTAACGAAACGGGGGCGGACGGCTAAACCGTCCGCCCCCGTTTCGTTTTTTACGCCGCGGCGTCTGTTTTTTGCGAACTGCGCCGCACCACCAGTTCCGGCTGCAACTGAAGCTGCGGCGGCGCGCCGGCCTGCTCTTCAATGATGGCGTGCAGCGTTTCCACCGCTAGGCAGCCCATTTGCCGCAACCCCTGCCGCACCGAAGTCAGCGGCGGCCAGTACAACGCGGCTTCCGGGGTGTTGTCAAAACCGGCCAGCAGCAGGTCATCCGGCACGGCCAGCCCGCGCGCCTGCGCCGTGTGCAGCGCCCCCAGCGCCATTGTATCGTTGCTGGCAAACACCGCGTCCAGCCCCGGATTGCGCGCCAGCAGCGTTTCCATCGCCAGCCGGCCGCTGTCGGCCAGCCAGTCGCCTTCAGCCACCAGCGCCTCAGCGGCGGGCAGCCCGGCCGCCAGCAGCGCCTCGCGCCAGCCGGCCAGCCGTTCCTGCGCCTCCCACCAGTTTAGCGGCCCGGTAATAATGCCGATGGTTTTGGCTCCCTGCTCAATTAAATGCCCGGCGGCCAGCCGCGCCCCGGCCCGGTTGTCAATAGTGACCACCGCCAGATGGGGCTGTGGCCGGGTGTGCAGGTGGACAATCGGCGGGTAGCCGGCGGCGTCGAGGGTGGTCGTCCAGTCGCGGTTGCCCTCAATCTCGTGGACGGCCCAGATTACGCCATCGGCTTGATATTTTTTGGCCTCGTTCAGCGCCGGCAGCGCCTCGCGGCCGGTGGAATCCGCCGCAAAATTGAGCATCAGCGAGTAACCCAGTGCGGTGGCTTTTTGCTGGATGCCGGTGAGCGTGGACGAATAGCCGTAAAATCCCAAATCCCTGAATTCCGTCACCACAATGGCAATAATGTGGCTGCGCTGGTTCACCAGCCCGCGGGCCATAAAATTGGGCGCGTAGCCCAGCTCGGTGATGGCCTGTTCAATGCGTGCCCGCGCGGCCGCCGATACCGGCCGCTTGCCCGACAGCGCATTAGATACCGTGCCCGGCGAAACGCCGGCCCGGCGGGCAACATCAATAATAGTGGTGGGTGACATGGGCCTGCCTCGGTGATTGACAAATTAAAACGTTTTAATTATACTGACTTAAAACGTTTTAATCAAATGGGCGACTAAAATGAGTGGGACAGCGCCGCAGGCCGGGGGGCTTGGGGGGTAGTTCCCCCCAATTTCCTCCTTCTCCAACTCAGTTTGGTTACACCCCAATCAAATTTTTGCTCGAAGGAGAGTGTGATGATGCAAGCTCAAAAATCTACATTTGCGCTGTTTTTTGGCAACCGCGGCTTCTTTCCGGCGTCGTTGCAGGCCGAGGCCCGTGAGGAACTGCCCCGTGTTTTGCGCGAACTGGGCCACGAGGTGCTGCTGCTTGAGGCCGAGGCCACCCGCTACGGTGCGGTTGAAACCGTGCCCGAAGGCGAACTGTACGCCAATTTTCTGCGGGAACATCGCGGCCGGTTTGACGGCGTAATCCTCAGCCTGCCCAATTTTGGCGATGAAAACGGGGCGGTGGCCGCGCTCAAAGAGGCCGGTGTGCCTATTTTCATTCAGGCCTACCCCGATGACATGGACCGGATGGGGCCGGCCCTGCGCCGTGACTCGTTTTGCGGCAAATTTTCAATTATGGATGTGTTTTACCAGCACAATCTCAAATTTACCACGCTCAAACCGCACGTGGTTCGGCCTGGCAGCGACAGGTTTAAGGCCAACATCGATTATTTTGACCGGCTGTGCCGGGTAGTGAAACGCTTCAAAGGGCTAACCGTAGGGGCTATCGGGGCGCGGACATCGGCCTTTAAAACGGTGCGCTTTGACGAAGTGGCACTGCAGCGGCACGGCGTCACTATTGAAACCGTCGATCTGGCCGAAGTGATTGCCCGGGTAAAAGCCGTGCCCACCGCCAACGGCGCGTACCGCGAAAAAGTGGCATCGCTGCTGGCTTACACCTCGTGGCAGGGCACGCCGGAATACGCGCTGGAAAATATTGCCAAACTGGGCGTGGTGCTGGACGAGATTATTGCCGAGGTCAAAATGGACGCCATCGCCCTGCGCTGCTGGATTGAATTGCAGCAGCAGTTGGGCGTGTCACCGTGCGTGCTGATGGGCCAGCTCAACAACACCGGCATTATGGCCAGTTGCGAGGTGGATGTGGGCAACGCCGTGGCCATGGCCGCGCTCAGCGCCGCCAGCGGCAGGCCGGCAACCGTGCTGGATTGGAACAACAATTACGGCGATGACGATGACAAGTGCATTTTGTTCCACTGCGGGCCGGTGCCACGTGAGTTGATGACCGATCAGGGGCAAATTTCTGACCATTTGATTCTGGCCAACGCGCTGGGCGAAAACCAGAGTTTTGGCTGCGTGGTGGGCCGGATTGCCCCGTTTGAAATGACGTTTAGCAGTATGATGACCGATGCCGGCGAGTTGCGGTTTTATTTGGGGCAGGGGCGTATTACTGAGGATGGAATTCCGGGCAACTTTTTTGGCTGCGCCGGGGTGGCCCAGGTTGAAAAGTTGCAGGATGTGCTGCTGCATGTGGGGTTAAACGGCCATCGCCACCACGTGAGCATTACCCCCGGCCAGCATCAGGCCGCGTTGCACGAGGCGCTGGAGAAGTATTTGGGCTTTCAGGTGTCGCAGCCGCAATTGCTGAATTGATTTGGCTACTTTGAGGCAGATGATTTAGCCTGTAGCGGGCAGCGGGAATAAAAAAGGAGTCCAAAACTACAGTTTTGGACTCCGGCAAATCTATTTTTAGAGGGGGTCAAAGGTTTATTTTTGGCCCTTTTTATTGGGCCGGCCGGGGAGTTTCCAGCCCGGCCAGGGCGCGAACTTCTTCCACGTAAGCGATGATGTTGGCCAGCGGGGTATCCCACAAAATATGGTGGCTGGTCTGCAAAATATAGCCGCCGCCTTTACCCAGCGTGGCCGCCCGCTCGCGGATTTCGGCGCGCACCTGTTCCGGCGTGCCAAAGGGCATGGTCCGTTCCACATCGATGCCGCCGTAAAAGGTGATTTTGTCGCCGTATTTCTGCTTCATTTCCAGCGGGTCCATCGCCGCCGGTTCCAGCGGATTGAAGATGTCCAGCCCAATTTCAACCAGATCGGGGAAAATAGGCTGGATTTTGCCATCGGAGTGCTGACCCACAAAAGCGCCCGCCGCGTGAATATGATCGTAAATGACGGCCAGCCGGGGTTTGATAAAGCGCCGCCACATGGCCGGGCTAAAAATCATGCCGGTGGAGGTGCCCCAGTCATCGGCAAAATAAAAGCCATCGACGCCAATTTCAAGCTGCTGGTCGATGATGGGCAGGTTCCACTCGTACAGAATGCGGTCCAGCAGCTCTTCCACAAATTCCGGGCGGAGGGCCATGTCCATCAGCAGATCAGTCATGCCGCGGATACTCCAGGCCCGTTCAAACAAAACCATGCCCAGTTTGCCAAACAAAAACGCCTCGCCGCGCCAGCGATTGGCCAGCGCCCAGGCCTGGTTAAACCGGCCGGAGCGGTAGGGATCGGGGAAGCGGTAGCTATCGAGCTGGCGGTAATCGGCGGCGAGGGGGTAGGCGATGGGGTGCGGCATGCCAGAGGCGCGGTTCCAGACGCAGCCAAATTCATCGGTGTGAAGCTGGCCGGCGGCGTCGAGGTTGGTGTGGACTGCGCCGCCGCTGGGGATAAGCTGCACCTCTTGCAGCTCTTTGGCCCAGGGGTTGTAGTTAAAATCGGTGCCAATTTTAACAATGTGGTTGCCCACAAAGTCAGCGACCTCGGTGCTGCTGGCCAGGCCGTAAAGCTCGCGCAGCTTGTCATAAACCATGGGGATGGCGTGAAAATTGTAGGGCACAAAATCGGTGTCCTGGTGTTGAATGGCGCGAAGTACCCGCTCGCGCCGGTTGGTGGGCGTCAGAAGGGCTGTCATAGCCAATCCTTTCACAAAAAAGTTTGGGAAACGTTAGGCCATCATAACACGGCCAAAAATGGGTGTCAAAAAGCGGGTTAAAATTGACCCGAAAAAAAAAACGGTGTTATACTGAAGGCGCTTAAGCGCCCAACTTTGAAAGGAACCAGACATGAGACTTGAGAACATTTACAAAGCAGTAAGCAGTGGCGATGCCGCCACGGTCAAAGCCGAAGTTAAGGCCGCGCTGGAAGAAGGCGTCTCGGCTGAAGAGATTTTGCACAAAGCCTGCATCCCGGCGATGGATGAAGTGGGACGTCAATTTGAAATTGGCGAAAAATTTGTGCCGGAAATGTTGATTTCGGCCCGGGCCATGCAGGGCGCGGTTGATATTTTGCGGCCGCTGCTGGTGGAGGCCGGGGTTGAAACTATCGGCACGGTGGTGCTCGGCACGGTTGCCGGAGATCTGCACGACATTGGCAAAAATCTGGTCGGGATGATGCTGGAAGGCGCCGGTTTTGAAATTATCGATTTGGGCAGCAACGTGTCGCCGGAAAAATTTGTCGAGGCCATTAAAACGCACCGGCCGGCGATTGTCGGTATGTCGGCGTTGTTAACCACCACCATGCCCTCGATTAGCAGCACCATTGAAGCCATTAAGGCGGCCGGAGTGCGGGAGCAGGTTAAAGTGATGGTCGGCGGCGCGCCGGTGAACCGTGATTTTGCCAACAAGGTTGGCGCCGACGGTTTTGCGCCCGATGCCGGCAGCGCGGCTCGGGTGGCCAAGGCTCTGCTGGGCATTGCCGACTAATTTCAGTTCGATAAAAAAGGGACGCCCGCGGGCGTCCCTTTTTTGTGGTTAAAATTTACAGCGCCGCCGAAGCGGGCGTGTCGCCGGGGCGTTGGGCCGGGCCGGCGCTGCTGCCGGGGTAGGCATAGGCTTCTTCGGTAACGAGCGGCGTTTCGGTGAAGTTGCCGGCCAGCGGCGGCGAACTGGCTTGCTCCCACTCCAGCCCTTTGGCCCGCCACGGGTTAGCCGTTGCCTTTGGCCCGGCAAACAACGACCAGACCAGATACAGCACCGGCAAAATATAGGCGGCCACCAAAATGGTAGTGCCCAGGCTTGAAGCTACCTGCCACACGCTAAATTCGGTGGGATACCACGGCGTATGGCGCGACATGCCCAGGTAGCCCAGCACAAACTGGGTGAGCAGGGCCAGGTTGATGGCCACAAAAAAGATGATCGCCGTTGCTTTGGCCAGCCCTTCGGAGGCGATACGGCCGGTGAGTTTGGGCCACCAAAAATGCAGCCCGCCCAAAAAGGCCATCACCGCCGCGCCGATAGCAAAATGCATGTGGGCGGTCACAAAGGTGGTGCCGGTGAGGTGTTTGGCCAGCGTCAGCGTCGAAAGCATAATTCCCGCCGGCCCGCCAATCAAAAACAGGCCAATTCCGCCCAGCACAAACAGCAGCGGGCTGCGGAAGATGATGTCGCCTTTAATCAGAGTCGCTGCCAAACTGAGCAGGATCAGACTGAACGGGATAATGGTGAGGAACGAGAAAAATGACGAAACAATGGCGGCGTAAGTGGACAGGTCGTTGGCCATGTGGATGGTCCACGAGGCAAAGCCCAGCCCAATCAGCGACAGGATGGAATAAACCGCGATGCGGTAGCCAAAAATCGGCCGGCGGGCAAACGCGGCAAAAATTTCAAAGGCAATGCCAATGGCCGGCAAAATGATGAGGTAGGCGGTTTGATGGCCGTAAAACCAGAACAGATATTGGAATATCAGCGGGTCGCCGCCAAAGCGGGGGTCAAAAATACCCAGATGAATCCAGTTCTCCAGCAGCGCCAGCACCACGGTCACAATTAAAATTGGCATGGCCACCAGCGAAATCAGGCTCACGGCCTGGATTGTCCAGACAAACAGAGGCAGCCGAAACCAGGTTAGCCCCGGAGCGCGCATGCGGTGAATGGTGATGACGTAGTTGATGGCCAGTAAAATTGACGAAACCGCGACCAGCACAATGGCCAGCCCGGTGAGCGCCAGCGGCAAGGGTTCGCTGGTGCTGTAGGTGGCGTAAAACACCCAGCCGGTATCGACGCCGCCGAGCACGATGGCCGCCAGCAGCAGCAGCCCGCCCAGCGAAAACAGATACCAGCCGGCCAGATTCAATTTAGGGAAAGCCAGGTTTTTGGCTCCGATCATCAGCGGCACCAAAAAGTTGCCCAAAATTGCCGGCACAGCGGGCGTCAGCCCAAAAAAGATCATCAACATGCCGTGCATGGTGTAGATTTTTTTGTAGGTGTCTGGTTGGATCAGGGTGCTGGACGGTGTGAGCAGTTCCAGCCGCAGCAGGGTGGCGGCGATTCCCCCCAAAACAAAGAACAGCAGGATCGATACAAAGTACAGGATGGCAACCCGTTTGTGGTCGCCGGTGAGCAGCCACGATTTAAAGCTGTAATCGTGGCCCAGATAACTGCGTTGCGTTGTTTGAACCATAGCTCCCTCTCTCGCGGAAATCGTGAAGTTTGCGGCTGTAAACTGCCGGTCTCGCCGGGGCGGTGATGGTTAGTGCATTAGCTGGCAATGGGGACGGCGGCGGCAGCGCCACCAAATGGCAAAAATTTCACAAGCAAAGTGGCCAAATCATAGTCGCCGGCCGGCAAGTTGTCAAATAGATGCCGAAGTCAGATCTCACCGGCGCGCCGGTCAATGAACTGCCGGGCAAATTCCAGAAATTTGTACACGTCGGCAAAGTTGGTGGCCAGCCCGGCCGAAATGCGCACCGCGCCCGCGCTCTGGTCATTCTGCTGCTGAATAGCCGCCAGAAACTGCTCAAATGTCATCCGGTCGTGGTTTTTGAAACATTCGGTCATCTGGGTTTTGGTCAGGCCGTGGGCCACTTCGCCGGCGCCGGGGTTGCAAAAACAGCCGGTGCGCACCGAAATATTGACCTCGTTGGCCAGCGCCTCAATATGGCGGTAATCAAGCAGATGGCCGTCGGGGTCATAAAAATTGATGGTGATGGTGCCGCCGCGGGCCAGCGTGCTGGTTGGCCCATACACCGTAATCAGCGAGCGGCCGTTGCTGTGCCGCAGCGCCAGCAAATTGTCGAGCAGCCAGCCGGTGAGGGCCATCACCCGCCGGTGAATGGTCTCCACGCCGATGGAATTGAGGTATTTGAGGCCAATTTCTACCGCCGGCAGGTTGAGGTAATTGACCGTGCCGTCTTCAAAACCGGCTTCGCCATCGGCCAGGTAGTAGCCTTCGCCCTGCACCGAGGCCAGGGTGATGGTGCCGCCGGCAAACCAGGGGCGGCGCAGCTTGCGCAAAGCCGGTTTGCGCGCCAGCAGCGCCCCAACGCCGGTGGGGTAGCCAAACATTTTGTAAAACGACAGGCAGACAAAATCGGGCTGCCAGCGG
>CAYOXS010000070.1:0-20369 GCA_964407935.1 uncultured Caldilineaceae bacterium
CGACCTGTGCCCGTCAGGGTAAGAGTCTCCTGTTTGGGGTATGAATTAGCCTAAATTGGAGATTCTTCGGCCTTCGGCCTCAGAATGACATGCCCGATGGCCTTATTTGAAAGGTATTGCCCCTGGCATCCTATTTCTGCCCCGGCAGGTTACACTTGCAACGTGACCGTCGGGCGGCAAACCCGACCTGCTTCTACCCCCAGTAATTGGGTAGGGGCGCTTGGCGAAGCGCCCCCACATTCGCAGCCTCGCCGATTCGCTGATCTGCATAAGAGAAGAATTTTTCTTCTCCCGAATCAATCAGAAAATTTACAGGAAGCAAAAACAAATTATAACTGAGTTATAATCAGATTATAACTCAGTTATAAATAGATTATGACTGAGTTATAATTGCCTTATAACAGTGTCATAATTTAATTTTTACCCTCACCACCCCCATTCCGCTTAAATAAGTATTTTTCCGCCAAAGATAAGTTTTTACCCAATAGACGCGACTGGGCGCACCCGCTATACTGAAAGCCAAACCAGGCACAAGGAGGTGAAGAATAAGCCCATTCCGTAATCCGCATGACCCCATCCCGCCCGTCTCTGCTTTTTGCACCCAGGCAAGAGACCGGCACTCCCGCAGGTACCGTTTTTTGATTGGCCAGACCCGGTGTGGTTATGGCCCTGTACATTAAGCAACAACCTTATGAAATCCAGTAAAAATCTAGTTTTACCCAAAACAAAGGAGTGTAGAAGGATGTCTACCAAGCGTTTGTTTACCGCCGCCTTAATTGCGGCCCTTATGTTACTGGTTGTCGCCTGCGGCGGCGCATCAACCCCGGCCCCGGCTGCTCCGGCCGAGCAAGCCGCTCCCGCCCAGGAAGAAGCCGCCGCTCCGGCTCAAGAAGAAGCCGCCCCCGCCGCCGAAGGTGGCGAGATCATCGTCGGCTTGATCACCAAAACCGAAACCAACCCCTTCTTCGTTAAAATGAAAGAGGGCGCGCAAGCCAAAGCCGATGAACTGGGCGCGAAACTGCTCACCGCTGCCGGCGCGTTTGACGGCGACAACGAAGCCCAGGTTACAGCCATTGAAAATATGGTTAACGCCGGGGCCAAAGGGATTTTGATCACCCCCAGCGACACCAAAGCCATTGTCCCGGCCATTCAGAAAGCCCGCGACGCCGGCGTGCTGGTTATCGCTCTGGACACCCCCACCGACCCGATGGACGCCACCGACGCCCTGTTTGCCACCGATAACTTCAAAGCCGGCCTGCTGATTGGCCAATACGCCAAGGCCGCGATGGGCGACACCGTGCCCAAGATTGCCACCCTCGACCTGGCCCCCGGCATCACCGTGGGCGCGCTGCGCCACAACGGCTTTATGAAGGGCTACGGCCTGGCCGAAGTTGACGCCTCCGCCACCGACAACGTGAACACCCCGGAAGTGGTGTGCAGCCAGGATACCCAGGGCGACCAGGCCAAAGGCCAGACCGCCATGGAAAACTGCCTGACCAAAGACCCCGACATTAACGTAGTCTACACCATCAACGAACCGGCCGCCTTTGGCGCGTACACCGCCCTGAAAAACGCCGGCAAAGAAAATGACGTGCTGGTGGTCTCGGTTGACGGCGGCTGCGCCGGCACCGAAGGCGTTGTGGCCGGCCAGATTGCGGCCACCTCGCAGCAGTACCCGCTGAAAATGGCCACGATGGGCGTGGAAACCGTGGTCAATTACGCCAAAACCGGCGAAAAGCCCTCCGGCTACACCGACACCGGCGTTACCCTCATCACCAACAAACCGCAAGCCGGCGTCGACAGCCAGGGTGTGGTCTTTGGCATTGAAAACTGCTGGGGCGATGCCAGCCCGGGCGCGCTTGACGCGGCCAAAGCGGCTGAAGCGGCCGGCGGCCAATCCAGCACCGACGGCGCGGCCCCCAGTGGCGGCAGCGATGAGCCGGTTATTGTTGGCCTCATCACCAAAACCGAAACCAACCCCTTCTTCGTCAAAATGAAAGAGGGCGCGCAAGCCAAAGCCGATGAACTGGGCGCAAGCCTGCTCACCGCCGCCGGCGCGTTTGACGGCGACAACGAAGCCCAGGTTACAGCCATTGAAAATATGGTTAACGCCGGGGCCAAAGGGATTTTGATCACCCCCAGCGACACCAAAGCCATTGTCCCGGCCATTCAGAAAGCCCGCGACGCCGGCGTGCTGGTTATCGCTCTGGACACCCCCACCGACCCGATGGACGCCACCGACGCCCTGTTTGCCACCGATAACTTCAAAGCCGGCCTGCTGATTGGCCAATACGCCAAGGCCGCGATGGGCGACACCGTGCCCAAGATTGCCACCCTCGACCTGGCCCCCGGCATCACCGTGGGCGCGCTGCGCCACAACGGCTTTATGAAGGGCTACGGCCTGGCCGAAGTTGACGCCTCCGCCACCGACAACGTGAACACCCCGGAAGTGGTGTGCAGCCAGGATACCCAGGGCGACCAGGCCAAAGGCCAGACCGCCATGGAAAACTGCCTCACCAAAGAACCGGACATCAACGTGGTTTACACCATCAACGAACCGGCCGCCTTCGGCGCGTACACCGCCATTAAAAATGCGGGCAAAGAAAACGACATCCTGATTGTGTCCGTTGACGGCGGCTGCGCCGGCACCCGCGGCGTGGTTGATGGCCAGATTGCGGCCACCTCGCAGCAATACCCGCTGAAAATGGCCACGGTCGGTGTGGAAACTGTCTTTAACTACGTCCGCACCGGCGAAAAGCCCTCCGGCTACACCGACACCGGCGTGACCCTCATCACCGACAAACCGGCTGAAGGCGTTGACAGCCAGGATACCGTGTTTGGCCTTGAAAACTGCTGGGGCGATTAATTAACCCCCGCTCCCCGGCCTGACCGGGTAAAGAGTACTCAGCCGGGGTGGCGGCCGGAGCGCAAGCTCGGGGCCGCCACCCCCTATGAAAGTGGAGTCCAAAACTGTAGTTTTGGACTCCAGCCACAATTTTGCAGTAGCCGGGTCAGGAGTTCCCTAATTCCTGACTCCTGACCCCTGAGTCCCATTTTCACAGGAGGATTAGTTATGAGCGCAGTTGTAAGCAGAATCACCAAACGCCGCTCCGGCGTACTGAACATCCTGTTTGGTTCGCCAATTATTGGCCCGATTGCGGCGTTAATTCTGGCCAGCATCTTTTTTACCACCCAAACCGATCGCTTTATGACCGGCACCAATATGTCGCTGATTGTGCAGCAGGTGATGGTGGTAGGGGCGCTGGCCATTGGGCAAACCCTTGTTATTTTGACCGCCGGGATTGACCTCTCTAACGGGGCGGTGATGGCCCTCAGTTCAGTGATTATGACCAGTATGGCTGTTGATTTCGGGCTAAACCCGTTTGTCGCCATTATGATCGGCTTCCTGGTGGCGCTGGCTTTTGGCGTGATGAACGGCGCTCTGGTCACTTATATCCGGCTGCCCCCGTTCATTGTGACGCTGGGTACGCTGAACATCGCCTTTGCCCTCACCCGCATTTACACCACTCAAACGGTAACCGGCCTGCCGCCGGCGATGCTCTTTTTTGGCAACACCTTTAAAATTGGCGACACGGCCATTACTTACGGCTCGGTGTTGATGTTTGTGCTGTTTATTATTACCTGGTTTGTGCTGCGCTCAACCCCGGCCGGGCGCTACCTGTACGCCGTGGGCGATAACCCGGAAGCGGCCCGGCTGGCCGGTATTTCAACCACCAAACTGCTGATTGGCGTGTACAGCGTGGCCGCCCTGAGCTACGCCATCGCCGGGCTGCTGCTGGCGGCCCGCACCGGCGTGGGCGATCCGCAAGCCGGCCAAAACGCCAACCTGGAAAGCATCACCGCGGTGGTGCTGGGCGGCACCAGCCTGTTTGGCGGGCGCGGCAATATTATGGGCACGCTGGTGGGAGCGCTGATTGTGGGCGTGTTCCGCAACGGGCTGCAATTGATGGGCGTTGAATCGATTTATCAGGTGTTGATTACCGGTGTGCTGGTGATTGTGGCGGTATCGATTGACCAGCTTTCGCACCGGGGCAGCTAGGGAGGCGCACGGCTATGAATCAAGCAACTGGAAAAGTTCTGCTGGAAATGAAAGACATCGGCAAAACGTTTCCCGGCGTCAAGGCGCTGGAAGGGGTCAACCTCACCGTGAGAGAGGGCCAGGTTCACGCGCTGTTGGGCGAAAACGGGGCCGGCAAATCAACGCTGATCAAAATTCTGTCCGGGGCGTACACCAAAGACGAGGGCCAGATTTTTTGGGAAGGGCGGCCGGTTGACATCAGAAACCCGCAGGATGCGCAGGTGCTGGGGATTTCAACCATCTACCAGGAATTTAACCTGGCTCCCCACCTGACCGTGGCCGAAAACATCTTTTTGGGCCATCTCCCCAAAAACGGACCGCTGGTAGATTGGGTCGCCGCCAGAAAAGGCGCTCAGGAAATTTTAGACAGCCTGGGCGTAACGCTGTCGGTCGATTCAACCACCGCCAACCTGTCGGTGGCCGAGCAGCAGTTGGTAGAAATTGCCAAGGCGCTCAACCGCAAAACCCGCATCCTCATTATGGACGAACCGTCGGCGGTGCTGGGCGAAAAGGATTTGGAAAAGCTGTTTGAGGTGGTGCGCTCGCTCCAGGCCAACGGCATTGGCATTATCTATATTTCGCACCGGCTCAAAGAGATCTTTGAACTGGCCGACCAGGTGACAGTGCTGAAAGACGGGCGCTATGTGGATACCCGCGACGTCGATGAGGTATCGATGGATGACCTGGTGCGGCTGATGATTGGCCGGGAACTGGAAGACGTGTACCCCAAACGCCAGCCCAAACCCGGCGACATGGTGCTGGAAGTGAACAATGTGTCCCGCACCGGCGTGCTGCACAACATTTCCTTCAACCTCCGCGCCGGCGAAATCATCGGCTTTGCCGGCATTACCGGCTCCGGGCGCACCGAGCTGGCCCGCGTGATTTTTGGAGCCGATCCCTACCAAAGCGGCGACATGAAGCTGTACGGCGAAACATACAAAGTTCGCTCCCCCGGCGACGCGATCCGGCAACGAGTCGGGCTGGTTACAGAAGACCGCAAACGGCAGGGGCTGCTGCTGAAGCTGCCGGTCACCACCAACACCACCATCTCTGGCATCAAAGCGTTGTGCCGGTTTGGCATTATCAAACTGCGCGAGGAGCTGGAGCTGGTGCAGAGTTTCATCAAGCAGCTCAGTATCAAAACGCCGAGCGCCAGTTTTCTGGTGGTTAATATGAGCGGCGGCAATCAGCAGAAAGTGGTGCTGGCCCGCTGGCTGAGCCTGGGCACGCGGGTGTTTATTATGGATGAACCCACCCGCGGCATCGACGTGGGCAGCAAGTCTGAAATCTACCAGATTATGGCCGATCTGGCCGAACAGGGAGTGGGCATTATTATGATCTCCTCCGAGCTGCCGGAGGTGCTGGGCATGAGCGACCGGATTATGGTGATGCGCGAAGGCCGGCTGGTCAAAGAGCTATCCCGCGCCGAAGCCAGCGAAGAAACAATTATGCTGCACGCCGTAGGCGGCGGAGGCGAATAGAGGAGAGCACCCATGACAACCATCACAATTTCCAGAGAGTACGGCAGCGGCGGGGCCGAAATTGCCCGGCAGGTGGCCAAAACTCTGGGGTATGAGTTTGTTGATAAACGGACAATTGAAGGCATCTTTCGGCAGTACGGGCTAACCAAATTCAACGAGCTGTACACCTCGGCGCCGAGCTTTTGGGACCTGACCAGCGCCACTAACCTGCTGATTGTATCGATGTTGAATGAGGTAATGGAAGCGCTGGCGCAGCGCGGGCGAATGGTCATTTTGGGCCGGGGCGGCTTTGCCAGCCTCAGCGACTACGCCGACGTGCTCAACGTGCGTATTCAGGCGCCGCTGGCAACCCGGGTAGAGCGGGTGATGGCCCGCGAAAAGCTGAGCAATCGCCAGCAGGCCGAAGAGCGGGTAACAGAAGACGACAAAGCCCGCCGCAAATTCATCCAGATGTTTTACAACAAACGCTGGGACGCGGAATCGTACTTTAATCTGGTCATCGATACCGGCTCGGTGTCAAGCGAGTTGGCCGTCAACTGGATCATTGAGGCCGCCAGAGGGCTGGAGCAAAAACAATTTGAGCCGGGGGTGGTTACGTCCAAACAGGCTACGGTAGACCCGGTGCTGGTGGACGCCATCAACAAAGTGCTCGTATCGTCCGATTGAACGGCAACCGGCGCGGCTGGGCAATAAACATCAACCGCGCCGGTCTCGCAAGTTACAAGAGTTTCCTGTAAAATTAACTGGGTTGTAATGCGTAATCCGTAATTTTTCGGCTCAATGGGATATCGGGTGGTTGACACATTTGTGAAACGTAATCCGATTTTACGCATTACGAATTACGTTTTACGCATTACGCAACACGTTTTGACGAATCTAAATCAAAATGATCGTCAACAAGGATATAACTTTCAAAATGAAACCGGCAGCAGACTCGATTGCCCGCAATTCTGAAAAATACAATATTCTGATCGTCGATGACACGCCGGTTAATCTGGGCGTCGTTGTTGATTTTTTGCAGAAGGATGGCTTTGGCATCAGAATTGCCCGCACCGGAGAAAGTGCCCTCAAGCGGGTGCAGTATGACAAACCCGATGTGATTTTGCTGGATGTGCTCATGCCCGGCATCGACGGCTTTGAAACCTGCCGCCGCCTCAAACTCAACGAGACCACCCGCGACATCCCGGTTATTTTTATGACCTCGCTGACCGGGGCAGAAGACAAGGTTAAAGGCTTTGAAGCCGGCGCGGTAGATTACGTAACCAAACCGCTGCATCAGGAAGAAGTGCTGATGCGGGTAAAAACCCATCTGCGCCTGCGCGACCTGGCCCAGAGCCTGCAAGAGAAAAACGCCCAGCTTGAAACCAGCAGCCGCATTGAGCGCGACCGCCTGTTTGAAGCCATCGCCCAGCAGCGCGAACAACTGCGCGTGCTCAACCGCAAACTGACCGAGGTGCAGGAGGCCGAGCGCAAAGAGCTGGCCCGCGAACTGCACGACGAAATGGGGCAGGCTCTCACCGCCATCAACATTAATCTTGTGGCCATCAAGAGCGCCCTGCCAGATAGCTGCTACCGGCTCATCGAGCCGCATCTCAGCGAGGCATCCCTGTTAACCGAACAAACATTAAAGCAGGTCCGGGAAATGTCGCTGAATTTGCGGCCGGCCATGCTCGATGACCTGGGGCTGGTGCCCACCCTGCGCTGGTACATCAAACAGTTTTCGCAACGGGTGGGGATTGAAGCCGAACTTCAGGTGCTGAATCTGGAAAAACGGCTTCAGCCCGATGTTGAAACCGCCCTCTTTCGGGTGGCGCAGGAAGCGCTGACCAACGTTACCCGCCATGCCCGGGCCAGCGGCGTGCGGCTGGTTTTGGAGCAAACTGAAGAAACCGTGCACGCAGAAATCAAAGATAACGGCCAGGGATTTCACGTGGCCGCGGTAATGAATCATCAAACCGCTGCCCAGGGGGCCGGCCTGTTTGGCATCAGAGAGCGGGTGGCGCTGCTGGGCGGCGAGTTGCACATCTTTTCCGAAGCCGGCCAGGGCACCCGGCTGACGATTGATATTCCGCTGGAAAAACAGAAATGAGCAAGATCAAAGTATTTTTGGCCGAAGACCACACCATTGTCCGCAAAGGGATTCGCTCACTGCTGGACGGGCAGCCGGATATCGAAGTGGTTGGCGAGGCGGCCAACGGGCGCGAGGCCGTGGAGCAGGTACAGAAATTGCAGCCGGATATTGTGCTGATGGACATCACCATGCCCGAGTTGAACGGGCTGGAAGCCACGGTTCGCATTAAAAAAGAGCAGCCGCACATTAAAGTGCTGGTGCTGACTATGTACACCAACGAGGAATACATTCACCAGCTTTTGCAGGCCGGCGCTTCCGGCTATCTGGATAAGCACACCGCCCCCAACGAACTGCTGCTGGCCATTCAGGCGGTGCATCGCGGCGACCCTTTTCTCAGCCCCTCCATTTCAAAAACCATCATCGAAGAATACCTGCGCCAGTCAGAAGAAACCGAACTGGACGACAACTACCACAAACTTTCCAGCCGCGAACGCGAAGTGTTGCAGCTTTTGGCCGAAGGCTACAGTTACAAAGACGTGGCCGAAAAACTGCAAATCAGCGTTAAAACCGTGGGCGTCCACCGGGTGAACATTATGGAAAAACTCAACATCAGCAACTCCGCCGAACTGGTTAAATACGCCATTCGCAAAGGCATCATCAGCCTGGATTGATTTTGGATTTTGGATTTTCGAACACTTGCGCCTGCGCGCAGTGCAGGTGTGACGAGTGACAAATGACATTTTATGTTTTATGCAATACAAATCTGTCGCTGATTTTTACAGTGAATGGCGAATAAACGAATCAGCAGATAACATCGTAGGTCGGGCTACAAGCCCGACAGTCACGCTGCAAGCGTAACCTACTGCTGCTCCCCTGCTCGCTCCTCATCCTTCACCCTTCACCCCTTACACGCTGATTTTCACAGGAGTCGCTAAAATGTTATACTCCATCATCTTTGTACGTTTGTAACTGCTCACCTGCGAGCGCCACCGATGAAGCTTTTTGCACCATTAATTTTGATAGCTCTGATGTTGCTGGCCGCCTGCACCCCGGCCGAGCCGACACCGCCTACCTCCACGCCGCTGCTGCTCACCCCCACCCCAACCCCCCGCCCCACCATGCCGCCCGCCGCCGCTTCGGTGGTGGATGTGGGTAATGTGGTGCCGCCGCTGGTGGCCACACCCTGCCCGCCGGGCCACTGCCCTTTTGCCGGCCAAACCGTGTCGGTAATTGTCAACGATATTGGCGGCGCAACGGGGCCAATCACCGGCCCGCTGCACGAAATCCGCGGTGAGTTTGAAGCCGCTACCGGCGCTCATCTGGTCATCATTGAAAAACCGCTCGATGAGCATTTTGCCTATCTCATCACCGATCTGACCACCGGCGCGGGCCAGTACGATGCCTCCATTGCCGGCGCGTGGTGGCTCGGTGATCTGGTTTCGCAGGATTTTATCATTTCTTACGATCAATATTACGGCGACACCCGCTTTCCGCGGTGGGACATTAACGATGTCCTGCCCGGCCCGCGCTCGCTGCTGGAATACGACGGCCGAAAATACATGGTCGCCAACGACCACGACGGCCAGGTGATGTATTACCGCCGCGATCTGCTAACCGACCCAACCCACCGGGCCGCGTTTGAACAGCAGTACGGTTACCCGCTGGCGGCGCCGCAAACGTGGGCGCAGTTTCGGGATGTGGCCGAATATTTTGACGGCAAAGACCTCAACGGCGACGGCCAGCCGGATGACGGCCTGACCATGCACCTGGCCGTGGGCGAGCAGGGCATGTTCCATTTTATCTCTTTTTCTGCGCCGTTTGTGATTGGCCCGCGCAACCCTAATCTCTACTGGTTTGACCCCGACACCATGACCCCCCTGCTCAACAGCCCCGGCCACGTGCGCGCGCTGGGCACAATGGTTGATCTGGTGAAATTTGGCCCCAAAGAAATGCTCGATTGGAACCTGGGCCAAAGCTGGGACCACTTTTTGCGGGGCGAGGCCGCCCTCACCTTTACCTTTGGCGATTTGGGCGCGCTGGCCCAGCAGGAGGGCAGCCTGGTAAAAGGTAAAATCGGCACCGCACCGCTGCCGGGCACAATGGAATATTACAACACCGCCACCAGCCAGTGGGAACAAACCGAAACCCCCAACAAAGTGGGCAACACCACCGGCGGCTCGTGGGCCGGGGTGATTTCCCGCTTCTCCGATGCGCCGGAGGCCACTTACTACCTGCTGGCGCTGCTGGCCACCCGCCAAAAATCGCTAATTTACGCCGCCCGCGGCTGGGATGGCGTTGACCCCGGCCGCTACAGCCACTATCTGCCGCCGGCAGGCACAGCCAACATTGAGGAATACCTGGCTGCCGGCTGGAACGAACAGGATGTTCGGGATTACACCGGCGCTTATTTTGAAAATTTTACCAACCCGCTGCAAATCCCCTACCTGCGCATTCCCGGCACGTTTGGCTACCTGACCGCGCTGGATATTCATTTGGGCGAGGCGGCGCGGGGGCAGCTCAGCCCGGCCGAAGCGCTGCGCGAAACCGTCCTCGATTTTGAAGAACTCACGGACCGGCTGGGCCGGGATACGCAGGCCGAAATTTACCGGGCCTCGCTGCGGTTGGGACAGCCGAATAAAAATTAGCAAGTACGTGGTCTATGCAATTTGGTCTGCTCAACAAACTCAGTATTGGCTGGAAGCTCAACCTGGGCTTTGGGCTGCTGGCCGCCCTCACCCTGCTGGTAGTGGCCATTAACGTAATTGGCAGCTATCAGGCCACCCAAAACATTAACCAAACCGGCGAGCTGCGGGTTCCGGCGGCGCTGGCTTCGGCGCGGGCGCAAACCAGCCTGCTGCAAATGGTGGCCAACGTGCGCGGCTACCTGGTGCTGGGCGATACCGCCAACATTGACGACTACGCCGCCGCCCGGCGCACCTTTGAAGCCAACCTGGCCGAAATGGAGCGACTGACTGCCGCTTCCGCCGATCCCGAAAACGCCCGCCGGCTGGCCGAACTCAAGTCAATTTTTGCCGAATGGACCACCCTCTCCGAGCAGTTATTTGAACTGCACGATAACCCGCTCAAAAACCAGCCGGCCCTGCGCCTGTACCGCGAGGAAGTTCGCCCGCTCAGCGTGACCATTCTGGGCGAAATGGCCGGCCTGGTTGAACTCCAGCGCCAGCAACCGCCCTCTATTGGCAACAGCGGTATGCTCAACACCATGATCGATTTTCAAACCTCGTTTGACTCAATGATGACCAGCCTGTCTGGCTACGCCGTGGTGGGCAATTTGAGCTTTAAAGCCGATTATATGACCCGCCTGCCGCTCAACACCGCCGCCTGGGAAAACCTGCGCCGCCGCCGAGAACAACTGACCGCGGCCCAGCAGCAGCGGCTCGATAAAATCGCCTCGGCCCGCGAAGACCTGTTCACCATCCCCTTCCAAATTTTTGAGGCGGTTGAGGGCGAACGCGCCTACGAGGACCTGTACCTGTTTCGCACCGAAAGCGCCCCGCAGGCCGAAGCCATGCTGGCCCTGCTGAGCCAGATGACCAGCGACCAGCAGGCCCGGCTGCAAACCGAACTCGATGCCGGGCGGAGGGGGTTGAGCACCGCCCAGATTCAATCCTTTGTCGGTGCGCTGCTGGTGCTGGCGCTGGGCATTGGCCTGGCATTTGTCTTTAAAGAAAACCTGGTGGGATCGGTGCGGCGGCTCACCGGCGCGGCCGAGCGCATTGCCGGCGGCGACTTGCAGGCCCACGCCGCCGTGGAATCCGCCGACGAAATTGGGCAACTGGCTAACACTTTTAACATTATGACCACCCGCCTGCGCGACACCATTGGCAGCCTGCAACGGCAAACCCAGCAGCTGGAAACGCTGGTAGAAACCAACCAGCGGCTGGCCAGCAAACTCAATATCGATGAATTGATGGAAAGTATCACCCGCCGGATTCAAAACGAGTTTAACTTTTATCACACCCACATCTACCTGCTGGACGAATCCCGCGAAATACTGTATCTGGCCCACGGCAGCGGCGCAGCCGGGGCGCAGATGAAAGCCGCCGGCTACAGCATCCCGCTGATGGCCCAAAGCCTGGTAGCCCGCGCCGCCCGCACCGGCGCAATTGTGCAGGTTGACGATGTGCAGCAATCTGAGGATTGGCTGCCCAACCCGCTCCTGCCGGACACCCGCTCGGAAATGGCCGTGCCGGTCATCGCCAACAAGCGGGTGGTGGGTGTGCTGGATGTGCAGGAAGACAAGCTGGCCGGCTTTGACGACAGCGACGCCCGGCTGATGCGCTCGCTGGCCAACCAGGTGGCCGTGGCGCTAACCAACGCCACTTTGTTTGAACGCTACCAGCACCGCACGGTTGAACTGGCCCGGGCCAAAGAAGCCGCCGAAGCGGCCAACCGGGCCAAAAGCCAGTTTTTGGCCAATATGAGCCACGAACTCCGCACTCCGCTTAACGGCATTTTGGGTTACACCCAGATTCTCAGCCGCGACGAAACCCTGGCCCCGGCCCACGCCAAAGCCGTGGGGGTTATCCAAACCAGCGGCGAACACCTGCTCACGCTGATCAACGACATCCTTGACCTGTCTAAAATTGAAGCCGGCAAAATGGAGCTGCACCCGGCCGACATCCACCTGCCCACCTTTTTGGAAGGCATTGTCGGTATGTTCCAAATCAAGGCCCAGCAAAAAAGCGGCATCGCCTTTACCTACGAGCGGCTCACCCCCCTGCCGCCCATCATCCAGGCCGATGAGCGCCGGCTGCGGCAAATCCTCATCAACCTGCTCGGCAACGCCATCAAATTTACAGACCGCGGCGAAGTACGATTCAGGGTGGGCATGCTCGACAGTGCGGGGCTGCTGCCCGTCGCAGAACAAAACAGGGCTGCGCCGGCAATGAGCAAATTTATTTTTGAAGTGACCGACACCGGCATCGGCATGAGTTCCGACCAACTGGAGCAGATATTTTTACCCTTTGAGCAGGTGTCCGACAGCATCTATCGCGCCGAAGGGGCCGGGTTGGGGCTGGCCATTACCAAAAACCTGGTTGAGGTGATGGGCGGCGCGCTCGGCGTTGAAAGCGAGCTGGCTCAGGGCAGCACTTTTCGGCTGGAACTGGAGTTTCCGGCGCTGTGGCTCATCGGTGAACCGCGCCAGGCGCTGGCCCCGCGTGAAATCAGGGGCTATTCCGGGCGGCGGCGGCGGGTGCTGGTAGTTGACGACGAACCATTCAACCGTTCAATACTGGTCGATTTGCTGGAGCCGCTGGGCTTTGACCTTTTTGAGGCTGAAAATGGTCAGGAAGCCATTTACCAAACCCTGGCCGTGCGGCCCGATGTCATTTTTATGGATTTGATTATGCCCAAAATGTCCGGCCTGGAGGCGGTAAAAACCATTCGCCACCTGCCCGAACTGCGCTCAACCCCGCACATTGTCATTATTGCCACCTCGGTGAATGCGTTTGAAGAGGACATAAAACGCAGCATGCTGGCCGGCTGCGACGCGTTTTTGGTCAAACCCATCGCCGTTGAAAAGCTGTTTACCCTGCTGGAGTTTCATTTGGGCCTCACCTGGATTGTCAGCCAGCCCCCTCCGCCCGGCAGTGACGGCGCTGCATCGGAAATGGCCGCATTGGTTCCGCCGCCGCCGCCAACGCTCGGCAAAATGTATGACCTGGCCATGAAAGGCGAACTCCCGCGCCTGGGCAGCGAAGCGGCCCAGCTTGAAGAAATCGATGAGCAGTACCGGCCCTTTGCCCGGGAACTTCGCCGGTTAGTTGAAGGGTTTGAGGAAGACAAGATTCTGGCGCTGATTGGGCGCTACATTACATAAGCCAAAACATTGCCTCCGCTGGTGCGCCCCACCCAGTTGGTTTTACCGGCCAAATTAGTGTAAAATCCAGCGCGTTTATTCCCAAGGTAGCTCTGGATTAAACCGTGGAAACCTTGTTGTCCCCATCCCCCCTGCCCCCTTCCCAATAGGAAGGGGGGATTTTAAAGAAATGGTGTCAAATTTGGGCGCAAAGCGCCCAAATTTGACACCTGATTTCTCATTTTCCCCTCCCCCTTTTAGGGGGAGGGGTAGGGGAGGGGGCAAAAAACGAGAATTTTTCGATTTCACGGTTAAGCGCGGCGCTACCGTTCCCAAAACAACATCTATTCATTTTGGAGTTGAGAAATCCCATGCGAATCACCCTAATCGGCATGTCGGGCATTGGTAAATCACACTGGTCGGAAAAGCTGGCAGAAACGGGCTACGAGCGCATTTGTTGCGACGACCTGATCTCGGCCAAGCTGGCCGCGGAGTTGGGGCAGGCCACCAGCACCGTCTTTGAAATGGGCGAATGGATGGGCTTTCCCTACGAGGCAACTTACGAGGAACGCGCCGCTAAATATTTGGGCTACGAAATTGAGGTACTCACCGAAATTGTGCAGAAATTTGCCAGCGGCCAAATGCCCGCCGATGTGGTTATCGATGTGACCGGCAGCGTGATTTACGCCGGCGAGGAACTTTTTGCCCGGCTTCGCCAATATACCACCGTGGTCCATTTATCAACCACGCCCGATATTCACCAGCACATGCTGCAAGCCTATCTGGCCAACCCGCGCCCGGTGCTGTGGCAGGGGCTGTTTCAAATGGAACCCGACGAAACCCACAGCCAGACGTTTGAACGCTGCTATCCCCGCTTTCTGCTGTTCCGGGAAAAGCTGTACCGCCAATACAGCGACGTGAGACTGGATTACTATTTTCACCGCCGCGAAAACCTGACGCCCCATGAATTTTTGCAAGCCATTCGGCAAAGGCTCAACCAAATTTAACGGCAATTGTGCTGGAGCGCAGCCGATAAGCAATGAACAAGCTGATCGCATTTGAGGGAAGCATTGGCGTATTTGATTCCGGGGTGGGCGGGTTGAGCGTATGGCAGGAAATTGCCCGGCTGTTGCCCTACGAACACACCCTCTACGTGGCCGATCAGGCTCACATGCCCTACGGTTCGCGCTCGCTGGTCGAGGTGCAAACCTTTAGCGAAGGCATCACCCGCTTTTTGTTGCATCACGGGGCCAAAATTGTGGTAATTGCCTGCAACACCGCTTCGGCGGCGGCCCTGCTGCACCTGCGAGAGATTTTTCCCGAAGTACCGTTTGTCGGCATGGAACCGGCGGTCAAACCGGCCGTGGAAAGAACGCGCACCGGCCGCGTTGGCGTGCTGGCCACGCAAGCCACGTTTCAGGGACAACTCTTTGCCAAACTGACCGACGCCTACGGCCACAATGCCCGGCTGCTGCCGCAGATTGGCTGGGGGTTGGCCCAGGCAGTGGAAGGGGGCGAACTCGACTCGCCGGCCACGCGGGCGCTGCTCCGGCAGCACCTGTCGCCGCTGCGCGAAGCCGGGATAGACCAGTTGGTGCTGGGCTGCACGCACTATCCCTTTTTGCGGCCGGCCATCGAGCAAATTCTGGGGCCGGAGGTGGCCATCATCGACCCGGCCCCGGCGGTAGCCCGTCAAACGGGCCGGGTGCTGGCTCAGCGCCGGCTGCAAAACGGCCGCGAGGGCGCGGCCCGGCACATTTTTTATACCAGCGGCTCCGTTGAGCCGTTTAAAACGATGGTGGGCCGGCTGCTGCCGGCGCAAACTCCTCACATTCAAATTCGGCCGGCCCGCTGGCAGCCGGAGCCAGCCGGTGACGAGCTTGCAGCGATATAGCTTTAGCCCGCCAGCCCAATGACTGCCTGCAAACGATGCTCGCCGGCGGGGGCAACAGTGACCACGTCAGCGGCGGCGTTGGCGGTTTCAACGCAAACCATGCCGGGATACTCCTCAGCGCCAAAATCGGCCATGCGCCGCGATTTTTCAACCCACGGATTCCAGACCACCGTCGAGCGGCTGCCGCGTTTGGCCACCCGGATACGCCGGCCCCAGCCGGGGTCGTCAATCTCACAGGCGGCGGTGGTGTCCAGATAAATCCGGTCGGTTTCGGCGGTAATGGTCACCGGGCCGGTCTGAGTTTTGCGCCGGCCGCCGTCAACCTTGTCCAGATAATCGCCGCCCTCCAGCCCGTGGATGGCAATACGGCGAACATCGCTCACGGCAAAGTAACTGTGCAGCGCCGCGCCACAGGTAAAAGCTGACTGGCCCGAATTGCGCATGGCCAGTTCAACCTGCAAATCTACCCCCACGGTCACCGTTAATTCCAATTGAAACGGGTGCGGCCACAGTGCGCGGGTCTCGTCGCTGTCGGTCAGACTCAGCCGGAGGCGGGTGGCCCCGTTGCCGGTCACCGCTGTTTCGCTCACCGCCCACCGCAAGGTGCGGGCAAAGCCGTGCGCCGGCTTGGTCGGGTCGGTGGGGTGAGCGCCAAACCAGGGCCAAATCAGCGGAATGCCGCCCCGAATGGGCTGACCGCTTTCAAAGCGGCTGTGCGCGCTGGCCCACAGCACCGGCCGCTGGCCGTGCGGCTGAAAACTCAGCACGTGCGCGCCGTGCAGCACCACCGTGGCTGCGGCGTGTTCATTGTTGATGTCGGCCACGGCCAGGCCGCCCGGCCCGGCTTTAAACTGAAGGTGGCCGGCCAGGGCAAAACGCTGGTTGAGGGATTGCAGTTGATCGGTCATCGGTTTTTTACTCCTTTTGAGTCGATTCCAGGGTGCGGGCCAATTCGGCAAAATAGCGCAGCGACTCCGGGTTGCGCATCGCGCCGGGGTTAGCCGCTTTGTCGATGGGTTGGCCCAGCAAAATTTTGCGGATGGGCACTTCCATCTTTTTGCCACTGAGCGTGTAGGGGATCTGCGCCACCGCAAAAATCTCGTTGGGCACGTGGCGCGGCGAAATATCCTGCCGGATCGTGCGCCTGATGCGCTCCTTCAAAGTGTCGTCCAGCGTTACCCCCTCGCGCAGCACCACAAACAACGGCATGTACGATTCCCGGCCCAGCGCTTCCAGATCGATGACCAGGCAATCGATCACCTCCGGCAGGCTTTGCACGGCCTGATAAATTTCGCTGGTACCCATGCGGACGCCGTGCCGGTTGATGGTTGAATCTGAGCGGCCGTAGATGATGCAGCCGCCGCGGTCGTTGATTTTGAGCCAGTCGCCGTGCCGCCACACGCCGGGGAACATTTCAAAATAGCTATCTTTGTAACGCGCCATGCCGGGGTCGTTCCAAAAATAGAGCGGCATCGAGGGCAGCGGCTCGGTGATGACCAGCTCGCCCACCTCATTGATGACCGGCTGGCCGGCCTCGTTGAACGACTGAATGCTGGCCCCCAGTGACGGCCCCTGCAATTCGCCGGCGTAAATGGGTTGCAGCCGGATGCCGCCCAAAAAGGCGGTGCAAACATCGGTGCCGCCACTGATCGATTCCAGCGCCAGATGGCGGTTGACGTTATCGTACACCCACTGAAAACCGGCCGGCGGCAGCGGCGAGCCGGTTGACCCCAGCGCCCGCAGCCGGCTTAAGTCAAACTGGCGGTTGGGCCGGATGCCGGCTTTCATGCAGCTCTGAATATAGGCCGCGCCGGTGCCAAAATAGGTCATGCCGGTCTCGGCGGCCAGCCGCCACAGGGTATTCAAATCCGGCGCGGCGGGGCTGCCGTTGTACAAAATGATCGGCGTGCCGTTGAGCAGCCCGCCCACCAAAAAATTCCACATCATCCAGCCGGTGCTGGTAAACCAGAAAAAGCGGTCGTCGCTTTTCAAATCGAGGTGGAGGTGGATGGCTTTGAGGTGCTCCAGCAAAATGCCGCCCTGGCTTTGAACAATCGGTTTGGGCAGCCCGGTGGTGCCGGATGAGTAAAGCACCCACAGCGGATGGTCAAACGGCACTTGCTCAAACTCCAGCGCGGCGGCCGGTTGGGCGGCTAGCACATCGGCCCAGAGGGCGGCGTTCACCCCGGCGCCATCGCTGATTTTGGTCACGAGGATGGTGTGCTGCACCGTGGGCAGGCTGGCTTGCAGCCGGGCCACCACCTCGCACCGGTCAAACAGTTTGCCGGCCCAAACGTAGCCATCGGCGGCCAGCAGAATTTTTGGCTCAATCTGGCTGAAGCGATCCAGCACGCTGCGCTCGCCAAAATCCGGGGGGCAGCTTGACCAGATAGCCCCCAGGCTGGCGGTGGCCAGCAGGCCGATAATCGCTTCGGGGATGTTGGGCAGATAGGCCACCACCCGGTCGCCGCGCCGCACGCCCATCGATTTGAGCGCCACGGCCAGCCGGGCGGTCTGGTTGGCCAGTTCCGGCCAACTTATGGCGGCCAGCGGTTCGGTTTCGGATTGATAGAGGATGGCCGGGCCGGGGTTGGCTCGATGGCGCAGCAGGTTTTCGGCGGTGTTGAGCCGCGCCCCGGCAAACCAGGCCGCGCCGGGCATCGTTCGGGAGGTGAGGACGGTGTGGTAGGGCTGCGAGGCGATGACATCAAAGTAGGCCCACAGGCTGGCCCAAAACTGCTCAATTTCGGTAACGGACCAGCGCCACAGGCTTTGGTAATCGGTGACGTGCAGCCCGGTGTGTTGGCCAAGCCAGGCCATGTAGCGGGTTAAATTGGCCTGCTCAATGACCCCGGCCGAGGGCTGCCACAACAGACTCCCTTCTGTGATTTCGGCCATGTTTTCTCCTTTGAAAAATAGGATTCAGGGGTCAGGGGTCAGGTGATCCCTGACCCGGCTTTTAAAAGTAGGTCGGGCTTGCAGCCCGACCGTCACGCTGCAAGCGTGACCTACCCAATTTTCACCCATCCCACAAAAAAATCCAGGATGCGGCGGCGCGCATCCTGGACAAGTTTACCATGATTTACTGTTTTGTTGTATCCGCACGGAAGCCGGCGATTTTATTTCAAATCCAGCACCCAAATGCCGTTGAGCGCCGGGCCGTTGGCCGCTACCAGCGCAATTTTTGAGCCGTCGGGGGAGATGCGCCAATCGTTGTTGGCGATAGTCAGGCCGATACCGCCGGGGAACAGCTCGCGGCTTTGGCCGGCGGTTACGTTGTATTCAAAAAAGCTGTGCTCGGTGGCGGGGGGGTCAAACGGCACGTAGATAATGTGTTCGGCATCGCGCCAGCGGTAGGTGCCAAACCAGTCCAGTTTTTGCGGCGTAGGCGATTTAGCCGTTAAATCCAACAGCCAGGTCCCGTTAAGACTGGCATCCTGTTGAAACGTAACGTAGTACAGCAAGTAGCGGCCATCCGGGCTGAGCGCCATCCCGCGCGGCTGGGGCAGCGTCACCAGTTCGGTTTCCTGGCCGGTAACCGGCGAGCGTAAAAACAGCGTTTGGTCCGAACCGCCGGGCACGCGACGAGACAGCAGCAACGTATCATCCGGCAGCCAGCCCATCGCGTTAATCCGGCGCGCCGATAAAATGACCCGGGCGTCGCTGCCGTCAGTGTTGGCCAGCCACACCGTTTGCAAGCGGTTATCGCTGGGCGCGTCCTCATCAGACACAGTCCAGACCAGCCGCTGGCCATCCGGGGTAAAGCTGGGGCGGCGGCCATCGGTATCAAGCTGCCAGGTCTGGCCGTCGGCCAGCCGTTCAATAACGGTTAGCCCGGATTTGGCGTCGGGATAGACCATTAACGATTCGTCCGGGCTGTACAGGCCCAGCCAGCCGGTAACAAATTGCGCTTGCGCCGCGGCCTGGGCCAGGTCGATGCTCCATATGCCCAGCGGCAAATCCGCGGCGGGCTGGTCAAGATAGCGTATCTGGCTGGAGTCGGGGCTCCAGCCGGGATTGGTGCAGCAGTCGCCGCCGGTCAGCTGGCGGCCCGCCGCGGACGGTGGGCGGCTGGTGGACGAAAGCGCCGGGGTGATGATCACCTCTTCCGGCGTATACGCGCCGCGGTTGGGCGGGACGCTCTTTTCCCAATCCAGCGGCCAGGGGTTGGCAAAATCATTGACAATAGGGCCACCGGTTTGCACTTCGGGCTGGTCATACAGCGATTGCCACTTGCGCGGTTCGGAAAGGTCGCGGGCAAAATCTCGGCCGCTGCTGCCGGTTAACGCCAGGTCATCCCAGTTGGCATCGATGAGGGTGGTGGGGTTGTACTTGCGCACGTGGGCCAAATCGCGGATTTCAAGGTGCAGGTGGGGGCGATTATAGCACGTCTCGCCGGAGTCGCCGCTTTTGGCGATCACATCGCCCTGTTTCACTTTTTGGCCGGGTTTCAGGTTGGGCGCTTCCAGCAGATGGCCGTACATTGAGGCGTAACCAAGCTGCGGGTGGTCGATCATCAAATTGTGCGGCGGCGAGCCAAACGGCCCGTCAACTTTAAATACCACGCCGTCGGCAATGGCCACAATCTCGGTGCCGCACGGCGCAGACAAATCCACCCCAAAATGAATCCCGCCCGATGCGCCGTAGGTGGTAAATCGCTGGCGATACGCGCCGGTGGTGTTGCCGTAGGGTTGGGCCATCAGCCAGGTATCGGGGCCGGGCGGTTCGGCAAAAGGTAGTTGGAAGGGTCGCTGCGGTTGGGCCGGGGTTTCCTGCTGCGCCAGCGCAGACGCCGCCCCGCCGAGCACGGCCAGGCTGGCCAGCAACACCACCAGAATTTTGCGGCGGATAATTGCCCATTGAGTTAACCCAAATTTAGTGGTAAAGTTGACGAAGGCCGAACGAGAGTTCATAGTATCTCCTGTGAAAATAGGATTCAGGGGTCAGGATTCATGAATCAGGGTGCGTCCCTGCCCCGGCTTCTAAAAGTTTGCGGCAGG
>CAYOXS010000071.1:0-20135 GCA_964407935.1 uncultured Caldilineaceae bacterium
GTTTTCCGGTTGACGCCAACCTATGCCGAGGGGCGGCTCACCTACGATGTGTTATTTGTAAAGCAATTTGAGGGCACGCTAACTGATATTACCATCAAAGTCCCGCTGCCGGCCGGGACCCGCTACTTGAGCAGCACTACCCAGGCCAATACCAGCGCCAGTTTTGATGGCCGGGAAGTTACCTTTTTTTCGGCCGTGCTGGACCGTAATGCTATTCGGGTGGCTTCGTTTACCGTTGAACCTGCCGACCCGGCCCAGACTGTGTTTACTACCCAACCCTGGCTAAGCTGGAAGGGCGAGATGCCCGGCGATTTTCTGGCCAATGAAGTGGTCATCGACATCAGCAAGCCGGTGCTGGACTGGAACCGGCCGCTGCAAAGCTGGCTGCGGCTGGAAGCGACGACGATCACCGGCGGCAATGTGTTAACCTACACCCTCTACCCCACCAATGCCGTCACCCGCATGTGGGATGCTACCATTAAACTGCCCCTGCCGGCGCAGACAACCTTCATCACTGCCGAGCCGTCGCACCCATTTGTCACCAGCTTTGATGGCCGGGAAGTCACCTTTTTTGCCTCTGAACTGCCCAAAGACGATATCGAGCGCCCCTTGCAGGTGGTGGTTTCAACCCAGGCGGTCACTATGCCGCTGGCCGTAACCCACGCCTGGGCTACCTGGCGCAATGTTGGCCCGGCGGTTGGCCGCACGATTCCCGAACAACAGGATACCCGCACCGGCGATATTGTGGTTCAGCCCGGCGGCAGCCAATGGCTGGTAGCCGATGTGATTGGCGATGTGCCGTTTGCCGATTACGATGTGACCAGCCTGGCCATCACCAACCGGGCCGAAACGCTGGATGTTGACTATTTTATGGTTGGCGACATCAGCGGCCTGCCGCTGGTATTTCTGTTGAATATCAACACCGATTGCGCCGGCCAGCCCGAATATCAGGCCATTTATAATCAAGCCGCCAACAGTTCGCAATTCCGCGCCTGGGACGCTATTGAAAACAAATGGGGCGGGGCGCTGGCGTTGGGGGTAGCTAACCCCGGCCCTCACTGGGTAACGTTGAGTATTCAAAAGGCGCTCTTTGCCGAGCCGCAGCACAGCCAGGATTTTTGCGCGCAGGGGGTGGTGCAGAACCGCGATACAACGTACAGCACGCCCCTGCCCGGCGATAATATTCCCAACGCGGCCAACGGGGAGCCGGCTCACTACCGGGCGCTGCCGGTACAACCCCTGGCCGCCGCATCGCCGGTAATGCCGCAAACCCCGGCTCCGCTTGAGGGAGTGCCTGATTACGCCCAACCCTATCCGGCCGCCCCGTAATTGGAAATTGCGGGTTTGATGCATTTATGGCAAACTTGCGGGCATCAGAAGTCAGAAAGCTGAAGGTTATGGACCGGATTAAAAGTGAGCCGCGCTGGCAGGTTGATGACTGGCTGAAGCTGGCCAGCACCATACTGTTTGGCGTGATTGCCGTGGCGCTGGGGTTGACCATTGCCTGGTTCAACGGTATTAACCTGTGGCCGTGGCCGGAGCCGCCGCAGAGCAACTACCAAAAAGCCGTGGCCGAGTTCAAAATAGCCATCGATTTGGAGCCGGGCAACCCGGAAGGTTACCGATGGCTGAGCAAGGCGTATCTGCTGGCCGGCAAGAAGGAAGACGCCGAGGCTGTTTTTAAGCAGGCTATTGAAAATAATCCCGGCCAGGCCTGGCCGGTTGCTGATCTGGGCCAGTTTTATCTGGATCAGGACCGGGTTAAAGACGCGATTGCTCAATTTCAGCAGGCTATCGAGCTTGAGCCGGATTACGGCCCCGCCTACACCGGCCTGGCCCAGGCGTATCAGCAGCAAGGGCAAAGCCTGGAACCCGAGGCGCTGATTGCCCTGTACCAAAACGTTGTTGAGGCCAACCCGGCGGTGGCCTGGCCATATCTCAGTTTAGGTGACGCTTACCTGGGCCTGGGCAACGTGGTCGATGCCGAAGCGGCCTATCAAAAAGCTGTCGAGGCCGAGCCAACCAACGTGGACCTTTACAACAAACTGGGCGAAATTTATCGCTGGAATCTTAACAGGCTGGATCAGGCCATTGGTTATTACCGCCAGGCCACGCAGTTGGCCCCGGAAAACGGCTGGTCGCACGCGGCGTTGGGCTGGGCGTTGTACGCCGCCGATCAGCCGGAGCAGGGCCAGCAGGAGCTTGATGTTGCTTTGCGCCTATCGGCTGAACACAGCGTGATCCAGCAAATTGCCGGCGAAACCATGCTCCAGTACCAATCTGCGGAACAGGCTATTCCCTATTTTGAAAAAGCGATAGCGCTTGACCCGGCCAATGCCGAGGCGCATTTGGGCCTGGCTCGAGCCTATCGCCAACAGGGAGAGTTTGAGCTGGCCTTGCAGCACGCCGAACAAACGGTTACTCTGGCTAAAACCCCGGACACCACGGGCGCGGCGTACATGGAGCAGGGTTATATCTATTTTGCCCAACAAAATACCGAGGCGGCGATAACGCAGTTTTCGCTGGCGTTGAACGCCGCGCCAGATAATCCCTGGTATCAGGTTCAGGTTGGGGATTTTTATCTGAATGACCTGCAGCAGCCGGAAACTGCCGCCGCCAGTTTTCGGCGGGCCGCAGAGCTGGCCCCGTACAACTACTGGTATCAGGTCTATCTGAGCCAGGCTTTATTTGCCGGGGCGCAGTCGGAAGAGGCGTTTAATGCGCTGAATACGGCGTTATCGCTGGCCGAAGACGATGCCCCGGTTTACCTGAATGTGGGTCAATTTGTGGCCGGCCTGGGGCAGTGGAATACGGCAGCAGCTATCTACGAGCAGGCGCTGGCCCAGGGTGTTGGCGACAATGTAGAAATTTATCAGGGGTTGGGTGACGCTTACCGCCAGTTGAACGACCTTGACAAGGCGCTGGCAAATTATCGGTATGCGGCCAAATTGAACTCAAGCCCGGTTAACCAACAGTAGATGGGTTGCAGTTCCAGCAGCATGAAGCCCTCGCCCACGCAGCAAACACAATCGGACTCACCCGCAGCAGCTCCCCCGAAAGAGGCTGCGCCGCTGGCAATATCGGCGCGCAATCTCAGTAAAATGTATGCCTTGTATGCCCATCCCCGCGACCGGTTAAAACAGTCGCTCTGGCATGCTCTGCCGCGTATTTTGCCGGGCAAACGCCGCAAATATTATGAAGATTTCTGGGCGCTGAAAAACCTTTCGTTTGATATAAAAAAGGGCGAATCCGTTGGCGTCATTGGCCGCAACGGCAGTGGCAAAAGTACGCTGCTGCAGATCATTGCCGGTACATTAGCGCCTACCGGCGGCGAGGTGTGGATTAACGGCCGGGTGGCCGCCTTGCTGGAATTGGGCAGCGGTTTTGACCCGGAGTTCACCGGCCGGGAAAACGTTTATCTCAACGGTGCGGTGTGGGGCTTAACTCACAATGAAATCGATAATATTTTTGATGACATTGCCGCCTTTGCCAATATTGGCCAGTTTATCGACCAGCCGGTCAGGCTGTACTCTAACGGCATGTTTGTGCGGCTGGCCTTTGCCGTGCAAACCTTTGTGCCTAAAGATATTTTTGTAGTTGACGAAGCGCTGGCCGTAGGCGATACGGCCTTTCAGCGCAAGTGCCTGGCCTCGCTGGAACAGTTCAAAGAAAGCGGCGGGACCGTTTTGTTAGTATCGCACGATACGCAAACCATCGTTCGCCAGTGTGACCGCTGCCTGCTGTTGCACCAGGGTGAGTTAATTGTTGATGATCGCAGCAAACCCGCCGCCGACCTGTATCAGAAATTGATGTTCAGCACGCCTCAGCAAGCCGCCGGCCTGCTGGCGGAAATACGCCAGACTGATAGGCGACAGACGCCCCGGATCGAGCCAAACGGAGCCGAAGCGTCCGAATCCGGCCGGTTTAATTTACCCGATCAAGAACCATCCGATCGATTTGACCCTGATTTGCCTCGGCCACACGAAATTATTTACGGCAATGGTGCTGCCAACATTTCTGAGTGTGGTATGTACAATGCCGCCGGCGAGCAGGTGAATGTGCTGGTTGTAGGTCGGCAGTATCAGTGGCGGTACAAGGTTCGGTTTAATCAGACTGCCCAACACGTCCACTTTGGGATGATGCTCAAAACTGTTGACGGCCTGGATGCGGCCAGTATTGCCAGTTTCAGAGAACAGACCTACTTTGATTTTATTGCAGCCGGCTCCGTTTATACCATCACCTTTGAGCTGACGCTGAATCTGGTGCCCGGCGATTATTTTCTGAACGTGGGCGTTGGTGGCCGGATTGGCGGCGAAGAAATCTACCTGCAGCGGCGGGTTGATACAGCAATGGTCCGGATTATCCCCCGTGATGCGCGCGACTCTTACGGTATTGCTTACGTCGCGCCCCGGTTCAGCTACAGTTGCGACGCCGGCAGCGAAACGGACCCGCCGGAGTGAACAAGCGGCGGATGGTGGTGATTACCGGCATGCACCGGTCGGGCACCTCGTTGGTGGCCGGTCTGTTGCAGCAGGCCGGGGTTGATATTGGCCGGGAACTGCTGCCGGCCAATCGTGGCAATCCCTACGGTTATCTTGAAGATACGGAATTTCTGGATTTTCAGGAACAGTTGCTTCGCGCTCGCGGCCTGGATATGTTTGTGACCCAGCCTTTTGATTTTGTGCCAACCGCAGCAGAAATTGAGTGGGCCAAAAGCCTGATCACGGCGCGGGCCAACCGGCCAATCTGGGGCTGGAAAGACCCTCGCACCAGCCTGTTTCTGGAATTTTGGGGCCAACTTTTGCCCGAAGCCAGCTACATTTTTTTATATCGACATCCCCTCGATGTGATGCTGTCGCTGATGCGGCGCGGTGATTTTTCGCAGAATGGCCGGATCGAACTTGGTTTGCAGAGCTGGTGTGTTTACAACGAGAGCATTATTCGCTTTGTTGAAAAGAAGAGAGACAAATGTTTGCTGGCTCACATTTACGGCGTGGCGGATCAACCGGAGTTCTTTACTAGGCGCCTTCGGCAACAACTCCGGCTAAACCTGCCCCAGCAGAGCGCAGAATTAACGGGCCACTATCGCTCAGAAAATCTCAAACGGGTTCAAATCACGGCGCAGGCCGAACACATTTTGCGCCAAATTTATCCGCTCGCGGTTAACCTGTACCATCAACTTGAAAATCTGGCCGATGTGCCATCACCCTCCCTTGGTGACAGCGCCGCGCCTGTGCCGGAACTTTCTGGCCTGGCGGAATATGTGGCCGGGTTGAGCGCCCCGGTTCAACCCATGTTGCAGCCCGGATTACTGCTGCTGTTGGCCGTCGCTCTGGCCCCAGATACGGCGCAGCAGTTTTACACCGACCTGAGCCGCAGCCTGCACACCATCACCGCCGAACGGGACCAGTTATATGATAACGGGCCAATCGCCGCTTATGAAACCATTCTGAATTCGCAGGATTTATTAACTCGCCGCTGGATCAGGTTGACGCTGACCAACCTGAAGCTTGTTTTTTTTCAACCCCGGCAGGTTTTTTTTAAATTGAAACGGTGGTATCGTTTCAGGATCAGGGGTCAGGAATATACCCCCGATTGACACTTTGTGGCCAACAACCAGGGAAATTAAATGGGAACCAGTAATTGGCAAAACATACCGTTTTGTGTTGAAGTGTTGATGAAGGTGTCGCCGGCGCGCGTGCTGGATGTGGGAGTGGGCTTTGGCCGCTGGGGGATGGTCGTTCGGGAGTTTTGCGATGTGTGGGCTGGCCGGGTGCAGCCACCGGAATGGCAGGTGCACATTGAAGGTATTGAAGGCTTTGCCGAAAATATTCGCGATTATCATCCCGTATTCTACAACCAGATTCACCGGGAAGATGCTCGCCAGATATTGCCGGAACAATTTCAGTCAAGATGGGACGTAGTAATTTTTGGCGATGTATTGGAGCACTTTTACAAGGAAGAAGGACTCCATTTTCTGCGGGCGGCCAGAGCCGCGGCCGATTATGCTTTGGTCAATATTCCGTTGGGCAGCGACTGGCCGCAGGGCGAAATGTATCAAAATCCCTACGAACGCCATTTGAGTGAGTGGCTGGCGGCGGATTTTGAAGCCGAAAACCTGATCCGGGCTGCATTGTTTGAAGATTACCTGGGCAGGCCGTTTGGTTCTTTTGTCCTGTCAAACGAGGATCCCAAAAGTCTGGCCCTGGCCCTGTTTTCCCGCAACACCCATTTGGGAGCGTCTCAAACTTCAAACTCGCCGTCTGCTTTTGTAACGCCGGCTCAGCGACAGTTGCTGGCTCAGGCCGAGCGCAATGCCCAGGAATTGCATCGCATAAAAAATACCGTCACCTGGCGGACCTATGAAGCCATTGATCGTTCGCCCGCCGGCAAGCCGCTGAGAAAAATAATGCAGCTTGTGGCCGCCCCCATCCGCAACCGGTGGGCAGAAAAAGATGGCGACAAGCCCCACTCCTCCCCACAACCGGCCGCGCCCAAAACCAGGCCCGGTTCCGGGGCTGTGAAAATCAGCAGCCAACCGGATTTCTCGGCAGAAGAAAAAACGTGGTTGGCCAAAACCCGGCAGGCTGAACCCGCCGCGATTGCCCTCTTTCACGCCGACTGGTACGGCGTTCGCAGTTCAACACTGAACCTGTTTCCTTCACATTATGCGCTGCCCGAAATCGAAAATGAGGCCGCAGCAAACCACACGGCCCGGTTATTACTGGAAACCGGCTGCCAACGGGTTGTGTGCAGCGGATTCTCGGAGTCACATCACCGGCTGGTTGAGGCGCTTCATCAGTTAGACCCGGCGGTCAAACTTTACGTTTTGTGGTATGGCAATTTTCTGCAATCACAAGAGGATTACGCCTGGCAGGGGTTTCAAAATATCCGTAAGCTGTGTGAACAGGGCGTAATTTACAAGTGGGGGTTTGCCAAAAAAGGGATGGCCGAGGTGATGGCCCAACTCGGGTATCGAACCGGGTTTGTGATGAGTCTGGTCAACCAAATCCCAACCGCCCCATCCGAGCCGCTGGCAGGCGGGCCGCATTTGGGGATGTGGAGTCTGGGCGAGGGCTGGCGCAAGCCGCCGTACGCTATGCTGGCCGCGGCGACGCTCATCTCCGGGGCGATTGTTCACGGCTCCGGGGCCGGCCCGCGGGCGCAGGATTTTGCCGCGGTAATGGGATTAAACTCTGAATTGAAGCCGCAGGTGGTGCCTCAGGCGCAGATGCCGGCGATGCTGGCCCGAATGCATTTAAACCTGTATGTAACGCTATCTGAGTGCGCGCCGATGCTGCCACTGGAGAGTCTGGGCGTGGGCGTTCCGTGTTTGTTGGGGCCAAATTCTCACCTGTTTGAAGACCATCCGTTTTTGCACAAATCTCTGGTGGTGCCCTATCCTGATAGTGCGGCCTGCATTGCCGAATATGCCCGGCAGGCGCTGGAAAATCGGGCAGAAATTGTCAGGCAGTACATTGATTACGCGCCCGGTTACAACGAACGGGCCAGAGCATCGCTGGCAGAATTTTTAGAAGCGCCATCAATATTATGAAAATCTGTTTTGTCAGCTACGAAATCCACCCGACAACTCCCGGTGGCTGCGGCGTTTTATTGCATAACGCCGCTCATATTTTATTGCGGCAAAATCACCGGGTTATCTTTTTGCTGGATATTCCCCCGGACAAATTTGAGCAATTCCAGCAGTTTGACCGGTCGGCGCTGCCCAATTCTCAATTGTGTCGGGCGTACCATGTTGAAACCCTGGGCGCTGACCTGCCTTTGACCGCAGATAGTTTTGGCGGCAATGAGTTTTTGTGGCGTTCGTACCGGGTTCATTTTGCCCTGAAAAAGCTGGTTGCGGCAGAACTGCCCGATGTTGTTGAATTTTTTGATTTTACCGGCGTGGCTTATACCAGCCTGCTGGCCAAAATTACGCAGCAAGATTACCAAAAAAGCCGGTTGGTCATTCGGCTGCACAACTCGTTGGAACTCATTGACCGCGAAGAAAGCACCAAGAGCCATAACTTTGAGCAATATCTGGCTTATGCGCTGGAACACAGCGCGCTGCGGTTGGCAGAAACAATTCTGTATCCCTCTGAGGCTTATCTAACCCGGAGCTACCGGCCCTACTACGAAGCCTGGTTGGGGCAAACGGTGCCTTCAAAACCGCCGTTGGTCGATCACCCACGCGGCTTGGCCCAAGCCGATGCCCCAAATTTGGTGTTATTTTACGGCCGGCTGTACGGTTTCAAGGGCGTTGATCTGTTTGTCGATGCGGCTGTCAGCCTGCTGCATTCGTCACCTGAGACGGGGCTTAACTTTGTACTGGTCGGCCACGACTCTCACCGGGCACCCGATGGCAGCCCAACATATCAGGAATTTTTAACAAAGAAAATCCCCGCCAGATTTTTGGATCGATTTGTTTTTAAAGGCCATCTGAACTGGGATGAATTGACCGCCTTGCTCCCGAATGTGCTGTTTGCCGTATTTCCCAGTTTTATCGAGTCGTTTGCTTACGCCGCGCACGAGTTATACGCCGCCGGCATTCCCCTGATTGTAAATAATATTCCAGCCTTTGCGGATTACTTTACGCATACGATTAATGCCCTGGTGTTTGACGGTACCGTTACGGATTTGGCCCGGCAAATGTTGTTGTTAGCCACCGACAAGCCCCTCCGGCAGAAAATAACAGCACCGTACAGCCTTTCCCAATCGCCGCTGGGCAGTTTTTACACTGACCCGTCCCAGCCAACCTGGATAAACACGGACGACACCCCCCACCAATTCCCGTCGATATTAGTGTGTATTTTAGAAACTGGCAGGCAGGATTCGGCCAAAACGCTGGATATGATTTCCGGGCAATTGCCGGTTGGGGCGGCAGTTGTGATTTTTAAGCCGGCCAATTTGGTATCTCAGTTTGAAGATACGGGTGTGGTGTGGCTGTTTGGGCAAAGCTACCGCTTGTTTGATGGTGTCGGCCAGCCGGTTGCCCCAACCCGGCTGACAACACTGGACACCCTGCTGATTCTTGAAGCGGGCGATGTTGCGCAAAACGGGTACATAAAAACTTGTTTGCAGACACTGGCCCGCCAGCCGGAGTTGTCGTTTGTTGGGTGCTGGAAAAAAATAAAGCGCGACAGTACGGTATTCATCGACCCCTTTCCATTTGATGCGACTTTGGAATTACTGCCGGTCAGAAAAAATCTGCTCTGGTTTAACCGCGCCGTCATGCGAACGCCGCCCGGCAAATTGCTGGTTGACCTTTTGCAACCGGCTCTGGCTGAGTTTGCCGAGATAGGTTATCTCTGGCAGTTGGAAGATGCAATTGGGCCGGGCGTGGCCATCCCCGAAGCCTTGATTGAAATATCGACTGAGGATCCGGCTGTACCGGCCAACCCGAATCTGATTTCAAATTTGATTTTGCGGAACACCTCAATTACCCGCCAGCGCCGGCTGGCTCGCTATTTGGTTAGTTATTTACTGGAAACCGATACTGAAATCCCGGCCGACCTTTCGGACCGCGTGATGGTACAAAGGCTCAGTGCAGAACTGGAGGCCATGCGCAGCACCAGAGGCTGGCGCATGTTAGAAAAATATTGGACCCTGCGTGAGGCGCTGGCCGGCTGGCTGCGGCCCGATCAGCGTAAATCATCGCCCAATCATCGCCAATGAATATCTGGATTCTCAGCTCGGAATACCCCCCACAGACCGGCGGTATTGGTACGTACGTGGCCAACGCCGCCGCCATGATTGCCGCCAGCGGGCACAATACAACTGTGCTTATGCCCGGCGAACAGCCAAACGTGCTTGCAGAAAATAATCCCCGGTTGATTGAATTTGCCCCCGGATACACGCGTCTCAACGCCAGCGTGCCGCCGAATATTGAGCCGGACAAACATCCGGCCTTTCCCTATAATGTGATGGCAACCTGGCCGGCGATGAGTTATCAATTTGCGGAAGAGTTTAAACATTGGGCCGGCGAATTCGGTGCGCCGGACGTGATTGAAGTTCAGGATTATGCGGCGACGGGCTATTTTTTTCTGGCGCGACGGTGGCTGCAACAGCCGCCGTTTAAAGAGATTCCGGTGCTGGTTCATCTTCACACCCCGTTGTTTGAAATTGAACGCATCAACCGCAGTCCCCGCTACAAACTGCCCAATTACTGGATTGGGCAAATGGAAAAATTCTGCATCCGCGCCGCCGACGGCCTGTTAGCGCCGAGTGATTTTTTGCGCCGCCAGATTCAGGCTCAACTTGACCCTAATCTAAAAATCGAAGTCATCCCGTATCCTTTTTTGTCGCTGCCGCCGGCCCAGCTTAATCCCACCGCGGGCGATGTTCTGTATGTTGGCCGGCTGGAATTTAGAAAAGGCATCGTTCAAACTGTATCGGTCTGTGCAAAATTGTGGGACCAGGGCCATCAATTTACGCTGACCCTCATTGGCAATGATACCGAATTTGCCTTGCGCCAGACGTCGATGAAAGCGTACCTGGCTGACAAATACAAACGCTTTATCGAGGCCGGACAACTGGTTTTTTTGCCGCCGCTACCGCGGGAAGAACTATTTGAGCGGATGCGGCAAACCTGGTGCGTGCTGGTGCCCTCAATTTATGAAAATTATCCCAACGTTTGCCTTGAGGCGATGTCTTTGGGGCTGGTCGTGCTGGCTTCGCGGCAGGGCGGGCAGGCTGAGATGGTTGGGGCCGATGACCGGGCCGGCTTTCTGTTCGATTGGGAGCAGCCGGGTGATTTTGCCGAAAAACTGGTCCACATTTTGTCTCTGCCCGCTGAAGAATGGGCTAATATTGGCCAGGCTGCCCGGCGGCGAGTGGCGCAACTGGTTGATCCCCGGCGCATTGGGCAAGAGCGGCTGCGTCACTTTGAAACTGTTATTGAAAAAGGCCGGCAGCCCCAAAAATACTACCCCGCTGCTATCCCCGGTGGCGCATCACCGCTGGCGCTGCCCGATGAAGGCGGCGTAAAAGGCCTGTTATCGGTTGTGGTTCCGTTTTATAATTTGGGGGACTATCTGGAACAAACCATCGACAATATTCTCGCAGCAACCTATCCGGATTTAGAAATTATTGTGGTGGATGACGGCAGTACGCAGGCCTCAAGTCTGGCTGCTTTGGAGCGGGTTCGCGCCCGGGGCGATAACCGGATTCGGGTTGTTTCTACCGCAAACGGCGGCTTGGCCAGCGCCAGAAACTGCGGTGCGGCCTTGGCTCGCGGCGAATATCTGACTTTTGTTGACGCGGATGATTTGATCGAACCCGATTTTTTTGCCAAAACAGTTGCGGTGCTCGATACCTATCCCAATGTCGCCTTCGTCTACTCGTGGGTCAGGCATTTTGGCGCGGCGCAGGGTTGCTGGATAACCTTTAACACCGAGTTCCCTTATTTGCTGGGGCACAACATGCTAACCGCGTTTGCGGTGGTGCGGCGGCAGTTGTTTCTGCAATACGGGCAAAACCGGCCCACCGTCGAATACAGCCTTGAGGATTATGATGGCTGGATTGGGATGGTCGCCGCCGGCTGTGTGGGGGTCAGTATACCGGAGCTGCTGGTAAAATACCGTATCCGCCCTGATTCGATGTATCGCCAGATGAACCTCAATCAATTTCTTTATTTGTACGATGTGATTACCCACGGGCATGCGGCTGCCTACCGCGAGCAGGCCGTAGATTTAACCAACCTGTTGCTGGCCAACGGCGCGTCGTTTTTGTGGGATCACCCGGCCGCAGAATGGCAATCGCCGCTGGAGCAACTGGCCGCCGTTCAGCGCCAGCACCAGTCAATCGATATGACGTTTCGGTTGTTGGCTCGGGTTTTGGCGCGGAATTTTCAGTTATCACTGCGTCAACCCGGCCAACTCTGGAAAAAATTCAAGCGCTGGGTCCATTTCAGAATTAATACAAACGAGGGCAGCAAAAAACCGTGACTGATCAAAGCCAGGAAATCACACCTGTTCAAGTAATTGAGTTTGTAAAACAGGAGTTGACGCGCCCCGAGCCTGCATCATCGCCACTAGAAAATTCTGTTACCGAACTCATGGCCTTGCAGCAGAAGTTTCGGGCATCACCGGTGGTCGGTCGATTTCGTTTTTTTAAAGAGATGATTTTTAGCCTCATTCGCGCGCCGTTTTCACAGCAGTTTGAGTTTAACAACCGGGTTATTGATATATTAAAAACTATCTCCCGGGAAATAGAGCAGCTTCCTCTGAGTCCCGGAGTTGATCGCCAGCCAAACGGTGTTGGCTCACCAATTAGTGATGATGCTACGAACCGGAACTTTGCGGCTCCCACCCCGTTGCCACAGGCAGAAAGCAGCAACGTTCTCCGTTTTTCCGTGGTAATTTGCACCGCCAATCGAGCCACGCATCTGCGTACCTTACTCTATAATTTGCAGCGGCAAACCTATCCGCACTTTGAAGTAGTAGTTGTTGTCGGCCCCAGTTCAGATGACACGCAGCTTGTGCTCAATGAATTTGAGACGCGCATCCGCGTTTGCCACTGCCCGGTTTACAATTTATCCACCTCGCGCAATATTGGCATTGAAGCTGTCGCCGGTAATGTTGTTGCTTTTCTTGATGATGATTCGATGCCGGGCCTAACCTGGCTGGCCCAATTGGCCGAGGCGTTGTCAGCGGGAGGTGTGGCCGGTGCTGGAGGAAAGGTGTATCGTATTTGGCCCAATGGCGAAGGTGACATTCAATTCCTAAATGGGATGTCATCGGTAATGGGGGATGATGCCGCCGTCAGGCAGGCTGCTGAAGCACCGCCGGAGGGGGATATTCCGGCCGGTTGGTGGTTTCCACGGCTAACGGGCGGCAATATGGCTTACTTTCGAGATGTGCTGGTTGCGGTTGGCGGATTTGACGAGCGTTTTGCCTATATGTTCGAAGAGGCCGACCTGGCCGTTCGGCTTGGCCAGGCCGGGTATCGTTTGCGCCCGCTCGCCGGAGCGACGGTGTATCATTTTCCGGCGGGAGGACCAAACCGGCAGCCCCAAACGCTCAACGTAAACTGGTATGCCTGGCTTAGAGGCGTAATTTATTTTGCCCTCAAAAATGGCCGGGCTGCGGCCGGTTTATCCGGCGCTCTGGCCCGGTCTGTGCAGCACTGTTTCTCCATCGTTCGCCAGGTTTCGGATTACGAGTCGGCTCAAAAAAGTGGCGCTGCCCGCCGAAAGGATATTTACCGGCAGCTCGTAAAAGGGGCGCTTTGGGGGTTTTTTGTGGGGTTAGTGGGCACACGGCAAATCAAAAAGGATTTTTCTGCCCCTCATCACGAGTTTATTCCATTTGTACGTGCTGACTCGGCGCGGACACCATACTCTTTGCCATCGGCCAAACCACTGCCGCCTGCCATTCAGTTACTACCGGCTCCGCCTTTACGAATTGCTGTGTTTCTGCCGCTCTCTGACAACAATACTGAGCAAGACCTGCGGCATAACAAGTTGATGGAAAACCTGGCTGCCAACGGCCACGAACTTCACCTGTTGCGGTATGGGCCGGCAGAAAAAGTAACGGCAGCCGGGAATTTATTGATTCATCATATTCCCTTCAAACAAAATCGGTATTTGGAGTTGTACCAGCAGCGGTATTTTAATTTAGGCCGATCACTAAATTACAGCCACGCGCTGTATAATCGCTTGCTGTCAGTAACCAGGGATCATCACATTCAGTTGGTCATTTCTCCGGCAAACAACCTTGCAGGGTTGGTCACAGTTATTGCCAACGCGAGACCTGTCATTTTTTGCCCTGTTTTAAATAACTTTGAGCAGAACCAAAATAAAACAGCGCCCGCAGAACGAGCGCTGTTTCACGAACTCAAAACCTGGTTAGCCCATCATGCTGCCGGAACCATTACGGATGTTGACAATGCCTCCGGGGAAATAGCCGGGTTGATGTCTATGATCAGTGGTTGATAAGCTCTGGCGTGCCCGGCAGATTCAAGCTGATAGCAGGTGGTCATTTGAGTACGATTGGCAGGTAAGTTTGTTTGGGATTGACAATTATTGAAGTGCTAATCGATTGATTTTGCGGGGCGCCATTGTCGGTATAACTCAGCGTTGCCGAAGTTGTCACCCCGGCGCTGGTGGTATAATTTGCCGGAAAACTAAAATGAACAACATATGTAATTGTAACCTGACCGTTCGCGTTGGCGGTCCCGTTCCAGTGGATGGCGCCGCCGGAAAACTGGCAGGTTGTGGTTGTCCCGCCGGTACAGGTAGGCCCCGATGACAGATTGGTGGATACAGAACTCAAAGTTGGGAGGGGATCCGCCAGCGAGGCTGCCACATTACTGCTGCTGCTGTTGATAACCTTGATTGTATATGTAACGTTGTAGCTGGTGCTGGCAGACGTATCCAGCAAATAAGGTGAAGCTGATTTGGTTGATTTAGACAACGCCGGCAGGTATTCATCAGCGCCAACATCGTAAGCGCTGCCACCGGGCCGGGCGTCGCCATCAATGTCCTTTGAAACCGTCCCCACTGTACTTTTATCAATTGCCGCAGAACTGCCGGATATATGGAAATTGTTTCCGGCAACATTCACAAATGCCGGATTTCCCGTTGTAACCGGACTGTTGATTACAACCGTGCCGCCGGAACCGGAGAATTTCGGTTCGGCGTTGTTGTACCACAACGAGCGATTAACCACAACGGAATGCCCCGACCCGCCCAAAAAAGCGGCTGCCGGTTTGTCGGTGTGGTTGGCAATAATGCTGTCTTTGAAATAGAAAGTGGTTGGACTGCCAAAAATAGATATTATGTTACCCACCGCCGGTAATGTTACTTTGTTGTTGGCAATAGTGCTGTAATTCAACGTGAGCGATCGCGCCACGTTTGACCCCACCTCGATAGCGCCGCCCGTGCCTATCGCCCCTACTCCCGAACCGGGCGTAATGGTATTGTTGGCAATGATCAGGTTATTGCCGGTAAATCCGCCGGCCGCCTGAAAATAAAGCGCTCCGCCGCTGGCATTGGCGGCAATCCCCCCCTGCGCCACATTGCCAATGATTTCCAGCTCATTGAGCGTAAGGTTGGGGCCGCCCGTGCCCGTACCGCCGCTCATCAGCCCGCCGCCGGTCGCGCCGCCTTTGCCATTTTGCGCCCCATTGCCATTACCGCCAATAGCCTGGTTATTATTGATTTTTCCGCCGGTAATTGTTATATTTGTGCCGGTACCGGGGTATCCTTCCACAAAAACGCCGCCGCCGCTGCCAAAGCCGCCATACGTGCCGCCATTGCCGGCCTGAGAAATATTATTTTGAACATCGATACTGGATAATGTTGCCGTACTGGCAGAACCAATATCAAATCCCCCGCCAAATGATTGCGCGACTTCACCATCGCTGGTCATCCCGTTCCCCGAGGATGAATTACCGGCCACCGCCTGATTGTTTGTAACTGCAATGTTTTGCCCGGTGACGGTGGAACCGGTGGCAAAAAAGCCGCCGCCTCGAGCCTGCGCCCCGCGCGGTGAGGCGTTTGCCCCTAAAGCTTTGTTGTTATCAAAAGTAATGTTGTTCAATGTTACTGAACAGTTGTAAGCGGCCAGCCCACCGCCCGTTATAGTATTAATATTTCCAGGTGAACCCTGCGCCCGATTGTTCTTTATGACAACATTGGTCAGGCTAACCGAAGCGCCTCTGGTACAATAGATGCCGCCTCCGGCCACATCATTTCCGCTACCTGTTTTGTAGCCATTTTGAATAGTTACCCCTTGCAGACTCATTGCGGCCACGTCGTAAACGTGAAATCCCCGCCGGGTATTCTGGCCGTCGATCACGGTCAGGTTGGTAGTCGGGTTAGAAGTGTTCCAGTTCGATGTGCTGTAACCGCCAACAATCGTGACTGATTTTGCGTTATTGATTAATACAACCTCGGTTGCTGCGCTGGTATAAGTGCCGCCTGCCAGGCGAATGGTGTCGCCGGAGCCGGCAATACCCACCGCGTATTGAATGGTTTTACATGGGGTCGCAATGCTGCCGCAACTCGGTATATCTGTGCCGGTGGAGGCGACTCTGATTACACCGCTTCCTGTTTGGGCGTAGGCTGTGGGCATACTCATTTGTGTGCCAACCAGCAACCCCAATACAATAATCTGCCATAAGTTTGCCTTGAGTTTTTCCCTGTTAATTTTTAGAAATTGCGTCACTGACTTTCCTTTCGCTCAAAATCAATCTGTTTTTTTGCGCAGCCTCAAGCTTGTGGCAGGCAAAATTCACTCAGCATAGATTTGACTAAACCGGTAAAGTAACCTATCTATGCTGGAGAGATCATTACACTTGGCTAACGAAAATGAATATTGGAATCTATACCCTGTTCTTTACCCCTGGTCAAATTGGCGGTATTGAAACATATTTGCGCCAGCTCATTGCCCATGTGGGCCAGGTTGACCATAAAAACCAATACACACTCTTTATATCGGAACATAACCGGCATATCTTTACCGATGTTGTTTACTCTAATTTTGCTAAAGCCGATATTTTGCTTGTGCCCGCCAATCCTTCCCGGATTGATCGCATTGGCCGCAAATTAAAGCTGGCGCCTTCATTTATCGCCCAACAGTTAGCAAAACATCCAGTCGATCTGCTGCATTACCCCGGCACCACCATCGACCAATTAGATGTAAAAACAGCAGCCGTGGTTACAATGCACGATCTTCAACACGAATATTTTCCTGAGTTTTTTTCGAAACGCGAGCTTGTCCGGCGAAAGTCAACCTATTTGCCATCGGCCAAAAAAGCGCGGCACATCATCACCGTTTCTGAATTTACGCGCCAATCCGTTATCCAAAGGTACAACATTTCCCCGGAAAAAATAACCGCTGTTCATCACGGTATCAGCCCGATTTTTAAACCTGCCGGCGATGAAAGATTAGTTTCCTCAATCCGGCAAAAATACCACCTGCCGGAGCAGTTTATTTTTTATCCGGCCAATCCCTGGCCGCACAAAAACCATGCCCGGCTGTTTGAAGCCATCAAACTGCTGCGCGAGCAGTACGGCTTCACTGTGCATTTGGTATTATCCGGAGTCTGGTCAGCGCAAACAACGTTAATAGACCTGATTGCCGGCTACGGTCTGGCCGGCCAGGTGCAAATCCTGGATTATTTACCTTACCACGAGCTGCCGGCCCTGTACAATGCGGCGGCGGCGCTGGTTTTTCCGTCACTCTTTGAGGGTTTCGGCCTGCCGGTGCTGGAAGCGATGGCTTGCGGTTGCCCGGTGATTTGTGCCAATACCACCTCTCTGCCGGAACTGGCAAGCGATGCCGCGGTATTGGTTGACCCCATCGATGTGGCGCAAATTGCCGAATCAATTTATACTTTGCTTCAAGATTGCTCGCTGCAAAAATCATTGCGGGAAAACGGATTGGGGCAGGCTAAAAAATTCTCCTGGGAGCGAGCCGCCCGAGAGACGGTAAACGTTTATGAAAGTGTGTTGTAAACCAGAGTTTTTGCATGGATTCTGAAGTTACTCCCCGGGTTTCTATTGTCACGCCCTCTTACAATTCCGCCGATTTTCTGGCGCAGGCGATTGGGTCGGTACAGAACCAGAGTTATCCCAATATCCAGCACCTTATCATCGATGGGCAATCTACTGACGCCACGCCGGATATTTTGCGCCGCGCCGGCCCACCGGTCGAGTGGGTTTCTGAGCCGGACCAGGGCCAGGCCGATGCCTTGAATAAAGGGTTTGCCCTGGCCGCCGGGGAAATCATTGGCTGGTTGAATGCTGACGATACTTACGCGCCGGGGACAATTTCGGCCGCGGTTGAATATTTGCAGCGCCACCCGCAGGTTGATCTGGTTTATGGCAACTTCAATTTTATTGATGAGCAGGGGCAGATCATTCATGCCCACACCGCTGCGCCGTTTTCGCTGGAGAAACTGCTGTATGCGGCTATCATCCCCCAGGCCAGCATGTTTTTCCGCCGGCGCGTGCTCGATGAGCTTGGCGGTGTCAACTCAGCCTTGCACTACGTGCTGGATTGGGAATTTACATTTAGAATAGCCCGCCGGTATAATGTTGCTTGCGCACCTCGTTTCTGGGGGAATTTCAGGATAACGCCCGGCACAAAATCGGTGCGGCAGCCGGAGCAATTCTGGCCGGAATGGATACCGATTTTGCAGCAGGCAGTCAGCGAGGATGCCGCCCGCTTTCATCATTGGGGTGACGATGCCTTGTTTATGGCTCATTTACTGGCCGGCCTGGAATTTGCCCGCAGCAACATGCCGGACCCGGCGCAGAAATACGTTGGACGCGCCTTTGAAATTTTACCAGGTTCGGCTCGTCACCCGGCAGTGTTGGCTTCGGGGCTGTATAAGACGGCAATGTTCCCCTGGCACAGCGCCTTTCGGCCGCACCCGTTGGCCCGGCAGGCGTTGGATAACCTGAGTCAGTGCCTCACCGATACGCCCCTCAAACGAGAAATTCTGGGGTATCTCAACCTGTGCCGGGTCTTCAAACTGGTCAGGCAGGGGAAATGCGGTGAAATGCGCGGGTATGTAACTCAAGCCGGGCATTTAATTGGCCGAAAATCTTTTTATCACTGGCGTACCGCCAGAATGCTGCTGGGGGCAATGATAAAACCCTGGCGGGAACATGTTTTGGAGGATATTGATGAATTTAGTTAAATTATGGTGGTTAATAACCGCCGTAGTGGTTGTGTCGATTGCTGCAATTATCGTAGTGACGCCTCTGGTTGCGCAGGCCCAGTACCAGGTATTCCTGCCGGTTATCATTAAAAGTCCGTATGAGCCGGCCAAGGGCGGTATTGTTATCAATGGTTTGGGAGAGGCTACAAACTGTAGTGATTTGACCCTGTTGGGCGAAGGTTGGTATTTTAACAATACGCCGTGGCCGTCAACCGGGCCGGGATGCCTGAGTAGCAACGACCGGCGTTTTGTGCCCCGGCTTTACAATGATGTTCAGGTTAATGACCCGGCTACTTTAGATCAAGCCATAGAGCATGCTAAAGCATCGGGCTGGCTGCTCGGCTTTGTGGAACCCAATTTATCCTGGCAAAGCAACGTAACGCCCGCCAACGGCGCATTGGCCTGGAAAAAGATTGAAGACGCCATTACCGCCAAAGGGCTGGTTTTGGGAGATGATATCAAACTGGTCGCGCCTGCGCCCAATCAATGGGCTCCCGGATACTGCCCTGGCTGTACGGGCGGCGCCAGTAATGTTTACGGCCATCAGTGGGTCTGGTATATGGTGGAAAAATACAGAGATCAAAACTGCCCCACAACCCGAACCTGTAAACCTCACTTTGACGCGATGGCCTGGAATTACTATTATAATTTCCAGTCGTCAGTTTCAACCGAATTCGCAAATTATTTTACCGCCCGCCGTAACGAAGGTTTAACCCGAGGGTTGACTGGTGATGTCTGGATTATGGAATATGCCGGCGCGTGCTGGAATACAGGCACATCCTATCCTACATATGCAACCGCGGTTATGGATCAAGTGACACCGTGGTTAAAATCTACAAGTTGGATTAAGCGTTATGCCTGGTTTGGTAACCGGCTCCACAATTACTACGCTGTCCATCAAAATGAGAAGCCGCTGTATGATTGCTCGCTGCTTGATGCAAACGGGAACTTAAAATCGTTGGGTGCAAAATACCTTGCTTATTAGATCGGCCAAAACCGCAGGGAATAATGGAAGTCCACCCGCTTGTTTCAGTTTTTATCCCCGCTTTTAACGCGGAAAAAACAATCCGGCAAGCCATCGAAAGCGTTCTGGCGCAGACGTATCCCAATTACCACCTGTTGATTCTCGATGACGCCTCAACTGACGGCACGCGGGCTGTGATTGATCGTTACGCTGCTCACCCGCGAATCACAGTTTATCATCACCCCAAAAATCTGGGGGTGACCCGCAACTGGAATTACGGTCTGGCCCTATGCCAGGGTGATTTCATTGCCCGACTGGACGCCGATGATTTTTACGCGCCGGATTATCTGGCGCAGGTGATGGCCCTGTTTCAGAAATTTCCGGAAACCGGCCTGGTTTTTACGGGGGCAACCCTTCTCTCCGATAGGTCAGTGGTTGAACTGCCCTACAGCGAATCGTGGGTGAAGCCGGGCCGAGATTTTTTGCCCGACCTGCTGCG
>CAYOXS010000072.1:0-20075 GCA_964407935.1 uncultured Caldilineaceae bacterium
CCCAGCAGCACCGGCTCCTCAATTTCCCAGCCTCCGTTTAGCGCATTAATGAGCTGTAAAAAACGGCTTCTGTCCATTTTTTTCACCATTGAAAATGTTTTGGGGAGGATAATCGACCACATTGTTGCTCATCTCCTCTCTTGCCTGTATCAGTTGGCACAACTGATGATGGGTCTGCGTCCACGCAGAACTTAGCGCCAAGTGGTGTTGGGGATAATGGCTGCTTAGCGCCTGCCGCTGTTGAATAAGGTGCAGTTGCTGCTGCAACCGCGCAATTTTTAGGGATAACGTCCCTGTTGTTTCTGGCATGTTACTCGCTCGTTTCCGTATGTTCTGTAAATTTTTATTTGTCTCTACTATAGCCGACAAATATAAGAACTCGGTTAAGCGAGTATTAAATTGACGTAAAGTTTGCTTTAAGCTTTTTTAACGCTCAACGCTCAAAGCGATAACCGATTCGCTGAATGGTGGTGATCCGCCGGGGTTTGGAGGGGTTCTCCTCTATTTTTTCCCGCAGCCAGCGAATGTGAACATCAACCGTGCGCGAATCACCGGCGTTGTCGTAGCCCCACACTTTTGACACCAGCAAGTCACGCGACAGAACCATCCCCCGGTTACGCATTAATTCGGCCAGCAGGTCAAATTCTTTAAAGGTAAGGCTGAGTTCCTTTTCGCCCTTGTGTACTTTGCGGCCAATCAGATCGACAGTCAGATCATCGGACTCCAGCCGGTTATCGGGCGGGGGTTTGGGCTGCCGCCGCAGCACGGCCCGCACCCGGGCCAGCAGTTCGCCCAGGCTGAAGGGCTTGGTCAAATAGTCATCGGCGCCGGCATCCAGCCCCACAATTTTATCAACCTCGTTGGCCCGCGCCGATAGCATAATGATCAGGGCGTCAATTTCTCGCCGCAGAATCCGGCACACCGACAGGCCATCCAGCACCGGCAGCATAATATCCAGCACAATCAAATCCGGCTCATGCGCCCGGCCCTGCTCCAGGGCAGCCGCGCCGTCGGCGGCGGCATAAACGGTGTAGCCTTCTTTTTCCAGATTGTAGGCCAGAGTCTGGCGCAACACGTCATCGTCTTCCACAATCAAAATAGATTTAACTTCGTTTTCAGCGTCAGTGCCGGCAGTATTGGACTCCACTCTTCACCCTCACAAAAAAGAGTTCACGCTGGTCAATTAACCATAACGTGAACTCTAGTAAACTATTATAAAGAGTGAATTAAGTTGAGTTTAAAGCTGTGTAAAAAGATTGTTAATTATCTTTAACAATTGTTATATCTTCAATCCTTTTTCTTTTTGTCTTTGCCTTTTTTCTTTTTCTTGTCTTTACCCTTTTTCTTTTTACCCTTTTTCTTCTTATCTTTATCTTTGTCTTTTTTCTTTTTGGCTTTAGCCGGTTTTTGGTCAGCATCTTCCGCCGAATCAGCCGCAGCCGGGGCCGCCGCTTCCGACTCCGCCTCAGAGTTGGCCGGCGCTGCCGCCAACTCGGAGGGGAACATGGCCAGCCGTTTGCCGCGAAAAGTCGTTACACAATATTTGAGCTGCCCCAGCGTTAGCCCGGACTGCTCTGCGGCCTGGGCGTAGGTTGCGCCGCCGGTGAGAGCCAGCAACGCGATGGCTCGCTGGCGGTGCGGCGGTTTGGCGCTGCCGGAGAGCTGCCGGCAAACGTCACTCTCCTCCGGTGTGAGCCAGTTACTTTCTGCGTCAGTCGGGATTGGTTTTTGGTCCGACATAAAACCCTCCAAAATTAATAGACTAACTCATTGTGCCATCAATCAAATTTTACGGCAACCTATCTTGCCGCGTCTTCTGCCACAGGGTTCAACACCACCTGCCGATAGACCAGATCCGCGTCTGTGGTCACTTTGGCAATGCGTTTGGCAAAATAGTAAACCCGCTTGAGGTATTCAATAATCTCGGTTTCAATCCGAAACGTGGCCAACCGGTTGGGTTCATCGGCAATGAGCCGGTGAGCCAGGTGCTCCTCGGCGGCAATGGCCAGTTGGTTCACCTCTGTCTTGGCGGCCATAACCTGTTCGGCCAACTGCTGGTCCGACTCGCAGAGCGCCTTGACCGCGCTGTCTACCGACCAGCAGACTTTCTGGTGCAGCGCCGCCAGCAGTTCCTGAGTGCGAGCGCTCATCTCCACCTGGTGTCTCAGTCGATGATCGCCGGCCTCAACCAGATTGGTTTCAACCATATCCCCAATATTTTCAATGTGGTTCGCCGCGGCCATATACTCACTGAGGTGGCGCGAGTCGTCAACGCTCAGGTCGCCTTGCGACAGCCGGCCCAGGTAGGTCACAATTGCGCCGTGCAGCCCATCAACGTTGTCATCCATCGCCGCCAGAGCCGACAAATCCACCTCAGTGCCGCGCACCACCGTGGGCAACGCCCGGCACACCATTTGCGCGGTGTAATCGCCCAGCCGGCCTAGCTCCAACCGCACCCTGTCCAAAGCGACGCCGGGGGCAGCCATCAGGCTGTAATCCAAGTACCTGGGCGTCAGCACCGCCGATTCTGGCTGCGGTTTTATGGGGATGAGCCAGTTCATCAGCGTGACCATTGGATCAACAAACCAGATAAAAATTAGCATATTGACCACATTGACCAGCGTGTGGGCGTTGGCAATCTGGCGCGGCGCGGCGGCGGCAATTTGAGCCAGCCCGCTCAAATTGGGGTAGGCCGGCGAAATGAAACGCACCGCGCTGGCCAGTTCCTCCAGAAACGGCAACCAGACGATCACCCCGGCCACGCGAAACAAGGTGTGCAATACTGCGGCTTGAATCGCCTCACGGGGCCGGCCAATTGAGGCCAGCAACGCGGTGACGGTGGTGCCGATATTCGCGCCCAAAGCCAGCCCAATGCCGGCCTCCAGCGACAAAAACCCCTGTGCGGCCAGCGCGATCACCACCACCATTGTTGCCGCCGAACTTTGAATGATTGCGGTAAACAGCAGGCCCACCAAAATACCGAGCAGCGGGTTTTCCAGTTGTCGCATCAGGGCCAGAAACGGCTCGTAGCTGCGCAGCGGTTTGGTGGCATCGCCCATCAGCATCATGCCAAAAAAGATCAATCCCAGGCCCATCAGCATGGCGCCGTACTGCTGCATTTGTTTGCTCCGGGCCATAAACAGCACAAAAAAGCCCACCGCCACCAAAACCAGCGCGTACTGCGTCACTTTAAAGGCCACAATCTGGGCGGTAAAGGTAGAGCCAATGCCCGCGCCCATCATCACCCCAATCGACTGCCGCAGCGTCATTAGCCCGGCAGAAATAAAGCCCACCAGCATCACCGTGGTTACGGATGAACTTTGCACAATGGCGGTGATGATGGTGCCGGCCACCACGCCTTTAAATCGGTTGGCGGTTACGGTTGCCAGCAGATTTTTTAACCGGACGCCAGATACAAATTTCAGAGCATCGGTCATCTGTTCCATACCAAACAAAAACAGAGCCAGCCCGCCCATTAATTGCATCATCACACTTCCGGCGGCTATTGTTTCGGCAAAAATAGTTGGCATAAATTGCTCCTTTGAAAAGGGGTTTAGGAGTCAGGAGTTAGGAATTAGGGGATTCCTAACCTGATTCTTAAAAATTGTGGCCGGAGTCCAAAACTACAGTTTTGGACTCCATAATTTTATAGTTGGTATCATCCCAGGGGGACTATCGAACCCCTGTGAAAATAAGCAAATCAGCGAATATGGGACACTTCGCGAAGCGCCCCTACCCAGCTTTCAATCCTGGTATCGAACCCCCGGTTCTGTCGGACTCCGGTGAGAACAAATGACTACAGAACCAAGGCTCTGTTTAAAGTATCGGCAGGTGGGCCAAATAGATTGACAACTTTTGTTAATTAAATTTAACAAATACTTAAACTAAATTTAATACTTGCTTAACAGGTATTTAACTATTATTTAACAAAATAGACCGGTTGACAATTGTTCGCCACCAACAGGCACAACTGTTTGCCGATGAGAAACCTGACGTGGGTGAAAATTGAGTAGGGGCGCTTCGATGACTCCTGAATCTTGAATCCCATCCTTAAAGGAGAAAGTGATTATGGCTGTATTTTTTAACCGGTTGTGGCCGCTGCTGCTGCTGGCGGCGACGCTGGTTCTGACCGGCTGTGGCGCACAAACAACCGCCGCGGCCGAGGCCGGCTCAACCCGCGCCATTCAAAACAAAGGGTCAGACACACTGGTCAACCTGGCCCTGGCCTGGGCCGAGCGTTACCGGGAAATCAAACCGGAAGTCTCTATCGCCGTCACCGGCGGCGGCTCCGGCACCGGCATTGCCGCGCTGATCAATGGCACGGTTGATATTGCCAACGCCTCGCGGCAGATGAAAGACAATGAAATTGAACAGGCCCGGGCCAACGGCATCGAACCGCAGGAGTTCACCGTGGCTATCGACGCGCTGGCGGTGCTGGTTCACCCCGACAACCCGGTAAGCCAACTGACCATTGACCAACTGGCCGAGATTTTCACCGGGCGCATCACCAACTGGCAGGAAGTGGGCGGTAACGATGCGCCCATCATTTTGCTGTCACGTGAAACCAACTCCGGCACGCACGTTTATTTTTTGGAAGAAGTGGTGCGCAAAGGCGAATCGGACAACAAAGATATTTTTGCGCCGCAAACCCTGCTGATGCCATCGTCTGTCGGTATTACCAGCGAATTGGGCCGCAACCCCAACGCCATTGGCTACGATGGCCTGGGTTACGTGACCGAACACGAAAAAGTGATCGCGGTGGCCAAAGACAAAGACTCGCCGTATGTGCCGCCCACCGTGCAAAACGGGGCAGATGGCAGCTACCCGATTGCCCGCGGCCTGTATATGTACACCGCCGGCCAACCCGATGCGGTGATTGGCGCCTACCTGGACTGGATCAGAGGCCTGGAAGGGCAGGCCATTGTGGCCGAATTAGGTTTTGTACCGCTACCGGAGTAAGGCTATGAGCACATTAGAAAAAACCCGTCCAACTGCCACGCCGGCCCCGGCCCCCACCCCGCGACTTAAACGCAACTGGAAAGAAATGTCAATTGAGGGGTTAATCCGGGTGGCCGGCGTGTCCACTATTTTTATCGTCGCTTTGATCTTCTTTTTCCTCATCCGCGAAGGGCTGCCCGCATTTCTGGATATTCCGCTGCGACAGCTCTTTGGCGCACGCTGGTATCCTATTGAAGAAATGTTTGGGCTGCTGCCGCTGCTGGTTGGCTCGCTGGTGGTGACCGCAGGCGCGGTGATTATCGCCGTGCCGCTGGGGCTGATCACCGCCATCTACCTGGGCGAGATCGCCCCGCCGTGGCAGCGGGAAATTTTAAAGCCGCTCATTGAAATGCTGGCTGGTATCCCCTCAATTGTGCTGGGTTTTTTGGGCTGGGTGGCGCTGGCTCCGCTCATTCAAAAAATGGGCGCTTCAACCGGGCTGACCGCCTTTACCGGCGCGCTCATTCTGGCCTATATGTCGCTGCCGACCATCATCAGCATTTCTGAAGATGCGCTGTACGCTGTGCCCAAAGAATACCGCGACGGGGCGCTGGCCATTGGCGCAACGCAGTGGCAAACCATCTGGCGGGTGGTGCTGCCGGCCGCGCGCAACGGCATTGTCATCGCGGTGATGCTGGGGATTGGCCGGGCAATTGGCGAAACAATGGCCGTGATGATGGTTACCGGCAACGCGGCCAACATTCCGGCGCTCAGCCCCGGTATCTTTTTTGAGCCGGTCCGCACCATGACCGCCACCATTGCCGCGGAAATGGGCGAGGTGGCCCAGGGCAGCCTGCATTACAATGTGCTGTTTGGCATTGGCATTGTGTTGTTCATTATTACGTTTGCCATCAACTCGCTGGCCGGAAAGCTGGTGGGCGTGCAAACAACCCGCAAACGAGGAGGTCAATTATGACCCGCCAACAAACACAAAAAATCGCCGTAGTCGTGATCACCGGCGTGGCCGCGCTGGTGGTTGTGCCGATTGTGCTGGTTATTTTGTTTATTGTGATCAACGGCCTGCCGGCCATCAACTGGGAATTTTTATCCCAACCGCCGCGCAGCGGTATGCGTGAGGGCGGCATTATGCCGGCCCTGCTGGGCACAACCATCCTTACTTTTGGCACGGCGATTGTTTCTTTTCCGCTGGCCATTGGCGCGGCCATTTACCTGGCCGAGTACGCCGGCGACAACCGGCTGACGCGCTGGGTACGGCTAGCCATTGTTAACCTGGCCGGTATCCCTTCGATTGTTTACGGCCTGTTTGGGCTGGGCGCGTTTGTGTTGTTTTTGAACATGGGCACTTCGATTGTAGCCGGCTCGCTGACGCTGGGGCTACTGACGCTGCCGGTGGTCATTAGCACCGCCGAAGAGGCCATCAACGCCGTGCCGCAGCAGTTCCGTACGGTGAGCCTGAGTTTGGGCGCAACCCGCTGGCAAACCATTCGGCACCAGGTACTGCCCCACGCCCTGCCCGGCATTGTCACCGGTATTATTTTGGGGCTGGGCCGCGCCGCCGGCGAAACCGCGCCGATCCTGTTTACCGTGGCCGCGTTTTACCTGCCGGAACTGCCCAAATCTATGTTTGACCAAACAATGGCTCTGCCCTACCACCTGTACGTTATTTCAACGCAGGTGCCGGGCATGCCGCTTGAAATTCAATACGGCACGGCGCTGGTGCTGATGCTGCTGGTGCTGTCGCTAACGTTGGTAGCCACGGTGTTTCGCACCAGCATGCGCCGCCGGCGGGAGTGGTAAGTGATGACAGCTAAAATCTCGGTACAGAACCTCTACTTTACTTACGATGACGGCACCGAAGCGCTGCGCAACATCAATTTGGAAATTGCGCCCAATCAGGTTTTTGTGCTGTTTGGGCCGGCCCGCAGCGGCAAAAGCACGTTGCTGCGGCTGTTTAACCGCCTGTCTGACCTCACCGAAAAAACCCGGCGGCAGGGAGAAATTTTGTTTAACGGCCAGGATATTTTTGAACCGGGCGTGGATGTGAGCCATTTGCGGCGGCGCATCAGTATGGTTTTTGCCATCCCCACGCCCCTGCCCGGCACTATTCGCGACAACCTGACTTACGGCCTGCGCATGGCCGGCCTCCGCGATGATCGTGTACTGGCTGAGCGGGTTGAAAAATCGCTCAAGCAGGCGGCGCTGTGGGACGAAGTGAAAGACCGGCTTGAGTCATCGGCCTTTGCCCTGTCTGGCGGGCAAAAACAGCGGCTGTGTATTGCCCGTAGTTTGGCCCTTGAGCCAGAAGTGCTGCTGCTGGATAACCCCACCTCCGGGTTGGACCCCATCTCCACTGGTCAGGTAGAAGATTCGCTATACGAATTGAAACGGCGATACACCGTGGTGATGGTGCCGCACAGCGTGCAGCAGGCGGCGCGGGTAGCCGATACCGCCGCCTTTTTGCTCGATGGCGAACTGGTTGAGGTGGGCAACCGCCTGTTCACCTACCCCCGCGATAAACGCACCGAAGATTACGTAACAGGACGTTTTGGCTAATGGATAACAAAATTGAGGTTAGCAACTTTAGTTTTTTCTACAGTGATTTTCAGGCGCTCATCGACCTGAACCTGCCCATCCCGCAAAACCGGATTACGGCGCTGATTGGGCCCTCGGGCTGCGGTAAATCGACGTTTTTGCGTTCGCTCAACCGGATGAACGACACGATTGCCAAAACCCGGGTTGAAGGCCAGATCACGATGGACGGCAAAAACATTTACGACTCGGACGTGGATGTGGTAGAATTAAGGCAACGCGTTGGTATGGTCTTTCAGCGGCCCAACCCGTTTCCGCAGAGCATTTTTGATAACGTGGCCTTTGGCCCGCGGGTGCTGGGCATGACCAAACACCAAAAGCTGGACGATCTGGTTCGCGACAGCCTGGAACACGCCGCGCTATGGGACGAAGTAAAACACCGGTTAGACGACCCGGCGCTGGAGCTGAATCCGGGCCAGCAGCAGCGGCTGTGCATTGCCCGCACCATCGCCGTAAAACCAGAAGTCATTTTGATGGATGAGCCGTGCTCGGCGCTGGACCCGGTGGCCACCCTCCGCGTAGAAGAATTAATGCGCGAGCTGGCCAAAGAATACACAATTGTAATTGTTACCCACAATATGCAGCAAGCGGCACGGGCATCGCATTGGACCGGCTTTTTCTGGTTGGGACGGTTGGTTGAATTTAACCTGACCAAAGAATTATTCAGCAACCCCCGCGAAGAGTTAACCGAATCTTACATTACCGGCCGGCGCGGCTAAACCCATGCCAGCGGACTGGCCGTCCTGCAAGCCATTGAGCAATGTGGTGGTTGAGGGACAATTTATCAAAGACAAGGGAGAAAATTTTTATTATGGTAATGCGGGAACGTTTTGAAAGAGAATTAAATGAACTCCGGGCCGATATATTAAAAATGGGCGATATGGTTGATGAGGAGTTAAAATTGGCTCTGCGCGCGCTGGAAACTCTGGATGTAGACCTGGCCAAGCAGGTTCAGCAGGCCGACAAGCAGGTTAACCAGACCCGGTTTGATCTGGAAAATAAATGCACCATGCTCATTGTTACCCAGCAGCCGGCCGCACGCGACCTGCGCAGTATCATCGCTGCTATGAATATGATTGTTGATATTGAACGCATGGGCGACCAGGCCAAAGGCATTGCCAAAGTTATCCCCCACATGCTGCAACACCCGGAAAGCCCGCGCCCGGCCGAACTGCGGCAAATGGGCAGTATGGTCAGCCAGATGCTGCGGCAAGCGATGACTGCCTATGCCCACAGCAACACTGACCTGGCCAATGCGGTAGCCAAGCAGGATGATGAGGTTGACCGGTTGTACGCCCAGGTGTTCACCCAAATTATGGAGCATATGGCCAATGCCAAAGACACCCGCCACGTTGAAGCCTGCTACGAGGTACTGCGTTCGGCCCGTGAACTGGAGCGGTTTGGCGATCTTGCGACCAACATCGCCGAACGGGTGGTTTACATGGTCACCGGCAGCCTGCACGAAACCAATGTAGACAATTAATTATTCATTGTGATTTAACCGCGGGGACGCCGGCAACGTCCCCGTAATTATGCAAGGCAACAAATAGCGGGGGCGCTTTGAGAAGCGCCCCCGCGTTATTTTAATCTGCTTGTGGGAATTCAAAACTGTAGTTTTGGACTCCATTCACAAATTCGTTCTTTGCTATTCGTTTAATCCTCAAAGCGGTAGCCCACACTCCGAATGGTGGTAATCCGTTTGGGTTTGGACGGATTTTCCTCAATTTTCTCCCGCAGCCAGCGAATATGCACGTCAACGGTGCGCGATTCGCCGTAGTAATCGTAGCCCCAAACTTTGGTCAGCAGCAAATCCCGAGACAGCACCACCCCCTGGTTGCGCATCAGCTCGGCCAGCAGGTCAAACTCTTTGTAGCTCAGGTTGAGTTCTTCCTGGCCCTTGTACACCTTGCGCGAAATTGTATCGAGCTGCAAGTCACCCGATTGGATGAGTTTGGGGGTGGCGGGTTTGGGCTGGCGGCGCAGGGCGGCCCGCACCCGGGCCAGCAGCTCGCCCAAACTGAAGGGTTTGGTAATGTAATCATCCGCGCCAGAATCAAGCCCGATAATTTTGTCTACCTCGCTGGAGCGGGCCGTGAGCATAATGATCGGCACTTCCATTTCTCGCCGCAAAATACGGCACACGGACAGGCCATCCAGATCGGGCAGCATTACATCCAGCACAATCAAATCCGGGGTTTGAGCCCGCGCCGATTCCAGCCCTTCCGGCCCGTTGTTGGCCGTCAGAATATCATAGCCTTCTTTGGTCAGGTTGTATGCCAGAGTCTGCCGTAGAGTCTGATCGTCTTCCACAATAAGAATCGTCTTTTTATCAGTATCTACCATCAGTTTTTCTCCATGATGGTTGAATTATAATGACAGCGGGGGGGTATAGTCAAAAGCGGGGAGGCCGGTTAATCCTGGGTGAGGGGCAGCGCCACCTGAAACACGGAGCCTTCATTGACCACGCTCTCTACCCAGACCCGGCCTTTGTGCATTTCAACCAGTTCTTTAACCACAGTCAGCCCCATGCCCATACCCCGCGCTTCAAGCGCGCCGGGAATCTGGTAAAACGGCTCAAAGATCCGGCGCTGCTCCGTGGTAGGGATGCCTACGCCGTTGTCGGCCACCATCAGCACCAGCTCCGGCTGGAGCGCACTGCCAGCGCGGTCGTGCTGCACCCAGGCCCGCACCGAAACATAACCGCCGGGCGGGGTGTACAGGCAGGCGTTTTCCAGCAGGTTTTCCAGAATGCGCAGTAAATGGGCGCGGTCGGCGATGATCGGCGGCAGCTCAGATTTGATCTCTTTGGTTAGCATTACTTCGTGGAGGTGGGCCAGCGAAGCCATTTTTTGCAGCGCCTCGTCGATAACCACCATCACATCAACCTGGGCAAAGTGGGGCACAATTTTGTTTTTGTTTTGCGCGCCCAGTTGGATGGCGTTGTCCAGCACAGCCACTATTCTATCAACGCTGCTGTGCATAATTTGCTGGATGTGCAGTTGGTCCGGGGTGTAATCGTCAATCGACCCCCGCAAAATAAGCTCGGAATAGCCTTTGATGGTCGTCAGCGGGGCGCGCAGTTCGCGGGAGAGGGCGGTGATAAAATTATTGCGCGCCTCGTCGGCTTTAACGTTGGGGGTAACATCCTTAAAAATGGCGATAATCCCCAGCCACTCGTTGTTATCGTTGCGCCAGGGGACAAGCTGTCCCTGCACAAAGCGGTCATCGTACTGGGCAAAGGTGGGCAGCGGTTTGTTTCGGCGCGAAAAGGCCATTGCCAGGTTTTCAATCGACTCGGTGGAATCGATCTGGCCGTACACCGAGCTGATGGGCTGGCCCAGCAGTTCCCGCCGCGAGCGGCCTAAAATGCGTTCGGCGGCCCGGTTAACCAGTCGCACCCGGCCAGCGGCATCGCTGACCACCACCCCTTCGTAGATGGCTTCAAAAATGGCCATGTGGTCGAGCGCGTGGGTTGCTGAAGGCTCAACCGGCAAAGCCGACGGCGCAGGTTTGTTAAGCCGGGGACGGGTGTGCTCGGTCCCGGCGGCAACTGCCCCGACCAGCGCCGGCTCGGGCTGGGGCACAACCTCAAGCACAGGCGGGTGCGGTTCGCCTTCGCCGTAATAGCGATACGCTTCGACCAGCGCTGCCAGTTGCGGGGCCAGGTGCCGGCACAGGGCCATATCGTTGGGCCGAATGCTGTCCTGCGTAACCGGATTGCCGAGCAGCAGCAACCCAACCGGCCGGCCATTCATTAACAGCGGCTGTAAATAGGTGGGGCCAATCCGGTCCTCAAACCAGAGGGCGTACAATTCGGCCAATTCCACCGGGTTAGATTGCGGCGCAAATAACGCCTGCGAGTCGGTGGACATGGCCAAACCAAGCAGTTTAAAATCGGCCAGCGGTAATCGCTGCTGGTAACGGCCCACCAGGGTAATGGGGCGTTCCGGGCTGTAAACGGCCGCCAGATAAAAGCGGCTGGCATCCAGCGCATCGACAACAAGCAGAGCCGACTGGTCGGCGCGGGTAACGGTGGCCATACAGCGGGCCACGTGGCTCATCGACTGGCTCAGGCTGGGGATGGCACTGATAATGCGCCCAACATCGAGCAGGCGCTGTCGCTCCCGGCTCAAATGGACGGCCTGCCGGGCGGTCGCTTCGGATTCTACCTGGCGGCCGCGGTACGCCTGTACCTCTTCCCAATGCAGGCTGGCAATCAAAAGGGCGTAGGCCAGCAGCGTCATCAACCACCAAAAACTGGTTAATTGCAGCAACGCCAGAAAATTGGCCAGCAGCAGAGCCAGCGGGGCCAGCAGGCAGAGCCAGTTAAACCGCGGCAGGCTCGATACAATAAACCACGCGCCCGCCACCACAATAATGATGCTGTGCAGTTGGAACGGCGCCGGCCAACCGGGCATAGCCGGCAGCAGCGCTAAAATACCGCCGGCCAGGCTGCCGGTCCACAAAAAAACAGGGCGTATCTGAGCCGGGTTTGGCAGCAGCGCCCAAATCATACAAAACACGCTAAAAACATCCAGGGCCGGAACGACTCCTGTTTGGCCCGCCGGCGCGTTGAAGGAGACAATCACCATTACCGCCCGCGTCGCCACTAACAAAAACAACGGCAGCAGCCGCCAGCTTTGTGAGCCTTTGGAGAAGTTATTCAAACCAACCAGCAGCGCCGTCAGTGCGAATAAGTTTGTGGCTAAAAGGAGAGCTTGCATAGGTGCTGCCAACCCGTAATGTTTGTGGTAAAGTGCGCAGCCAGAATACCTGCCTGACCATTTCAGTATAACAAACGGGCCGTGGTTGAACAATGGGCTTTTGGTGGGGGGAAGTACCAAAGTACAGAGGGCAAGATTCTGTTTTCTGCCCGCTGCTGTGCTACAATAGCCAAAATTTGTGAGGCCAGAGCCATGCTAAAACTGCACGATATTGTCCGGGCGCAGCAGCGCCTGTCCCCGTTTATCGCCCCAACACCGCTGCTATTCAGCGAAGCGCTCAGTGAGCAAAGTGGGGCCGATGTTTGGCTTAAATTAGAGGTATGCCAGCCAACTGGCAGCTTTAAAGTGCGTGGCGCGTTGCACAAGTTGATGACTCTGGCGGGGCAGGACAAACTTGCCGGCGTGGTGACCGCCAGCGCCGGCAACCACGGGTTGGGTGTGGCGTTTGCCGCCCAAAAACTGGGGCTGACCAACACCACCGTTTTTGTGCCGCAGAGCGCGCCGGCAACCAAAGTGGCCAAGCTGCGCCGCTTCCCCATCCAATTAAAACAGGCAGGCCAAACCTACGAAGACGCCCACCAGGCCGCCGAAGAATTTGCCCGGCAAAGCGGCGCAACTTACATCTCGGCCTACGACGACCCGCAGGTGATTGCCGGAGCGGGCACATGCGGCCTGGAAATCATCACCACGCTGCCGCAGGCCGACGCGGTGATAGTGCCGATTGGTGGCGGTGGGTTAGTGGCGGGCATCGCCGTGGCCGTGAAAGGGGTAAATTCGGGCTGCCGGGTGGTGGGAGTGCAGCCGGAAGCCTCGCCGGCAGCCAAACTCTCTTTTGAGCAAAACCTGCCCATCGACCCCTACGATCACGCGCCAACCATTGCCGATGGGCTGGCCGGCGGTTTTGGGGCCTATCCGTTTTACATTGCCCGCACCCTGATTGACGACATTTTGCTGTTCAGCGAGACGCACCTGCGGCAAGCCATCGCCAGCCTGGTTAACCAACACCAACTGGTGGCCGAAGCCTCCGGGGCTATTTCCATTTGCCCATTGCTCACGACACCACGGCAATTTGCCGGCCAAACCATTGTGTGTGTGGTGACCGGGTCAAACATCGATACCCGCCTGCTGGCTGCTATTCTGAACGAAGCTACTTTTTAGCAAACCCTTCTTTCCAGCCCCGCGACTCGATGTCCTGCTCTTCGGCCTGGCCCTCGGTCCACCCCTTGGAAACCTCAAGGTCGGCTTCGGTAAAGCCTTCAACCCAACCCCCGGAGTCGATGGCCTCTTCTTCGCTCATCCCCTTGGCCCAACTCTGGGACTCGTGTTCGAGTTTGCGAGCGAGCAGCCGGGTTTGATGCATTTCCAGGTTTAGCGCGGCAAAGCTCTCATCAATTTTCATCTGCAACTCGTCCCACTGTTCCGGGCCAGACAGGCTCAAACTGCGGTACTGTTCCTGAGTCGCCTTCAGCTTATCGGCGGCTGCCTGAAGCTGGTGAAAAAACTCGTAGCGCGATGCCGGTTTGATATGCCGCATTTCGGCCCGCAAATGCTCAATTTCGGCAACCAGGGTATTCAATTGAGCGCCCAGTGTGTCCAGATAACTATCCCGCTGGGCCAGTTTACTTGTTAAAGTTGACATCATAACCTCCATTTCTTAATTGATTGACCAACATTGCATCCTGCCAAAACAAAAAACTCCCCGGGTCTACTCCAAGGAGTTCTAACATTTTGAACGGCTGATGAAATTGTTGTGAACTACTGGTGTGGCCAACGAATTGGCCGAAAGTTAAATTTGAACAACAACACGAAAATCAGTCGGAAAAACTACCCCAAAGTACACCACGCGCCAAAAATTTCTGCTTACTAATAGTTTATCACATCTGCCGGGCAAATTCAACCGATTATTGACAACAACCATCCTTTAAGTTTCGTTCCCCTGCAGATTTGTGAAGGGATGTACTGCGGCCAAAACCAAAAACAAATTGTATCAAACACACCAAGAGAAAATTGTCTGTAATGGTAGATAGATGTAAAATCTGGCGTGTTTGAAAGGATATTATGGCCCAATTTTCAGAAATCACTAATAATCAAAGATCAGCTATTCGATTGGCCCTGCCCAGCAAAGGCCGCATGGAAGAAGAAACCCTGGACCTGCTGCGCGATTGCGGGCTGACCGTTAAAAAATTTAACCCGCGCCAGTACATCGCCAAAATTTCCGAGCTGCCCACGCTGGAAGTCTGGTTTCAGCGCACCGCCGATGTGGTGCGCAAAGTCCGCGACGGTGACGCCGACCTGGGCATTGTCGGCTTTGACAAAATTGCCGAGTACCGCGGCCCCACCGATACCGTTACAGTCATCCACGACGCCCTCGATTACAGCCACTGCCGGCTATCGGTGGCCGTGCCGGAGGAATGGACCGACGTGGACACCGTGGCCGACCTGGCCCGCGCGGCCAGCGGCCGCCACAGCCAGCGGCCGCTGCGGGTGGTGAGCAAATACCAGCGCCTGGCCGCCGCTTTTTTAGACACTCACAACGTTACCCCCTACCGGTTGCTGCACGCCGACGGCGCGCTCGAAGCCGCGCCGCAAATGGGCACCGCCGACTTTATCATCGATCTGGTCAGCAGCGGCGTGACCCTGCGCGAAAACCGGCTCAAGGAATTAAAGGACGGCATTCTTTTCCAGAGCCAGGCCATGTTCATTGGCAACCGAACCGCGCTCACCCAGCGCCCGGAAGTGCTGGAAGCCGCCCGCGAGCTACTGGAGCGATTTGAGGCCCATCTGCGCGCCACCGACCGCCACATGGTTGTGGCCAACATGCGCGGCAGCTCGGCGGAAGAGGTGGCCCAAAAAGTGTTCAGCCAGCCCAACCTGGGCGGCTTGCAGGGGCCAACTATCAGCCCGGTTTATCTGCGCCAGCCCACCGAAACCAACTGGTTTGCCATCAACATTGTCGTTACCAAAAAAGAGCTGCATCCCACCATTCAGCAATTGCGCCAGATTGGCGGCAGCGGCGTGCTGGTGCTGCCCATCACCTACATATTTGAAGAAGAGCCGCCCCGCTGGCAAAAGCTGCTGATCGAACTCAACCTGACCGAGGAAGCTCGTGCCCGCTAATCTGTTTCGACTTTACTCCGCCGCCGAAGCCAGAACCGGCATTTTGCGCCGCGCACCGGTGGGCGAGGTTAAATTAACGCCCAGCCTGGCCAAAGGCATCGAGCGCGTTTTTGGCGAGGTGCTGGAGCTGGAAGAGGCCGTGCGCCGCATCCTGGCCGACATCCGCCGGCGCGGCGACGCCGCCGTCATCGACTGGACCGAAAAAATTGACGGCGTCCGGCTGGAACAACTTACCGTGCCGCAAGCCGAGATCGACGCTGCTTACGCCGGCATCTCCACGGAGCTGCGCGACGCGCTCCATTTTGCCGCCGAGCGCATTCGCGCCTTTCACCAAAAACAGCCGGCCCAAAGCTGGCTCGACTGGCGGGCCAGCGGCGGCGCGCTGGGGCAGATGATCCGCCCGCTGGAACGGGTGGGGGTGTACGCGCCCGGCGGCACCGCGCCCTACCCCAGCACCCTGCTCCACTGCGTCGTTACCGCCCGCGTGGCCGGCGTGCCAGAGGTGGTAGTGACCACCCCCAGCGGCCGCAGCGACCAGATTGCGCCGGTGCTGCTGGCCGCGGCCAAAGTGGCCGGCGTCGATGCGGTTTACAAACTTGGCGGCGCGCAGGCCGTGGGCGCGCTGGCCTACGGCACTAAATCGCTGCCCAAAGTGGACAAAATTGTTGGCCCCGGCAATATTTTTGTCACCCTGGCCAAACGGCAGGTATTCGGGCTGGTCGATATCGACGGGCTGCCCGGCCCCACGGAAACGCTGGTCATTGCCGATGACGCCGCCAACCCGCAGCTTGTCGCCGCGGATTTGCTGGCCCAGGCCGAACATGACGTGCTGGCTTCGGCCATTTTGGTAACGCCGAGCCGCCGCCTGGCCCAAGCGGTGCAGGTGGAAATAGGCCGCCAGCTCGAAACGCTCAGCCGGGCCGAAATCATCGCCGAAAGCCTGCAAAATCAGGGCGGCGGCGTGCTCTGCGCCAGCCTGGCCGAGGCGGTGGAATTGAACAACCTGTACGCGCCGGAGCATCTTTGTTTGCACGTGGCCGATCCGTGGGCTTTGCTGGGCAAAGTTCAGCACGCCGGCGGCGTCTTTTTGGGCGAGCACGCCTTTGAGGTGCTGGGTGATTACACCGCCGGCCCCACCCATGTGATGCCAACAATGGGCACGGCTCGCTTTGCCAGCCCGTTGAGTGTTCGTGATTTCACCAAAATTATCAGCGTTTTTGGCCTGGATGCCGCCGAAGCCGCCGCCATTGGCGGTGCCGCGGCCACATTGGCCCAGGCCGAAGGACTCGATGCTCACGCAGCAGCCGCAAGGAGGCGGTTATGAAAATCAAACCAGCCAGCCCGGATGACCAGAATCAACTTTTAGCCCTGATGCGCGAAAGCCACGAGTACGAAGAGGACGCCGGCGACGACGAGTGGCCACACACCGAAGCAGCCATCAAAACGCTGCTGGTTGATCCACTGGCCGGCGAAGCCTATTTGACTTTTGACAACGCCGGCGAAGCGGTGGGTTACATTATTATGTGCCGCGGCTTTAGCCTGGATTACGGCGGCTATTTTACCTGGGTTGAAGAAACGTACATGCGCCAGGCCGCCCAGGGCCGCTACCGCGATGAAAGGTTTTCAACTTGACGACGACAGTTTTTAACCCCAGCGCTCTTATCCGCGACAGCGTTGTCCAGTCAAAACCGTATACCCCTATTTTACCCTTTGAAGTTCTTTCACAGCAGCTTGACCGCCGGCCAGAAGACATCATCAAACTAGACGCCAACGAAAACCCCTACGGCCCGTCGCCGCGCGTAGCCGAGGCGCTGGCCGCCGCGCCCTACTTGCATATTTACCCCGACCCCGAAAGCCGCGAGCTGCGAACCGAGTTAGCCGATTACACCGGCCTGCCCGCCGACTATCTGCTGGTGGGCCACGGCGCGGATGAACTCATTGATCTGGTGATGCGCCTGTTTTTGAACCCCGGCGACAAACTGATCAACCTGCCGCCTACGTTTGGCATGTACAGTTTTGATGCCGACATCAACGCCGTGGAGGTGGTCAACGTTTGGCGGCGCGCCGATTTCTCCATCCCGCTGGCTGAAGTGGAGGCGCAGTTTGCCGGCGCGGATTCGCCGCCCAAGTTGATCATTGCCACCTCGCCCAACAACCCGGATGGCTCGCTGCTGCCCGACGCCGATTTGCGCCGGCTGCTGGCCCTGCCGGCCATTGTCATTTTGGACGAAGCCTACATTGAATTTTGCGGCGGCAGCCGGATACAGTGGGTGCGCGATTACCCCAACCTGATTGTGCTGCGCACCTTCAGCAAATGGGCCGGGCTGGCCGGGCTGCGGGTGGGCTACGGGGCGTTTCCGCTCAACATCATCGAGCACCTGTGGAAAATCAAACAGCCCTACAACGTAAACGTGGCCGGGCAAATCGCCGCGCTGGTGTCACTGCAAGACCGCGCCCGGCTGCTGGCCAGCGTTGACAAACTCATCACCGAACGCGAAAAGTTTTTTGCAACCCTGCGCCAGTTTGACTGGCTCACGCCCTACCCCAGCCACTCCAATTTTGTGCTGTGCCGGGTTGAGGGGCGGCCAGCCGCCGAAGTGAAATCCGCGCTGGCCGGCCACGGTATTTTGGTGCGCTATTACAATTCCGCCCGGCTTTCCGACCACATCCGCATCAGCATTGGCACGCCGGAACAGATGGCCCGATTAGAGCGGGGGTTACAGGCCATATGAGTTATCGTCCCAGGCTAAACATTGACGCGCTCATTTTTGCCTGCTACGATGTTCTTATCGATGTCAAATTTTCGTACCGGGAAGTTGTTCGCCAAACCGTCCAGCTTTATCTGGAACGCGCGCTGGGCCTGGCCCCCGCCAAAGAACCTCTCCTCACCGCAGATGACGTGGTTTTGCTGCAAAAAACAGGGCAGTTCACCAACTACTGGGACTTGAGCAAAGCCCTCGTTATCTATTTTGTCGAGATGCTGCCGCCGGTACCGACGCCAACCTTCCCGTCAAAGTTTCACGTGCCGGCGCTGCTGGCCTATTTGCAGTTTGCCGGTGGTATCTTGCGTGTGCCGGTTGACGAGCTACGCCAGCGGAAAGACATCGCCCAACTGGCCGGCGATGTGGCCGCGCACGGCGGCGGGCTGGAGGGAGCGCACCGGGCGCTGCCCACAGAAAACCGGCATCTGCTGATTTCCAGCGGCGACATCATCAAAACCAACATTGTGGGCCGCATTTTTCAGGAGCTGTATCTGGGCGCGGATTTGTTTGAGCGAGAATACGGCGAGCCGGCCATTATCATTCAAAGCACCGGCTTTGCCGAACACGAATCACTGGTGATTGACCCGGCGGTGCTCGGCCAACTGAGCGAGCGCCTGCCGCTGGCCGTTGTCAGCGACCGGCCCCGCAGCGAAGTGGAACGGTCGCTCAAAGCCAGAAAAATCGATGGCTATTTTCAGGCGCTGGTCACGCTTGATGAAATGCGCCAGGCCGAAGCCAAGCCCATCCCCGCGCCGTGGTCGCTGCTGGAAGCGGCGCGCCAGTTGCAGCCGACGCCGGCCCACTCGGCGCTGGTGGGGGCCAACGTGAGCGACATCAAAGCCGCTAAAGCCGCCAACCAAACCGTCCCGTTTACGGCCATCGCCTGTCTGGAAGGGGCTTACAACCGGGATGAACAGCGCGCCGCGTTTGAAACCAACAAGGCCAACGTCATTCTGGGCCATCCCAATCATTTAAAGGAGTTGATTCTTGGCCAATAGAAGCGCAACCGTTACCCGCACCACGGGTGAAACCGATATCGAAATCAGCCTGAATCTTGATGGCAGCGGCCAGGCTAATGTGCAAACCGGCGTCGGTTTTTTGGACCACATGCTGCATGCGCTGGCCCGCCACGCCCGCTTTGATTTGACGGTTCGCGCCCGCGGCGACCTGCACATTGACGAGCATCACACCGTGGAAGATGTGGGCATTGTGCTCGGCCGGGCGCTGGCGCAGGCGTTGGGCGACCGCAAAGGCATTACCCGCATGGGCCACGCCATCGTGCCAATGGACGAGGCGCTGGCGCTGGTGGCGGTCGATTTTGGCGGGCGCGGCTACTTTGTATTTGACGGCGAATTTCGCACCGACCGCATTGGGCAGGTGACCACCACGCTCATCCCCCATTTTTTTGAGAGCCTGGCCCACGAGGGCAAACTCAATTTGCACGCCCGCCTGCTGGCGGGAACCGACGATCACCACAAAGCCGAAGCCCTGTTCAAAGCCCTGGCTCGCGCGCTGGATATGGCCCTTCGCCCCGATGCGCGGCTGGCCGGCCAGGTGCCCAGCACCAAAGGCACACTCACCGTTTAACAATGATGAGTTTTGAGTTTTGAGTGTTACGTTTTAAGTTTGACATTTAATCTGGAGTTGCTGCTTTTGCTCACCGGCAAAGTTAAATTACAGGTAAAGAAACGGTAAATTTCTTAGTAAGAAATTGATGGTTTTTTAGTAAGAAGTTGTCGGTTTCTTAGTAAGAAATTGATGGTTTCTTAGTAAGAAATTGGCGGTTTGCAGGCGAGTGATTGTAATTTCATTACTCAAAACTTAAAACTGAGTTAGTGTCTCATATTTTTCGCCACCTGCTGGCCTGTGCGTGTTACGTGTTGCGTAAAAACACGCTGCAAACGGAACACGCAACACGTAACAC
>CAYOXS010000073.1:0-16962 GCA_964407935.1 uncultured Caldilineaceae bacterium
CAAAGATTGATTTCATAACTACCTCCAAAAAGTGTTTGTATACAACCCCGAGCTTCATTATCCCACCGGAGTCGAATTTTTTCAATAGGAGTTGGGGGAATTGCCCCCGACCCCTGAATTTTTACCCCCCTCCCCCAAAATTGGGGGAGGGGTCGGGGGTGGGGGTAACAACCTTTATTCCAAAAATTAACTCTTGACGAAACCAGATTTTGGGTGTAAACTCAAAGTTGTCATACAACCATACAACCATACGTTTTGTTAAATGATTCGACGTTCGCCCTCACTAACCGAACAAGCCAAAGCCCTGATCAAACAGCGTATTTTTAACGCCGAGTTTGATGAAGGGCGCATCCCCTCTGAAACCGAACTGGCCACCGAACTGGGCGTAAGCCGCACCACCATCCGCGACGCGCTGAGCCGGCTGGAGCTGGAAGGCACCATCTATCGCAAGCAGGGCGCCGGCACCTTTGTTAATGAAGCCAGCCTGCAAATTCACACCCGGCTGGAAGAAATCTGGCATTACGAAGTAATGCTCCAGGCGCACGGCTACACCCCCTCCAACCGCATCATCGAGGTAACCCGCCAGCCCGCCGCCAGCGACACCGCCGCCGCGTTGAATATTGCGCCGGATGCGGACGTCATCACCGTGAAAAAACTGTTTCTGGCCGACGGCCAGCCGGTTATTTTTACCGTCAACCACATCCCGGCCCAGTACATCGCCTGCCAATTCAGCGCCGACGATTTTCACCAGCCGGTCAGCCAGTTTTTGTCGGCTAACTGCCAGCTTGAGCTGGGCTCGTACCTCAGCGAAATTGTGCCGCTCATCCCCCCGGCCTGGCTGGCCGAACTGCTGCACCTGCCGTCGCACCCCACCGCGCTCATCTCCTTTGAAGAAGTGGGCTACAGCCTGGACAACGTGCCTATTTTACAGGCTATTTCCTATTTTCGGGACGATTTGCTGCGGTTGCGGCTCATCAGACGGAATACGTAGGGATCAGGAATTAGGGGTCAGGAATTAGTTGCGATTGACAGTCAACAACTGACAACTGACAATCAACAATTAACCAACAGCAAAGGAAGTTTTACAATGACAGACTCAGCTTTAGCTCAAAAAATTCATGAAGAAGTTGAAGCCCGGCGCGACACCCTCATTCAGTTTTTGCGCGATATTGTGGCCATCCCCAGCATGGACAGCCAGCTCGGCGCGGTTGGCGCGCGCATCGCCGAAGAAATGAACAAACTCGGCTTTGAGGAAGTGCGCTTTGACAAAATGGGCAACATTATGGGGCGCATGGGCCACGGCCCCAAAGTGATGGTTTACGACAGCCATGTGGACACCGTCGGCATTGGCGACCCCAGCGCCTGGCAATGGGACCCGTTCATCGGCAAAATTGATGAAAATGGCCGCTTTTTTGCCCGCGGCGCCTGCGATGAAAAAGGCTCGACGCCCGGCATGATTTACGGCATCGCTTTGGCCAACCAGCTTGGCCTGCTGGACGGGCTGACCGTATGGTATTTTGGCAATATGGAAGAATGGTGCGACGGCATCGCCCCCAACACGTTTGTGGAAGTTGACCCGGCCATTCGCCCCGATTTTGTGGTCATCGGCGAGCCGACCAAAATGAAGGTGTATCGCGGCCACAAAGGGCGGCTGGAAATGAAAATTACGGCCAAAGGCAAAAGCGCCCACGCCGCCAGCAACCACCTGGGCGACAACGCTGTGTACAAAATGCTGCCGGTTATCGAAGCCATCAGCAAACTGGAGCCGGAACTGGGCGACCACGAATTTTTGGGCCACGGCAAAATCACCGTCAGCGATATGAAAGTGAGCACGCCGTCGATCAACGCCGTGCCGGACGAATGCACCATTTTCATCGACCGGCGCATGACCTTTGGCGAATCCAAAGAAGGCGTGATGGCCCAGATTGAGGCGCTCATCCCAGCCGAGCACAAAGCCAGCATCAAACTGGAAGAGCTGTTTTACGATGAACCCAGCTATACCGGCTTCATCTTCCCGGTTGATAAATATTTCCCGGCCTGGGCCTACGACGAAGCCCACCCCTTTGTGCAGGCCGCGCAGGCCACCCGCGACGCCATCGGTTTTGAGCACGAGCCGGCCGGCAAATGGAACTTCAGCACCAACGGCATTTACTGGGCCGGCAAAGCCGGGATTCCGTCCATTGGTTTTGGCCCCGGCGAAGAAGAAACCGCCCACACCACCGAAGACAGCGTGATTTTGGACGACGTGGTCAAAGCCACGGAATTCTACGCGCTGCTGCCGGCGATGGTTAAGTAGGAGTCAGGAGTCAGGAATCGGGAAACTCATTACTCATTACTTAAAACTTAAAACTTAAAATTTAGAACTTAAAGAGGAACGTAAAAATGCAAACCTATTTACGCGGTAAAGATATGATCACCACCCAGGAGTGGACCAAAGACGAACTCGACACGGTGATGAACGTGGCCTTTGAGCTGAAACGCGCCCGGGCGATGGGCCTCCCCCACGCCTCGCTGCGCGACAAGGTGCTGGCAATGCTCTTTTTCTTCTCCAGCACCCGCACCCGCTCCAGCTTTGAGGCCGGCATTGCCCAACTGGGCGGCCACGGCGCTTTCATCGACAGCAAAACCACCCAGATCAGCCACGGCGACACGGCCAAAGAAATCGGCGAAATTTACGGCCGCTATTACGATGGCATCGCCATTCGCCACTGCGACTGGAACGCGGGCAACGAGTACATCCGCGACGTGGCCAAAGCCAGCCGCGTGCCGGTGCTCAACATGCAGTGTGAAGTCTATCACCCCTTCCAGATTCTGGCCGACCTGATGACCATCATCGAGAAAAAAGGCAATCCCCGCGGCAAAACCATCACCGTGAGCTGGGCCTACGCCTCCAGCTATCTCAAACCGATCAGTGTGCCGCAGAGCCTGCTGCTGTTGATGCCCCGCTTTGGCATGAACGTGCGGCTGGTCCATCCCCCGGAATTTAAACTGATGCCCGACATTGTGGCTCAGGGGCAGGAAAACGCCCGCCGCGCCAAAACCAGCTTTGAAATTATGGACGATTTTGAAGCCGGCATCGAAGGCAGCGACGTAATTTACGCCAAAAGCTGGGGCCCGCTGCTCACCACCGACGACCCGGTGAAGGGCAAAGAAATCACCGACCGCTACCAGGACTGGATTACCGATGAACGCCGCATGGCCATGGCCGCCGACGATGCCATTTTTATGCATCCCCTGCCCGCCGACCGCAACATTGAAGTAACCGATGGCGTGATCGATGGCCCGCAATCCGTGGTGTACGACGAAGCCGAAAACCGCCTGCACGTGCAAAAAGCCGTGATGGCGCTAACCATGAGCTAAATCAACATCTAATTCGTAATGCGTAACTCGTACAAAAATTACGAGTTACGCATTACGTTTTACGCATTACAAATTCCACATTACCATAGAAAATCCGAGGCACAAGTTATGCCCAACAACATCGCAGTTATCGCCATTGGCGGCAACTCGCTCATTAAAGACAAACAACACCAATCCGTAGAAGACCAGTACATAGCTACTGGCGAAACCTGCCAGCACATTGCCGGGCTGATCAGCCAGGGCTGGAACGTGGTCATCAGCCACGGCAACGGCCCACAGGTCGGTTTTATTTTGCGCCGCTCCGAGCTGTCACGCCACGAACTGCACGAAGTCCCGCTCGATGCCTGCGGCGCGGACACGCAGGGCGCGATCGGTTACGCGCTCCAGCAAAACCTGTACAACCAGTTTCGGCAGCGCGGCATCAACAAAAACGCGGTCACGGTTGTTACCCAGGTTGAAGTTTCGGCCGATGACCCGGCCTTTCAAAACCCCAGCAAGCCCATCGGCTCATTTATGGACGAAGACGCGGCGATGCAGCGTCAGGAGCAGGACGGCTGGCACGTGGTTGAAGACGCCGGTCGCGGCTGGCGGCGCGTGGTCGCCTCACCCAAACCGGTGCGCATCGTGGAAGAGAGTGTCATCAAAAGCCTCATCGAACAGGGCATCACCGTGATTGCCGTGGGCGGTGGCGGCGTGCCGGTGCTGGCCGATGCCGAGGGCAACCTGCGCGGCACCGCCGCGGTCATCGACAAAGACCTGGCCTCGTCGCTGCTGGCCAGTGAGATTGGCGCGGATGCGTTCATCATCAGCACCGCCGTAGAAAAAGTGGCGCTCAACTACGGCAAACCCAACCAGCAGTGGCTTAATCACCTGACCGTGGCCCAGGCCAAAGCCTACCTGGCCGAAGGCGGTCATTTTGCGAAAGGCAGTATGGCCCCCAAAGTACAGGCCTGTGTCGATTTTTTGGAGCGCGGCGGCAAACGAGCCATCATCACCAACCCGGAAAACATTGAACGCGCCGTGGCCGGTGAAACCGGCACGCACATCACGCCGTAGGCCGGGGGGCTTGGGGGGTGTCCCCCAAAATCCCCCCTTTTGTCTGCTACAAAGGATAATTCCAATGGAACAAGTTACCCACCTAAAATGCCTCATCTGTGGCAAAACCTACCAGCCCAACGAAGTGGACTACGTTTGCCCCGACCACGGCCGCGAGGGCATTCTGGATGTGCAGTACGATTACGATCTGATTGGCCGGCGGCTGAGTAAAGGCGACCTGTTCCACTCCACCAACTTTACCATCTGGCGGTACAAAACGCTGCTGCCGGTGCAACCCAACGCCAAAGTGCCGCCGCTGAGCGTGGGCTGGACTCCGCTCTACCGCGCCGACCGGCTGGCCAGTGAAATCGGCCTGAAACACCTGTGGGTTAAAGACGATGGCCGGCTGCCCACCGCCAGTTTTAAAGACCGGGCCAGCGCCGTGGCCGTGGTCAAAGCGCAGGAAAAAGGGGCGGCGATCATCACCACCGCCAGCACCGGTAACGCCGCGGCGGCGCTCAGCGGCATTTGCGCCAGCGTTAAACAGCCCAACGTTATTTTTGTGCCGGAGGCCGCGCCGCCGGCCAAAATCGCGCAGTTGCTCACCTTTGGCTCGCAGGTAATGCTGGTGCAGGGCACGTATGACGATGCCTTTGAGTTGTGCCTGGCCGCCGCCGACGAGTTTGGCTGGTACAACCGCAACACCGGCTTTAACCCCTACATGACCGAAGGCAAAAAGACCGTCAGCTTTGAAATCTGCGAGCAACTGGGCTGGCAGGCGCCCGACCGCATTTTTGTGAGCGTGGGCGATGGCTGCATCATCGGCGGGGTGCACAAGGGGCTGAAAGACCTGCTGGCCCTGGGCTGGATTGACCACATGCCCAAAATTATGGGCGTGCAGGCCGAGGGCAGCAGCTATCTGTACCAGGCCTGGAAAAACCGCGAAGACGTGCTGACCAAACCGGCCATCAAAGCGCAGACCGCCGCCGATAGCATCAGCGCCGGCCTGCCCCGTGACCGGCTCAAAGCGATGGCCGCCGTCACCGAAACCGATGGCGCGTACATTTCCGTGACCGACAACGAAATTCTGGCGGCTATTCCGGCGCTGGCCCGCGGCACCGGCGTCTTTGCCGAACCGGCCGGCGCGGCGGCCTATGCCGGCCTGCTCAAAGCCATCGAACAGGGACAGGTACACCCCAATGAACGAATTGTGGTTATCAACACCGGCAACGGACTCAAAGATGTGGCCGGCGCGATGAAAGGCGTGGAGCTGGTTGGCACCAAAGCGTATCACGTTGCGCCGGATATTGAGGATTTGCGCCGGGTAATGAGTCAGTCGTAAAGCGTGTTGCGTATTCCGTTTAATCTTACGCAACACGCAACACGTTTTTAATAAACTACCCCTGAAATTAACGAACCTGCGTGAAGGAAGAAAAAATGATCGATTTAACTATTTATGAAGAGGCTCTGAACCGGGCCGTGGATCGCGCCCGCGAGCGCAACATTATTATCCCCACCCTCAAACAGCAGCAGGACCCATCGCTGATTCCGCCGGCGATTGTGGCCAAACTGAAAAACGTAGGGCTGTGGGACCTCAACCCGCTCAACCTGTTCCGCATTACCTGGCACAACGAGCCGGTGGCCCACGGCGGCGGCTTTGGCCCGGTCAACTTCATTGAATTCCCCAGCGAATTGACCGGCGTTCCGGCCCGCATCATCGCCCCGGTGGGCAAATGGTTCCCCACGGGCGCGCACAAAGTCGGTGCGGCCTTTGGCTGCCTGGTGCCGCGACTGGTGACCGGCCAGTTTGATCCCACCAGCCAAAAAGCCGTCTGGCCCAGCACCGGCAACTACTGCCGCGGCGGCGCATACGACAGCGCCCTGCTGGGCTGCCAGTCCATTGCCATTTTGCCCGAGGGCATGAGCCAGGAACGCTTTGACTGGCTCAAAACCGTGGCCGGCGAAATCATCGCCACGCCGGGCACCGAAAGCAACGTCAAAGAGATTTTCGACAAATGCTGGGAGCTGCGCAACTCCGGCGAGGATTTGGTCATTTTCAACCAGTTTGACGAGCTGGGCAACCATATGTGGCACTACCACGTAACCGGCTCGGCGCTGCTGGAAATTTTGAAACGGACAATGGGGCCGAATGATAACGTGGCCGGTTTTATCTCCGCCACCGGCTCGGCCGGCACCATTGCCGCCGGCGACCGGCTGAAGGATACCTTCCCGGCCAGCAAAATTGTGGCGCTGGAAGCCCTGCAATGCCCCACCCTGCTCAACAACGGCTTTGGCGAGCACCGCATTGAAGGCATTGGCGACAAGCACGTACCCTGGATTCACAACGCCAAAAACACGGATGTCGTCGCCGCCATTGACGACGAAGCGACCATCAGCCTGATCCGCCTGTTCAACGAACCGGCAGGCAAAAAATTCCTGGTCAAACAGGGTGTCGCTCCGGCGCTGGTGGAGCAGTTGAACTTGCTCGGGATTAGCTGTGTGGGCAACCTGCTGGGGGCCATCAAATTTGCCAAATGGTTTGAGCTGGGTGAAAACGACGTCGTGCTGACCGTGCTGACCGATTCGATGGAAATGTACGGCAGCCGCCTGCGCGAACTGAACGAAGAACGCGGCGAATTCACCGAAACCGACGCGGCGGTGGCCTACCACCGTTACTTGCTCGGCGAAAACACGGCCAACATGCAGGAGCTAACCTACCCGGACCGCAAACGCGTTCACAACCTCAAGTATTACACCTGGGTAGAGCAGCAGGGCAAAACCTACCAGGAAATCCAGGCCCAGTGGTACGATGCCGACTACTGGCCCAGCGCCCGCAACAAAGCCGATGAGATTGACGCGCTGATTGAGGAATTCAACGCCAAAACCGGACTGTTGAAGCAACTCGGTTAAAAATCTCCGCTGTATCCGTGTGGGATTGGGCGGCAAAACCGCCCAATCCCACACGATTTTTTCTCCCCCCGGCGCGCCTTTGCCAAAATCCCCCAATTCAGCCTATAATCAGCGCCGAGTCGACCCGATGAAAAATCTATTTGATTTCCCAGAAGAATTACTTGAAGAACTGCACGCAGCGCGCCACATAACAGTTCTCACCGGCGCCGGCACTTCCGCCGAAAGCGGCGTACCCACCTTTCGCGATGCGCAAACCGGGCTGTGGGCCCAGTACGACCCGCAGGAACTGGCTACCCCTGAGGCCTTTCAGCACAACCCCAAACTGGTGTGGGATTGGTACGCCTGGCGGCGGCAACTGGTCGCTCGCGCCGAACCCAACCCCGGCCACTACGCCCTGGTTGAGTTGGAAAAACTGGTGCCAAAATTAACGCTGATCACCCAAAATGTTGACAGCCTGCACCAGCGCGCCGGCAGCAGCCGCGTTATCGAACTGCACGGCAATATCAACCGCATCATCTGTTCCAAAGAAAGAACTGTGATTCAAAGTTGGGATGAAACCGACGATGTGCCGCGCTGCCCCTTTTGCAACAACCTGCTGCGGCCCGATGTGGTCTGGTTTGGCGAAAGTTTGCCCCCGGACGCGTTGATGGCCGCTTATCACGCCGCCCAGCACTGCGACGTATTTTTGTGTATTGGCACGTCCGGGCTGGTGCAACCGGCCGCTTCACTGCCGGCGGCGGCCATCCACAACAACATTATGACCGTTGAAATCAACCCGGATATTACGCCCCTGTCCCCTCACGCCGATTACCATTTAAAAGCGCCATCGGGCCGGGTGCTGCCGGCGCTGGTGACCGCGCTGAAAAATTACAGGCCCTGAGCAAAATCGATGACTCACGCCGCCGACATTGTTTTCAACCCGACCAGCCCGCCGCCGCCGCTGCACACCAGCGAACCGGGTTCTTTTGCCCGCAACACCATCGCGGTGCGCAAACCGGCCATTGTTGAACAGGTGCTGGCCGATTTCCCCGATTTTCCGCCGGCCATTGCCGCCGGGCTGCGCCAACTGCGCGCCGAGCTGGCTGACGACCAACCGGTGCAGCCGCTCCACACCCGCGCCGCAGATGGCCCAACCTGGGCCGCCGCCTGGGAACCACAGCGGGGCCAAAGCTGGCTCAATATCCCCTGGTTTTTCGCCGAAGTGTTTTTCTATCGCCGGCTGCTGGAAACCACCGGCTATTTTGGCAGCGATGACCCTGCGGTGGCCCGCTGGCAAGGCATCGACCCGTTTTTGCCCCGCAAACAGGCCGAACTGGCCGAGTCTGCACCGTGGGAGGTGCTGCGGCTGGCGCTGGCCCATTCTGCTGACAACACGGCGGATAGTTTTCGGGCGCTGCTGCACCACGCGGTCTGGGGGAATCGGGTTGATTTGAGCTACAACAAAGTGGCCGAAGATGCCGGCCGGCAGATTGCCATCGAGCGGGAACAGGCCAACTTGCTGGTGGATGATACCGAGGCGGTGCTGGCGCATCTTGCCAAATCCGGCGGGCGGGTTGATTTTATTGCCGATAACTCCGGCACCGAACTGCTGCTCGATCTGGCGCTGGCCGATTTTTTGCTGCGTTTTGGCTGGAGCAGCCGGGTTACGCTGCACGTTAAATTTCACCCCACCTACGTTTCAGACGCCACGCCAACCGACGTGGATTGGACCATCGGCCTGATTCAGCAGCGGGCCGAGGCCGAATTGGCGGCGTTGGGGCAGCGTCTGGCGGACTACCGCCAAACCAACCGCCTGCCGGTGCGCGACGACATTTTTTGGAACGGCCCGCAATTTTTCTGGGAGTTGCCGCCGCACCTGCGCCGCCAACTGGCCCAGGCCCGGCTGGTGGTAGTAAAAGGCGACGCCAACTACCGCCGCCTGCTCGGCGACCACCGCTGGCCGGCGGCGGTGCCGGCCCAAAACATTATCAACTATTTCCCCGCACCGCTGGTTTCGCTGCGCACCATGAAGTCTGACCCGGTGATTGGTTTGCAGCCCGGCCAGGCCGAAGCGTTAGATGGCGTTGACCCGGCCTGGCGGGTAAACGGCCAGCGCGGTTTGATTCAGGCGGTGCTGGCCGGCCAATAAAAAAAGGTGCAACCGGGTAGTTGCACCTTTAGGCATCATCTTAGATTTTTTAAATTAGGTGATAACCATTACATCCTGGGCTTGCAAGCCTTTTTGGCCATCAACCACGGTAAATTCCACACGTTGACCTTCTTCCAGGCTGCGGTAACCGTCACCACGGATAGCGCTGTAATGGACGAAGATATCAGGGGCGTCATCGCCGCGGGTAATAAAGCCAAAGCCTTTGGTGTTATTAAACCACTTGACTGTACCCACCTCTCGTTCTGCCACGATTAGTTACCTCCTTTCTTGCGTTTTAATCGAGCCAAAACGTTCTGAAAAGAACGACTGCCAACGACGCCCTCCAATTTACCATAATTTTTGGCCCTTGCCAAGTTAAAAGCAGTGAAAATTTTCCGGCGACATTTAATTCGCCTGCCGGATTTCTGTAGACGAGACATCGGCCCGAAACGCGTGCTCCGGGATCTGCTCAAACAGCTCAATAAACCCTACCGGCAGCGATAAATCACCTAACGTTAAAAAGTGGTCGCCTTGCAGCCGGCCAGCCACCAAAAAACGGCAGCCCGCCCGCCGGATTTCAGCCAGAGAGGCCAGCATGTTGTCGCGGCTGTTTTCGTAAAAACGCGGTTCGATGAGCCGGGCGGCGGTATCGACGCCAATCACAAACACGCTGTGCGGAAACAGCCGCGCCTTCTGGCCAAATAACGGCGCGGTTGTTAAAAAGATTGGCGCAACATTCTGAAACTGAAGCAGCCGCCGCCCGGTTTCAGCCGGGTCGATGGCCGGTTTGCCGGCGTTTACCAGCGGCAGCTCAAAATAAACCGGCTGCCCCAACCGGCCAGCGGCAACAGCCGCCAACTGGCGATGGCCGTTGTGCAGCGGATTGAACGCGCCGGACAAAATGGCCACGTCAGGCTGTTGTTTGGCCGGAGTCAGCGCCCCGTTGGGCCAGGCGGTGAGCAGCGCAAATTCGCCACTAACCAGGCGCGGCAACAAGCCAATGGGGTCGGCATGGATAGTTGTTTGTTCGGGGGGCAGCAGCGGCAGTTCCGGCAGGCTGGCCAGGCCGCAGGCGCGGGCCACCGCCCGCAGAATGATCAGGCTGATCAGCGTTTCTTCTTCAACGCGAGTGCGCGCCCCTTTGGTCAGCGTTACCGAGCAGGTTGTCACGCCGCTGGCGTCGCACACGGCCACGCAGGCCCGATGCTCGCCGCGTTTGATCCGGTCTGTGGCGATGGTTGCGCTGCAGCCCACACCCGCCACAGGCGCGCCGGGTTCGACGAGCGCGCTGGCCCGGATAAACGCCTGGGTAGCCAGCGCCCGGGCCACCTCCGGCGAGGCAAAGTGCTCCGGCTCAAAACCGATCAACCCTGTCACCGACGGGGCGGCATAACAATCCGTTGCTTCCAGCACCGTTCGGGATGAGCCGCCCACGCTGTGCAGCCAGGCCAGCGCCTGCGCCCCGGCCCCGGCAAAATTGATGACCACCCGGGGCGGCGTCGCGTGGATTTGGGTAACTAACTGCTCAATCGTGGTTAAATCAAAGATCATCCATCCCCCACAAATTAAACGCGGATCCGCCGGGCTAAACCACAAACCGCTCAGCCCGGACGATCCGCGTTTTGAAACCGTTGAACCAGCGTAACTACTATTCTTCCTTGCTTTCAGCTTTTTTGGCTTCGGCCCTGGCCTTGGCTTCTGCTTTGGCCTGGGCTTTACTTTCTTCATACTCGGCCATCATTTTTTTTATATCCTCTTCTACCGCGTCCAGTTCCGGCTGCATGGCCTGCACCGAAACCTTGTTCACGGCCCGGCAGGCAGGACACACGGCCTGGTAGTGACTGGGGCGTTTCTTTTTCAATTTGCTTAACTCAAAACCAACAAATACCGGGTCCAGCTCAAAGCGACGTTTGCACTTAAAACAAGAGTGATGTATCAAAGCGGGCCTCCTTTATCAGCTAAACGAGATTTTACTTTAGCCGGGGCATCTCGTCAATTGATGCAGAATTTAAGCAAAATTAGAAAATTCCTTGACATAGCAATTGGGGCTGTTTATAATCCCCAGTGTTGTCAGTTCTTCTCCAGTGTTCAATTGAGCTTGCTAAAGCCCAACTAGCTGTGCCAAAAATATATAAATAAAGAGGAAAGGCTAAACCATGTTAAACCAAGTGACTGCCAAGATTAAAGCTTATTTTCCGGCTCCGGAAGTTGAAGCTCACTGCGATGGCCCCTGCGGCGTGTACGATCCAGCCTCGGCCCGGATTGCCGCCGAAGCCGTGCTGTCGATGACCAAGAAAATTTTGGCGCTCCAGCCGCCTGATCCCGGCAACGCCGAAGCGATGGCCGCTTACCAGAACACAATCTCGCGCTACATCACCATCAAAGAAGAACAGGCCCACCTGGCCAAAACCGAACTGCTGGTGTTGTGGACCGACTACTTTAAACCCGTCCATCTGGAAAAATACCCGGATCTGCACGATACTTTCTGGAAAGCCGCCAAACTGTGCTCGGCGGTAAAGGTTGGCGTTAGCCTGGCCGATGCCGAAGCGCTGATGGGGGCGATTGAAAATATTCACAACATTTTCTGGGCCACCAAAAACCGCAGCGTGGCCTGGTACACCGCCGCGTAATTATCACTACTGCACACATTTGTTGGAGAAGGCGGCATCTGCCGCCTTCTCTTTTGTTTTCAACAATGACCACATTCCTCAAACCGGCCGGTTTTAAAGAATTTATACTGTGGCTGCTGCGGCGGCGCTGGCGATTCCGGGTCACCGGCAACTCCATGCTGCCCCTGCTCAGCCCCACCGACGAAGTGCTGGTAGACCCCCACGCCTACCGCCACCGCCCGCCTCAACCCGGCGACATTGTCATTGCCCGCCACCCGTTTCGACCCGCCGTCCGGCTGATCAAACGGGTCATCGCCGATACCGACCGCGGCGACTACATTTTGCAGGGCGATAATCCGCAGGAAAGCACCGATAGCCGCGTGTTTGGCGCAGTTCCCGCCGACCATATTTTGGGCCGGGTGACCAGCCGTTTTGGCTGATGAAACGTGTCATTTGTCAGCATTACTAGTGACATTTGTTACTGGCTAAGCCTCCTCTCTTCCGTTATAGTCATTTATGGGCGCGCGATTGCTCACCGGAATTTTATTGACAATTCAAGGTGTTAGGGCTAAAATGGAAAAGTCCTTCACCGTAAAATATCTTGGCTTATCAAACCAATAATCAAACTTAGGAGGCTCTTAAATGACACATACTATTACCGTATTATGCACCCGCGAAGGTGACTGCGTAGAAGTTTGCCCGGTCGATTGCATCATTCCCGGTCCAACCAATGACCCTGATTGGAACGACCTTTTCTTTATTGACCCCGACACCTGCATTGATTGTGGTGCGTGTGTGCCGGTTTGCCCGCCCGAAGCCATCTTCCCGGAAGAAGACGTGCCGGAAGAATACGAAGCCGACACCGCCCGCAACGCGGCCTACTTCTCCGAAGGCCCCGGCTACTGGGATTATGACCTTGACGAAGAGCGCGGCACCTACAAAGGCGAACCGAAATAATCTCAACAGGCCCGTTGGACAGTTGAGAACCTCACTTCAATAATCGAACCAAAAAGCGGTCTGCTCACTTACTTGGGACCGCTTTTTATTTTTGTCTGGAGGTATTCAGATTGACTATTCAAGCGCCCGAACGAGCTATGGTTATTATGGCTCACCCCGATGACCCCGAATTTTCTTGCGGCGGCACGATGGCCCTGTGGGCCGCTGCCGGCACAGAAATCACCTATCTTATTTTAACCAACGGCAACAAAGGCAGCGACGACCCGGCCATGACCCCGGCCCGCCTCACCGAAATTCGGCACCAGGAGCAGCGCAACGCCTGCGACGTGCTCGGCGTAAAAAACATCATCTTTTTTGACGAGCCCGACGGCGAGCTGGTTTCAACGCTCGAACTGCGCAAACGCGTTGTGGCCGAAATCCGGCGCTACAAACCCGATATTGTGGTTGGCCCCGACCCCAGCCGCTACTTTTTTGCCCACACCTACATTAATCACGCCGACCATCGCGCCGCCGGACTGGTGACTATCGACGCCGTATTCCCCGCCGCCCGCAACCGCATGTACCACCCGGAACTGCTCGACGACGGGCTGGAACCGCACACCGTCAAAGAAGTGTACCTGTCTGGCACAGACAACCCCAATCGCTGGGTTGATATCACCAGTGTGTTTGAAACCAAAATCAAGGCCCTGCTATGCCACGTCAGCCAGATTCAAGACCCCGAAAATTTCCGGGCGCGCATGGCCGAACGCTCCAAAGCCATCGACGAGTACGGGCAAGAAGTAGCCCGCGAAGGCTTTCGGGTGATGAGCATTGGTTGAAGCTCAACTGAAATCAAGTGTACCCTCAACGTGCTGCGGGTTTCGTTATTTACAACGCAACACGCAGCACGTTTTTAAATTTACCTTTTTAGAATAAGGGAGAAACTGTTATGGAATATCGAATTGAAACGGATACGATGGGCGAAATTCAGGTTCCCACCGATAAATATTACGGGGCCCAAACCGCCCGCTCACTGATGAACTTTAAAATTGGCGGCGACCGCTTTCCGCGTGAAATGATCCGGGCGCTGGGCATTCTCAAAAAAGCCGCCGCGCTCACCAATAAAGAGTTGGGCACTATGCCCGCCGAAAAGGCCGACCTGATTGTGGCCGCCGCCGATGAAGTTATCGCCGGCAAGCTGGATGAGCATTTCCCGCTGGTGGTCTGGCAAACCGGCTCCGGCACCCAAACCAACATGAACGCCAACGAAGTCATCTCCAACCGGGCCATCGAGCTGGCCGGCGGCGTCATTGGCAGCAAAAAACCCGTTCACCCCAACGACGACGTGAACAAGGCCCAGTCAAGCAACGACACCTTCCCCACGGCCATGCACATTGCCGCCGCCGAGCAGATGGTGCATCACCTGCTGCCCAACATTAAACTGCTGCGCGACACGCTGGCCCAAAAAGCCGATGACTTTCAGGACATCATCAAAATTGGCCGCACCCACCTGATGGACGCCGTGCCGCTGACGCTGGGGCAGGAGTTTTCCGGCTACGTGCAAATGCTCGACAACGATATGAAACGCATTGAGCTGGCGCTCGATGGCCTGTACGAACTGGCGCTGGGCGGCACCGCCGTTGGCACCGGGCTGAACACCCACCCCGACTTTGCCGAAAAAGGCGCGGCCCAGATTGCGCAAGTTACCGGCCTGCCCTTCCGCAGCGCGCCCAATAAATTTGAGTCGCTGGCCAACCACGACGCCATCGTTTTTGCCAGCGGCGCGCTAAAAACCCTGGCCGCCAGCCTGATGAAAATTGCCAACGATGTCCGCTGGCTGGCTTCCGGCCCGCGCTGCGGTATCGGCGAACTGCTCATCCCGGAAAACGAGCCGGGCAGCTCAATTATGCCGGGCAAAGTCAACCCCACCCAGTCTGAAGCCATGACGATGGTCTGCGCCCAAGTGATGGGCAACGACGTGGCCATCAACATCGGCGGGCTGAGCGGCAACTTTGAGCTGAATGTCTTCAAACCGGTGATGATCTTTAATCTACTCAACTCGGTGCGGCTGCTGGGCGATGCCTGCCAAAGCTTTAACGATAACTGCGCGGTGGGGATTGAACCCAACCGTGACCAGATCAACCACTTCCTCAACAACTCGTTGATGCTGGTGACGGCGCTCAACCCGCACGTGGGGTACGACAACGCCGCCAAAATTGCCAAAAAGGCCCACGCTGATAACAGCACGTTGCGCGAAGCAGCCATCAAACTGGGCCTGCTGACCAGTGAGAAGTTTGACGAGGTTGTCCGGCCTGAGCAAATGATTGGGCCAAAATAGAGGTTTTTTGAGGCACTAAAAACTGCGCGCCACATTGCGGCGCGCAGTTTTTTTTATGGCTACTTGGGGCGCGGCCCCGGCGCGTCCGGCACGACCAAACTGATGGGCCGCGCTTCGGACACAATCCCCAGCCACTCGTACTGCGGCTGAACCCGCACCACGCTCACCGCCCACAAATAATCGGCGCTGGTGGCGGTGACGCCGCTGGCCCCATCCAGCGCCAGCAACACCGAATATTGGCCATCGCCCAGCGCCTTAAACGACGAATCCTGCTTTAAAAAACGGGCGTCGTGCGCGCCGGTCGGTTCGGCATCGCGCAGCCAGACCATAATTTGAAAACTCAGCTCGTCGGTCAGTTCCGCCGGCCACTGCCAGACAAATTTAGTCTCGCGGGTGGTATCAACGGGATACCGCCCCAACTCATCGGCTTTGGGTTCCAACAGCGTCGGCGCAGGCAGGCTGTACACATCAACCCCCACCGTGGCGGTTATGGCCGTGGTAGGCGTGGCCGTGGGCAGCGGGCTGGGCGTGGCCGTGGGGGTGGGCGGCGCGGTTGGCGAGGTGACCGGCCCGCGGGTGACTGTTGGCTCGCGCGCGGCCTGCTCAACCGGCGCGTTGTCCGGGCTGGCTGGCTCTGGCGGCGGCGTTTCCGAAGGCAGGCTGCCACCCGACTCAACGGCGACAATCACCGAATTACCGGCAGCGGTGGCCGTGTCGGCGGGCGGCGGCGCGGCTACGGCCGCCTCGGTGGGCAGCCCAACCACCGCCGAACCGGCAAAGACCAGAAACAGGCCCGCACCCACCAGCGCCAGCCACAGCAACAGCGCCACCACAATCAGTCCGGCTCGCGCTGATTTTTTGGCTTTTGGCACATCAACCAGCGTGGGCGCATTATCTTTGAAGGCCGGCGGCACCGCGAGCGGCTGGGTCTCGGTTTGGTCGGCGGGAATCCGGATGATGATGGCCGTAATATTGTCGTTGCCGCCTTCAAGCTGCTGCTGCTGCCCCTGGGCAAAGACCGCTTTGGGCGCGTTGGCCTTGTCGATGAGCATAGCCACCGCCTGTTCGGGCGGGTAGAGGGCCATCGTCTTTTCAATATCTTCGGGGCGAACTTCGCCGCTCAGCCCGTCGGAGCAGAGCAAAAGCTGGTCGCCCGGCAGCAAATCGAGCCGTTTGGTTTCCGGCTCGGCCTGCGAACGGCGGGCGATCAGGGCGTTGGTGATTTTGGAGCGGTCGGGGTGAAATTTCAGCTCGTCCCAGCTAATCTGGCCGCTTTCAATCAGCGGCCACACCCGGGAATGATCGCGGCTAACCTGATGCAACTGGCCGCGCCGCAGCAGGTACACCCGGCTGTCGCCCACCCAGGCCACCCACGCTTCGCCGTAGTGGTCGGCGTCATCGTACCGCACCACCACCGCCACCACCGTTGTGCCCATATTTTCGGTTTCGGCCGATTGCGCCGCGCGCTCACAGATCAGCGTGTGCGCTGCCTGAATCGCCGCCTCCAGCCGCTCGCCAATATCGGCATAGCCCTCGCCGGCGTTGTAGTACGTTTCAGAGATTTCAGAAACGGCCAGCCCGCTGGCAATGTCGCCCGCGCCGTGGCCGCCCATACCATCGGCGACAATAAACAGCATCCCGCGCGG
>CAYOXS010000073.1:17062-20048 GCA_964407935.1 uncultured Caldilineaceae bacterium
TTTTGCGCCTGGGCGTCCATCGCGCCCATCGGCCCAGCATAGTCAAGATCGCGCCAAACCCGTATTTCAAAAGCGTAGCCATCGGGCGGCTGCTCGCAACCCTTGTTTTCGTGCCACTTCCATTTAAATTCGACAATACCGCCGGCGGCCTGGGTGTTATCCGGCGGCGCAATCAGCTCGATGGAACCATCGACCGTCACCGCGGTGGGCCGGCGCTGGACAACCGCCACGGTGGGGGTAGGCGTGTTGGTGGGCGACCGGGTGGCCGTGGGCTTGCGGTTGAGCGTCTCGGCGGTTTGGGCCGGCAAAACCTCCGCGGCCGGGGTGGGCGTGGCCGAAGCGATAATCACCACGCCGGCCATTGTGGTGGCGGTGGGCTGCGGCGGCGCTGCGGTGGCCGTAGGGATGGGCGTGGTTTGCGCTGCCTCCGGCGGCGAGTCTTGCGCGGTAAAATAAAGCACCAACCCCAGCCCAATGAGCGCCAACGCGCCCAAAATCCCCACTCCGGCCAGGATCAACAAAACTTTTTTAGACGATGCTTGTGGTTCAGTCATATTGAGTCCGGAAGGGGTCTTCGGCCCCAAATTTTGATTTGAGCTGATTAATATCCATATCCAACAAAGTTTCCGAGTTATCCACCGACGAGGCCGACTCAAACCGGAATTTAACCCGCGGCCCAACCGTAATTTCATCGCCGTGTTCCAGGGCGACCTCCTGGCCGGCCCGCAACCGCTGCCCGTTAACCTGCGTACCGGTAGTCGAGTTGAGGTCCTGAATAAAGTACTGCTGGCCGCGGCGAACGATCAAACTGTGCGAGCGTGACACTTCCTGATCGCCGATGGGAATCTCATTGGCTGCTTCTTTGGCCGTGTTGCGGCCCAGCCGGGTTTCGGGCTGGAACAGGCTGAACTCCGGCTGCGACACCAGTGGCTGATAGGCCGTTACCACCAGCCGGGCCGGGCTGTCGCCGGCCGCAGCCGGCGCGCCGGGCGCAGAGGAGGCCAGCAGTGTCCGGTCGGCCCAGTCGTCGTCCGCGGCGATGGTGGGTGGGGGCGGCGACGCGGTCGCCGGGCGCGGGGCAGACGCCGGGCGCGAGGGTTGGGCGGGCGGCGCAGCGGGAACAGCCGCCGGCGCGGGCGGCCGTTTGGAGCGGGACATCAGCAGGTAAACCATCACCCCGCCCAGCGCCAGCAGCAAAACGGCTCCCACGCAAATCAACGCCAGTGGCAGCATAGTTCGCACCGGGGTAGATTCCGGCTCGGCCGGTTGGGCCGGGGCGGCAGCGCTGGCCAGTTGCGGCGTAACGGTCGGCGCGGGGGTGGGTGTGGGCGGAACGGTCAGCATCAACTCCACTTCCGCCGAAGCGGTAACCTGGTTGGTATCAACCGCCTCAACCCGCAGCGCGTGCTCACCCGACCCCAAATCATTGACGTTGAGCGTAAATTTGTCCAGCGGCGGCGCGGTGGCTTTTTGCACCGATTCGCCGTTAACAAACAACTCGGTTTGGGCCAGCGTTACCCCGTCGGGCACCTCTACGCTCACTTCCAGCCTGTCGCCGCTGGGCTGATTAATCGCCAGGCTAATGGCAAACTGCGGCAGAGGCGTCGGCGTTGGTTCAACCGCAGCCGGCACCGGAATCTGGCGGCGGTCCGACAATTGCAGCTCGTTTTCAAAAATAATGACTGTCGCCAGCCCCGGCGCGGCCCGGGTGGGATAGCTGAGCTGGTACTGGCTGTGCAACTGCTCGGAGATTGAGGCCACATTTTGGGCCAGGCTGGTTGAATCTTCGCCCAGCAGCGAGCGCCCGCCGCTGCGCTGGCCCAGCCGCAGCAGGTCATCCGGCGGCAGGGTTTTGCCAAAAACCGCACTAAACAGCGGCACAGCGTTGCCCACAGTGGTGGCGCTGGCCAGCACATCGTCCACCGCAGCCCCGCCGCAGCCATCGCCGCCGGGCGCGCCGCCGATGGCCACAATCGCCCGCGGCGTGTCGGGTTGGGCGGCCAGTTGGTCGAGCAGTTGCAGCAGGGCGTCATTCAAACAGACGCCGGCGGCCTCGCGGGCATCGAGCTTAACCACGCCCTGATCGATGGCCAGGTTGTGGTCGTAGGTAAAATCCTGCACCTGGCTGGCCCGTTCGTTGAACTCGTACACGGCCACCTGATCGTCGTCGTCCAGCCGCTCAATAAAAGCGATGGCCGCATCTTTGGCCGCGTCAATGGCCCGCACCCGGTCCGGGCCGGGTTTGGCCATGCCGCTGCTGGTATCAATGAGCAGGGCCACAGTCAACGGCTCGTCGGCGCGGGAAACGGTGAGCTGTTGGGCTTCAAGCGGAGTATTGTTTTCCGATACGGAAAATTCGGCGGCAGTCAGGCCGTTCACCGGCTGGCCCGCTTCGTCGAGCACGGACACCAGCGCCGACACCCGCACCTCGCCGGTGTCTTCGGGCTGGGCGGCCATATGGGTGATGGACAGCAGCGGCGCGCCGGTTTGAGCGCGAGCCGGCGGCAAAGTTACCAGCGCCAACAGCAGCAGCGGAACAAGGGATCGCAGGAATCGGCTCATTGCGGCTCAACCTTTATTTGAGTTTGACGGCCCAGCCGGACCACGGCTGCGCCGGGCAGCGGCGTGGGCGTGCGCGGCGGCAAGCGGGTTTCGTTGATAAACGTGCCGTTGCGGCTGTCCAGGTCGGTGATGTAAAAGGTGTTGCCCTGCCGGGTAATTTCGGCGTGCTGGCGCGAGATGTGCTGGTCGCCGGGGAAATTAAAATCGCAACCGCTGCGGCCAATTACACACGGAAAAACGGTAATTACTTTGTTCATTTCCGGCACGGCCACCGGCGTTTGCACCACATGCAGCCGCAGCCGGGCCGGCGGCGGGGGCGGCGGCGGCACAGCCGGCGATTGCGCCTGCTGTCGTAGCCGGGCCATTTCTGCGCTGGCGGCGGGGCTGCTGATGATGGTGTGGTCTACCGGTGGGCGAGGCATGG
>CAYOXS010000074.1:0-10105 GCA_964407935.1 uncultured Caldilineaceae bacterium
AAGGCAAGCGTTTGGTTGGCCAGCCGGATGCCCTGCGCCTGGTTGTTGCTGATGACCACTTCTTGCACAGGCGTATTCAGATGAATTTTGCCGCCGGCCTGCTCGATGGTTTGCGCCATCGCTTTGAGCAGGGTAATGTACCCGCCAATCACGTGGCCGGCTTCTTCTTTTTGATTGGCCCCTTCGCGGGTGGATTTCATACGCACCAGCCGCGACCAAATCCAGGTAGCCGGCACGTTGTCGAAACCGCCGTCAAATTTGGCTTTGAGCAGCGGTCGCCAGATATTGGTAAAGGTGCGCCGCCCGCCCCATTTAATGAGCCACTCCTCCACGCTGACCCCTTCCAGCTTTTGCCAGTCGCGGACCAGTTGGGCGGCGAGAATGGTAACGCCCAGCCGGAAGCGGTCAATCCAGCCCAGCGGCGGAAAACGCAAAAACTCAACCGCGTTGTTCATCGAGTAGATTTTGCCCTCGTGGTAAAAGCCCATTTTGGTTTCTTTAAAACGAAGCTGATCCTCAAGGCCAAATTCGCGGCACAATTGGCGCAGTTGGCTGTCGCTGGAGAGGATGGTGTGATAAAAGCGGTCCACCTCGGTGCCATCTTTGAGGGTGAGCGGGCCGGCCAGCCCGCCCATTGAATCCGAGGCTTCGTAGATTTCAACGGGAATGCCCTGTTTGGCCAAAAAATAGCCCAGGTTGATGCCCATAATTCCGGCGCCAATAATGCAAACGGTCATAAGTACGTGTCCTTTTTGAATGCTCGATAGAACTTATTGTTAACCCCCCCGGCTGTTCGGCGCAAAAATCAGTGCCGGGGTTGTCCAAAAACAACGGGCTGGCTGGAAATAATCTCGCCGATGCGCTTGCCGGCAGCGCCATCGCCAAAAATGGGCGGCTGTTCGGCGGGCGGCGAAAAATCAAACCAGGCCCGGCCAACGTCATCGGGCTGAACGCCCACCAGCTTGTTCCAGCCGGCGCTCACGGTTTCGGTCCACTCGGTTTCATCGCGCAGGGTTAAACACGGTTTCTTCAAAAAGTAGGCTTCGCGCTGCACGCCGCCGGAATCGGTGGCAATGAGCCGGGCGTTGTCTTCAAGGGTGAGCATGTCAAAATAGCCTACCGGATCGATGACTCTGACGTTTGGCGCGAAACTGGCGTTGATTTTTTGCAGCGCGGCCCGGGTGCGGGGATGCGCCGGAAAAATAACTGTTTCCGCTACAATGTTGAGCGCGGTCACGATGGCTTCCAGCCGCTGCGGGTCGTCGGTGTTGGCCGCCCGGTGAACGGTAACCAGCGCGTACTGGCCCGGCTCAACCTCTAATTTTTGCAGGATGGTTGAATTGCGGGCGGCGATGTGCCGGTTAGCCAGCACGGCATCAAGCATAACATCGCCCACCCAGTGCGCCGAGCGGGTAATGCCTTCGGCGGCCAGGTTTTTGAGGGCGGTTTGGCTGGCGCAAAAATGAATGTCGGCCACGCTGTCGGAGATAATGCGGTTGATCTCTTCCGGCATGCGCCGGTCAAAGCTGCGTTCGCCGGCTTCGATGTGGGCCAGCGGGATGCCCATTTTGCTGGCAACCACCGCGCCGGCCAATGTGGAGTTGGTGTCGCCGCGAATGATGACCAGATCGGGCTTTTCGTCGGTGAACACTTCTTCCAGCCGGGCCAGCATCACCGCCGTTTGCTGCCCGTGCGAGCCTGATTTGACCTCCAGGTTGTAATCCGGGGCGGGCGTGCCCAATTCATCAAAAAACGTTTGCGACATCTGGTAGTCGTAATGCTGGCCGGTGTGTACCAGAATTTCGTGATGGGCGCCGTTGGCGCGTAACGCCTGGCTCACCGGCGTGGCCTGAATAAATTCGGGCCGCGCCCCGACAATGGAAATGATTTTCATACAGACTCCGGGTTTGGTTTTAATAACAGGCGGATGTGGTTACTTTAAAAACCACATCCGCCGGATGTTTTTTAAATTGATGGTTTGCTCACGGCCAGAGCGTTAAAACCTTAGTTTAAATTGCGCGGTTTGCCGGGTTAACCCCCAGTACAGGGCCGACCCCAGCTCGGTGAGCTTGCGGGGTTTGTGGGTGGCTTCGGGCTGCAGGCTAGTCAGTTGGCCGCGTTCCTGAAAAAAGCTTTTCTGGGGCGCAATGGATGGCCCAAGCGGGTACTGTTCCAGTTCGGCCGGGGAAACTTTTACAACCTGATCCCACTTGTAGCCCCATGATAAAAATGCCTGCTTGGTATTGAAGGGGTGTTTTTTGCCATTCTCCAGCAGGAAAACGGTTTTGTCATTGGCTGTACTCAGCAGGGTGCCGTCGGGGTGGCTGCCCAGCAAGTTAATTTCGTCACCGGATTCAACCGCGTCGAGGACCGTATCCTTCACGGGCAAAACATGTTTCCATTGGTACCCCAGCCCTTCAAAAACAGGCGCGGACAAGAAGGGCCGCTTTTTGCCGTGCTCAATAAAAAAGATGGTGTTGTCTGGACTTTTTAGCAGAGTGCCATCCTTAAATGGCATTGGCGGGCCGCTAACCAGTTGGGCCAGATATTTGTCGCTGACTTTAACTACCTGTTCCCAGTGATAGCCGTGCGATAAAAATATTTCGGGCGAGGGGAACAGTCGTTTTTGAAAATCTGTGTACAAATAAACGCACTCGTCGCTGCCCTGCAAAAGCATCCCGTAAGGATGCCACGGCATCACCACAAAAAGCTGAAACAGCAGGTGTGATTTGATGGTGCGGGCCAGCTTGGCTTTGGATGTGCCATGCACCCGTGAGTACAGCACCGTGGGGTATTCGGCAACGCGATAGCCCATTCTGATGGCGTTGATCATCAGCTCGGTGCCGCCCAAAAAGCCGTTGGACTCAAACGGCACGTCTTCGGTAACGTAACGGCGGTAGGCTCTGAACAACGCCGTGTAGGTGTGAATCTGCCAGTCGGCCAGTACCCGGTACATGGCCGACGCGCCTTTGCTGAGCGCCAATCGATAAGCCGGCACGCCGGCAATACCGCCCCGGGGGTGATACGGCGAGGCGGTGACCATGTCCACCTCCGGGGTCAGGTACGACAGCAGCGTTGGGATTTCTGAAAAGCGGTAAGTGCCGTCGCTGTCGGTGGTAACAATGATGTCGCCGGTGGCGGCGGCAAAGCCGGTGCGGATGGCCGCACCCAACCCGCGGTTCACCTCGTGCTGTTCAAACCGAATAGTCACGCCGGGATAGTGGCAGGCTCCAAAGGCTGCGGAAAAAATTTTGTAAGTATCGTCGCGGCTGCCGTCATCAACAAAAATGACTTCAACAGTACGCGACTCGGCCAGGGCGTTGACCACCGGAAAAAGCTCGGTTTGAATTTTGTCAACGTTATCGGCCTCATTGTAGCAAGGAATGACGATTGAAAGGTCCACTATAACCCTCCCGTTGAGTGGAACTAGGCCAGCACCGGCATAGCCACCGATTTTTGTTGAAGGGGACATTCAAGCCGTGGCAGGTTTTTATTAATTATGTCCCGAATATCGAAGGCCAGTTTCAGGGCCAGGTACCCATCGTGGGCTGATACCTGCGGCCGCAACCCATTGATAATGCACTTAGCAAAATGGTCCAACTCGGAAAATAGCGGCTCGATGGCCGGCACGTGAATGCACTCCATAATGCTTTCCTGCCGATATTTAACACCTTTTTGATTTTGGGCCAAATATTCACTCACGGTGCGCCGGTGAACCGTAACGCTTTTGTTAAGCAGGTTGGCTTCAACAAAGGCATCCAGGGTGGTAACTTCAATCGTTCTGAACTTTTGTTCGGTAATTCTGGAGGCGGTGAGCGTAACCAGCGGTCCATTGGCAAAGCTGAGCTGGGCGGTGGCGTGATCAATGGTGTTGGTGAAAACACTCAACCCGTGGGCGGCAATGGTGGTGGGCGTGTCATTGATCAGTTCAAGGACCAGATCAAGGTCGTGAATCATCAAATCCAGCACCACATCCACATCTGTGTTGCTGGCCTGGTAAGCGCTCAGGCGGCGCAGATTAATGGCTGCAATGCGTTTTTCTTCGACCACATTTTTTAGTTCCAGGTAGGTGGGATTAAATCGTTCAATGTGGCCAACCTGAACCACCAAACCGTTTTCGGCGGCGGTTTGTGCCAGCCGGTGGGCCTCCTCCAGAGTGGCTGCAATTGGTTTTTCTATGAGTACGTGCACCCCCTTTGCCATACAACGCATGGCAATCTCAAAGTGCGATGGCGTTGGGGTAGCCACACTAACCGCGTCAACGTGTTCCAGCAGTTCGTCGACAGAGGCGTAATACGGAACATCGAATTGTTGCGCTATCCTGTTGCCCGTAACGGGGCTGAGATCACAAACTCCGGCCAGTTGGGTAAGATGGTGATTTGAGAAAATGCGGCAATGGCGAGGCCCCATGGCTCCTACGCCAATGACTCCTACGTTGAGTGGGGTGTTTTGTGTATTCATGGCTCTTGTCTGATTTGATATATAGAAAATTGACTGTGTGGTCAGAATAACAGATTTTTGTAGTAAAGACATGTAAATATTATTAGGAATTAGTTAGATTTATGAAAAAAAATTCACATTTGTCTCCGCAGTGGTTTAAAGTGTCGCCAACCCGGCTTGCATATCAGCTATGAACTTTGACTCAAAAGCGCCCAATTTTCACCGGAAATGGCGATTTGCTCATTGCAGGTGTCGCAACAGGTCATAACAGTGCCATGTTGAGCGTGGTGGTCTAATGTTAAACGGCCGCCGCAGGGGCAAACAAAACCGCGCAGGCGGGCCGGGTTACCCAGGACAATGCCGTAATCCGGCACATCTTTGGTAACTACCGCACCGGCGCCAACCAGCGCCCACTGGCCAATGGTGATACCACAGACAATGACGGCATTAGCCCCAATCGATGCGCCGCGTCGGACCAGGGTTGGTGTAACGAGCCAGTCGGTGGCGGATTTCAGGGAGCCATCGGGGTTGATGGCGCGGGGAATCTTGTCGTTGGTAAAGACGCAGTGCGGCCCGCAAAAAACGCCATCTTCAATTGTAACGCCGTAATAAATGGAGACGTAATTCTGGATTTTTACGTTGCTACCAATCACTACGCCGGAGTCAACATAAACGCCTTTACTCAGAATACAGTTAGCACCCAGGGTTGCGCCCTCGCGCACCTGAACATGCTGCCAGATTTTGGTGCCAGGACCAATACTGGTCTGCGGTGATACATCGGCGGTGGGGTGGATTGTGACATTAATTTGGGTCGACATAAATTAAGGGACTTTTCTGAAAATCGAAATATTAGGTCCCGGTCTTTGGATATTGACAAAACCGGCATACGGTAAGTAAAAAGCATCTTGTTGATCAAATAAATTCCTTGGGTCAGTTATATCAACAACTTCAAAAGCTTTTGCAAGTTGGTACTGACGCTGAAATTGGTCTGACAATTGCGAAGGAAAATCGTTGTAAGCAGTTAACGGCGCATCAATGATTACGATATAATCAGGATAAGCATTTACTCTCTCACCATTAAACTCAAAAGAGTTTGTGTTAACATTGTATACCCACTGGTTGTAGCCCCGGATATTGTTATTTCGACCATATTCAAGTTGAATTTGAAGTTTTTTTGCCTCGACTGGATTTGCTGAGGCAGACACTGCGGCCAGTTCTAACGAGGCTGTTGAAGGTTCCAATTTTACCTGACCTAATACATCACCGGACTGATAAATACTACTTCCATCTGGAATATTGCTGTTTATCCATTCCGCCGCCAATACCCGATTATCAGTTTGCCCCAGGATAATGTTAAATTTTACAATAGAAGTAATGGATGGGAGCAAGGTTAGGGTTACCAAAATCACCAATAAAGAGTGTTGAACGGCATATCTTTTGGGGAAATGACGGCTCACCCAATCACTAACAGTTACAACTGTAAATGCTGCGGTTATGGAAAGTATTGGGACAAGTGGAATCATGTATCGCAAAAATACCGAGGAGCCGGTCGCAAAAACCGGATAGTAAACTATGGGAAAAGCCAACAAAATCGAGGCTTTTTTGGGGTTAAATTTTATGAGCAGCAGGATACCCAACAGCGATGCTATTAAAAAAGTCCAGCCAAGGCCATACCACAGCGAATACGCGAGATGATGTGACCATCCCGAATATCCCGATACCTCGTGACCCTGCTGTCCCAGGCCCACCTCAAACAAAAACTGTGAAATAAACTGAGAATAATCAAACAGGGCAAACGGTGTACCAATTACAAAAGCCAACCCGCTAAATCCTGCCGCGCTTAAGATTCGCTTATCAAAACACAACTTGAGTAGCCCATTTTTTTCCTCCAAAATGTTGATCAAATGCGTCACCACAATTGTAATTACCACCGCGCCGCCAGGATATTTGGTTGAAGCAGCTAGCCCGGCAAATGTACCGGTCAGAGCATAATATTTTATGGATATTGATTGATAACTTTTGAGGCTAAATAGCAGCGCGCCCGTTATCCAAAAGGTCATTGGCACGTCAACCACCCCAAAATGTGAGTCTCGCACATGAAGAAATGCCAAACCTAAAAACAAGGCAGAGATGATAGCTGTTTTTCTACCGGAAAGTTCTTGCGCTATTTTGTAGGTAATGAAAACAGTGGCTGTGCCAAGGAGGGCGCTCAGGAATCTGTTGATCAAGTAAAAATTTATTGGATCATTAACGAATTCTGCCTCAAAATCAGCAACTCCGGAGTATTTCCTGATAACGATTCCATAGACAAAATACAAACCAAATAAAACAAAAACCAAATAAAGATACAGGTGGGGCCAACCAAAATCGTGGGGGTTAAGATCGCCTGTTCCAAATTTTACGGCAGAATTGGCCACAAAAGCCTCGTCCGGGCGAGCATTGGTGTTGGGTAATCCAAAGCCGATACTCCAATACCTAACAAGGGCAGCAATAATTAGAATACCAATGAGAACAACAATTGGCATATAACGTGTAATACGAAGGGGTAAATTATTTGTCGGAAACTTAAGTTTTTCTTGTGTCATTGTTCCTGTACAATCCCCAAAACAGATCATAACTGGGATAAGGGATAGCCAGATTATTCGGTACAAGATTCAGCAGCCTGGCTGCCGGTTTGCCCAGTGGCAGGCTCTGTACCTTGTATTGCAGCAATGATTTGGCATGGCCGCCGTTAATCTTTTTGGCTGGCCGGCCGTGAGCAACTTCTGCAAAGCCAAATTGTTTGACCAAGGCCGCCAGCGTCTGCGGCGAAAAGAAATGGAGCACGCTGGGCGGGCTGTATTCGTGCCAGTTTTGGCCCATTATGCGGGCCATCCAGCTATCTTTGTTCCAGGTTTCGATCAGCCAGTAGCCGCCGGGCCGGGTTATTTGCGCCGCCGCCGCGAGCGCCTGCCGCAGGTTGTAAAAATGCGGAATGACCTGAATCATGCTGACCAGATCAAACTGCTTCTCGCACCGAAAATCTTCTAACGCGCCCACCTCAATTTGCATGCCCAGCCGGGTGCGGCCAAACTCGGCGACGGTGGCGTTAGGCTCAAGTCCCACACCGGTCCAGCCAAACTCGCCGATGCCTTTGAGGATGAATCCGGCGGCCGCGCCGACATCCAGTACCCGGCCGGGCGTCATATATCGGCTTAAAATTTGGCCGTAACGCCGGCCGTGCGCGGTAATCAGCTCGGCCTCGGCCAGATAATCTGAGTAGCCCGCGCCGCCTTCGGTAAAATAATCATCGCCGTAAACCTGGCTGACATGCGTGCTGGACGCGGCCAGATTCACGCAGCGATGGCGACAGGCCGGGCATTCGTGAATCCAGTAGCCGTGTTTTTCAAAAACCGGTTGGGTGGGTTGGTCGCAAATGGGACAGTTCATCAGGCCTGGTAGGTTTCAAAATTAGGTTCAAGCGTGCGATATTCAACGGCGCGGCTCACTTCAAGCGCATGCTGTTTCATGGATACCGGCGAAAAATGTTGGCTATACAGCCGCACAATGTCGCTCATCAGTAAGAGCTTCTTTTCGGCGGGCAGATTCATGGCCGGGAAAAAGGCCAGTTCTTTGACATCGTCGCCGCCCAAAAAATCGAGCGGGTGTAGCAGCAGCGAGGGTTGAACATTGTTCAGCCGGCACATGGTCAGCGCGGTTTTAAAGTAAGTCAGCGCCAGGGCGCGGGAATAGATGCTCAAATACAGAATGTAGCTGGCATGCATGGGTACTTTGAACAGCGGCATTGTGGTTACCGGAATTTCAATCAGCTCGCGGCCGGCCAGATTCCAGCGATAGGGCTTGTTGGGGCGCAGCCCGTCTTTGAGCGTGCCAAACAACTTTTTGCGTTCCTCTTTTTCTTCCGAGGTAAGTCTGGCCGTCATAAAATAATAGGCCCGCGCCAGCGGCCCCAGGTAAGTGGGAAAAGTGGAGCAATCGTACATATAGCCGCGTTTGGAGAGCACTTGCAGCGTGGCCGCTGACAGGCTGAACCCCGGCCCGCGAAAACCGCGCGGATGCTGACCGGTGATCCGCTCAAGGTGCTCCTCGGCGCTGGCCAGGTCGGTATCAATTTCCTGCTCGGTGTACAGGTGCAGCCACTGCTCGTGCTTAAAGGAGTGGTTGCCAATTTCGTGGCCGGCCCGGGCAATGGCTTTGATCGCTTCGTGATTTTTTTCCAGCGCGGCGTCCTGCCCCACAATAAAAAAGGTGATGGTCAGATTGCGCTCGCTGAGGAATTTCAAAACGCGAGGTACCAGAATATCCAAATACGATGGATATGTTTCCCAGCCGGGGTCGCCGTGCGTTTTCATGTACGACCATTGGTTGTCCATATCCAGCGACAGACTGGCCAGGGGTTTGGGGGTTGGGTTGGTTTGGCTCATTTTTATCTCTTTGTTTTTTTCTCATTAAATTTTAATCTATATCAATCAGAAGTTGATGTGAGTAAGATTTGAAAATAGTTAGAATCCGTGTGCACCGGTTCAGTCGTCCCAATAATTTGACCTCTGCCCGATAGTTTGCTACAGTTTCAACGTACCTCGCTAATTTGCTAATGCCGGATTTTGGAAATCAATCGTAATTCCAAAATCTAAAATCCAAAATAAAAAGGGGAGTTTCAACGATGAAAGCTGACCGTGTTGTCCGGTCAACCTGCCCGTATTGCGGTGTGGGTTGTCAGGTGCTGCTCAATGTCAAAAATGACCACATCTTCCGCATTGACGCCCCCTTTGACGCCGCGCCCAACTACGGCCGGCTGTGCGTAAAAGGCCGTTTTGGGGCCGACTACGTGCATCACCCCGACCGCCTCAAAACCCCGCTCATCCGCAAAACCCCGCCGCGGCCCGGCCACCGCACCGCCGCCCAATTCCCCGCCGACTGGCGCGAGGCCACCTGGGACGAAGCGCTTACCGCCGCCGCCCAAGGGCTGGCCCGCATTCGCCAAACATACGGCCCGGATGCCATTACGGCCAACGCCTGCGCCAAGGCCACCAACGAAGATAACTACCTGCACCAAAAATTGATGCGCGCCGTGCTGGGCACCAACAATGTGGATCACTGCGCCCGGCTGTGCCACGCCGGCAGCGTAACCGGCCTGCAACTGGCCATCGGCTCCAGCGCCATGAGCAACTCCATCGCCGAGATGAAAGATTTGGAATGTTTCATCGTCATCGGCTCCAACACCACCGAAACCCACCCGGTCATCAGCACTTTTCTTAAAGAGGCCGTCACCAAAAACGGGGCCAAGCTGATTGTGGTCGATCCCCGCCAAACCGAAATGACTCACTTTGCCGCGCTCTGGCTGCGCCAGAAACCCGGCACCGATGTGGCCGTGTTCAACGCCATGGCCCACGTCATTGTCAACGAGGGCTTGATGAACCAGGCGTTCATCGGCGCGCGCACCGAGGGCTTCTCCGAGTATATTGAAAGCCTGGAAAACAAAACCCCGGAGTGGGCCGAGTCGGTCAGCGGCGTGCCGGCCAGCGATATCCGCGCCGCCGCCCGCATTTACGCCACCGCCGGGCGCGCCGCCTTTTACTGGGGCATGGGCATCAGCCAGAGCACTCACGGCACCGACAACACCCTGACCCTCACCAACCTGGCGCTGATGACCGGCCACGTGGGC
>CAYOXS010000074.1:10205-19972 GCA_964407935.1 uncultured Caldilineaceae bacterium
GAAATGGTCGATGGCATCCTCACCGGCCAGGTGAAAGGCTGGTGGGTGATGGGCGAAAACCCGCTGATGAGCGAGCCGAACCTGCGCCACGCCCAGGAGGCCATCGAGCAGCTTGAATTTTTTGTAGCCCAGGACATCTTTTTTAACGAAACCAGCGTCTACGCCGACGTGATTTTGCCCGCCGCCGCCTTTGCCGAAAAGGACGGCACCTTCACCAATTCCGACCGCCGCGTGCAGCGCGTGCGAAAAGCTATCGCCCCGCCCGGCCAGGCCCGCGCCGATTGGCAAATTATCTGCGAGCTGGCCAAACGGCTGGAGGCCGAACTGGGGCTATCCACCGCCGGTTGGGATTATTCGCACCCTTCGGAAATTTGGGAGGAGATGCGCCAGCTCACGCCCGATTTCGGCGGCATCGATTACGCCCGGCTGGAGCGCGAGGGCGGCGTTCACTGGCCCTGCCCCGCCTTTGACCACCCCGGCACGCCCTACCTGTTTGCCGATGACTTTCCCAGCGGGCGCGGCAAATTTTTTGCGGTGGAGTTTGGCACCGAGAGCGAACTGCCCGACGCCGACTATCCCTTCATCCTCAGCACGGGCCGGGTGCTGTACCACTGGCACGGCGGCACCATGACCCGCGCCAGCGCGCTTGATGACATCTGGCCGGAATGCACCGTGGAGCTGCACCCCAACGACGCCGCCCGGCTGGGGCTGCAAACCGGCCAGTGGGTCGATGTCGCCTCGCGGCGGGGCAAAATTACGGTGCGGCTGCTGGTCACTGGCCGCTCGCCGGAGGGCACGGTCTTCATCCCCTTCCACTTTGCGGAGGCCGCGGCCAACGTGCTCACCGACAACCGCATCGACAAGCGGGCCAAAATTCCCGATTACAAGGTCTGCGGCGTGCAGGTCAGCCGGGCCGCCGAAATCCCCGCCCGCGCCGGGGCCGACATTCCGCTGGAAGATCGGGGTACTATCAAGGATTTGACGAGCGTGATGGTTTAGCGGTTGGTCACGGGTCGTTTGTAGCACAACATAAAAAGGGGGGAACTCATGGCTGATCACGATTCTACAAAAACATCAACCGGTCACGAATTATCCGAAGGCTCCTATTTGGATAGTCACTTTGAGGCAATGAAACCGGAGTACGAAGCGATGATCGGCTTTGTGGGCATCCAATCAGGCTGGAATGTATTGGATGCAGGCTGCGGTGGCGGGAGCTTTCTCCCGCTGCTGGCTGAATTGGTTGGTTCAGCGGGACATATCAGCGCGATTGACCTGGCGCCTGAAAATATCGAGCGGGTCGATGCCCTGGTAGACAACAAACAGTTTCCCTGTTCCATCGAAACCAGGGTTGGCAATCTGACAGCATTACCTTACGAAGATAATCGCTTTGATGCCGTGTGGTGCGCCAATATTACCCAATACCTGACCGATACTGAGTTAGCCCAAATGTTAGCCGAGTTTCGCCGGGTGGTACGGCCCGGCGGGCTGGTGGCCGTGAAGGAGTATGACCTGGCCCTCAATTCATTCTCTCCGTTTGACCAAACCATGCTCTGGCGTCTCTATGATGCGGCTCGGCATCATTTTCACATGTTGCAGGGAGGTTTACGGACCTATCAATTGTCGACGTGGCTCAAGCAGGCCGGGTTGAGCCATATCAACTTCAAGTCGTTTGTCAGCGAACGGAAAGCGCCGTTGCGCCCCATTGAGCGAGAGTTTATCAGTACGATACTCAAGGCCCATCCTCAATTGGCTGCGAGCGTTGAGCTACCAGAGCAGGATAGGGTGGCCTGGCGCAAGTTGGCAGACTTTGGCTCGCCTGGCCATATCATGAAGCACCCTGATTTTTATTACCGGGAAGGCCACATTGTTGTTGTGGGGCAGGCACCAGAAAATTGACGTTCTTTAGCGGGGGAAATGATTTTGACAGATGACGAAATCTGCTGATCCCTGGGAGAGCGGCACGCCCTATGAAAATTTTATGGGCCGCTGGAGCCGGCTTGTGGCGCAGGAATTTCTGGCCTGGCTCAACGAGCCGCCCGCCCGGCGCTGGCTCGATGTAGGCTGCGGCACCGGCGCGCTGACCGCCGCCATCCTGGCCCAATCCGCCCCGGCCCGCGTGGTGGGTGTTGACCCGGCGGAGCCGTTTGTCGCCTTTGCCCGGCACACCGTGCCAGACCCACGGGCCGACTTTCGGGTGGGCGACGCGCTCAACCTGCCGGTAGACAGCGGCGACTTCGAGGTGGTGGTATCGGGGTTGGCGCTCAATTTTATACCGGATGCGCTCGCGGCGCTGGGTGAAATGGCCCGCGCTGCCGGCCCCGGCGGGCGCGTGGCGGCATACGTGTGGGATTACGCCGGCAAAATGGAAATGCTGCGCTATTTCTGGGATGCCGCCGTCGCGCTTAACCCGGCGGCAGCGCCCCTTGACGAAGGCCCGCGCTTTCCGCTGTGCCAGCCCGCGGCGCTTGAATCGCTTTTTAACCGGGCCGGGTTGCAGGCCATCGCCCAAGCGCCGCTCGAAGTGGCCACAATTTTTCAGGATTTCAACGATTTCTGGCAGCCCTTTTTGGGCCAGCAGGGGCCGGCTCCCGGCTATGTAAAATCTCTGGCCGCGGACCAGCGGGCTGCGCTTGAAGAGCGGCTGCAAAAAATGCTGCCCGTCCAGCCTGATGGCGCCATCGCCCTGATTGCCCGCGCCTGGGCCATAAGCGGACAGGCGCGCTGAGAAACTACTTGCAAAGGATAAAGCCCAAATGACCCTTGCCCAACTTGCCGCCGACCTGCGCGCCGGCGCCGCGCCCCGCGCCAGCCTATACTGGCTAAAAATCTTTGCCGACCACGCCGCCGATAACGCCCTGCGCTCCGATGTGTGGGTGGAAACCGGCCTGCGGGAAGCCGCCGCCATCCCCGGCCTGGATGCCGCCGACCCCGGCCCGCGCCTGTCGTTGTTGAGCGACTACCACCTGTTCACCGCCACCCGGCTGAAAGACCACAAAACCTTTGCCGGCGACGAGCTGGCTGCGCTCGACTGGAACCGTAAGTACACCCTCACCCTGGCCGACGGCGCGGCCAATGGCCAGCCGCTTGGCCGCTGGGTTGACGCGCTGTGGGCCGATGTCGGCCCGGTTTCGCCGGAGGCCGGGGCGCTGGAGGCGCTGCTGGCCCGCCGCGACCCGCTGTGGGGCCACGACGTGCCGGAGCAATCGCTGCTGCTGGAAATTCTGCACGAAGCCCAGCGCATTTACGGCGGCTGGCTGCCCCGCCCGGCGCTCAGCCGCATCTCTCACGCCCTCAAAATGCCGCTGGCTGACGTGTACGGCGTGACCGAATTTTACACAATGTTTTACACCGAGCCGGTGGGCAGAAAGATTATCCGCATTTGCGAAGACGCCAGTTGCGCCCTGCGTGGCTCGCAGGCGGTGCAGGACGCCGTCTGCCGTCACCTGCAAATTGAAGCCGGCCAGACCACCGCCGACGGCGAATACACCATTGAACCCATCCGCTGCCTGGGCCTCTGCGACCACGCCCCGGCGGCGCTGGTCAACGAGACCCGTCACTTTGATTTAACGCCCAGCCGCATCAGCGATTTACTGCTCAACGAGCCGCGCCACGACCAGCAGTCGGCGCGGGTGGGCGGGCTGGTCAAAGTGGCCCTCTCCAACGTCAAAATGGTCGATCCCACCAGCCTGGCCGAATACCAGGCCCAGGGTGGGCTGGCCGGGCTGCGCCGCGTGCTGCGCCGGATGACCCCCGCCGAGGTCATCGAGCGGATCAAAGCCAGCAAGCTGGTGGGCCGCGGCGGCGCGGCTTTTCCCACCGGCCTCAAGTGGCAATACACCGCCGATAACCCGCCCGGCCCGCGCCACGTCATCTGCAACGCCGATGAGAGCGAGGTGGGCGCGTTTAAAGACCGGGTGCTGATGGACCACGACCCCTTCCGCGTCATCGAGGGACTGGTGATTGCCTGCTACGCTGTGGGCGCGGCGCAAGGTTTTGTGTACGTGCGCGGCGAACACCGGCTGGGCTACGAGCGCTTTGCTAACGCCATCCGCGCGCTGGAGCAGGCCGGCTGGCTGGGTGAAAATATTCAGGGCAGCGGCTTTAGCTGCTGGATTGCGCTGCGGCGTGGAGCCGGCGCATACGTCTGTGGCGAGGAAACCGCGCTGATGGAATCGATTGAAGGCAAGCGCGGCTTTCCCCGGCTGCGCCCGCCCTTCCCGGTGACGCACGGCCTGTGGGGGCGCCCCACCACCATCAACAACGTGGAAACGCTGGCCAAAGTGCCCAGCATCATCATCCACGGCGGCGGCTGGTACAACGCCCTCGGCACCGAAGAATCGGCGGGCACCAAGCTGTTCGCGGTCAGCGGCTCGGTGGCGCGGCCCGGCGTGTACGAGGTGCCTTTTGGTGTGCCGCTGCGCCATCTTATTTTTGATCTGGCCGGCGGGCTGCAACCGGGCCGTCAATTGCAGGGTATTTTAACCGGCGGCGCGGCGGGCACCTTCCTCAAGCCGGAGCATCTTGAGTCGCCCATCACTTTTGAGGATTTTAAGCAGGTGGGCGGCACCATCGGCGCGGGCACGGTGATTGTGTTTGATGACTCGGTGGATTTGCGCGACTCGCTGACCCGTATCGCCGAGTTTTTTGCCCACGAAAGCTGCGGCAAGTGCTACCCCTGCCAGATTGGCACCCAGCGCCAGGCCGAAATTCTGCACCGCATTCAGCACGGCCACGGCCAGCCCGGCGACGTCGCCACCCTGCTGGAGCTGGCTCAGGTAATGACCGACACCAGCATTTGCGGCCTCGGCCAGGCTGCCGGCTGGGCGGCGGTTGATGCGGTGAAACGGTGGCCGGAGCTGCTGGCAAGGCGGTAATTGTAGAATATCGTTAATTTGGACGATCTTTTTCCTTTGGTTCGTGTTGCGTGTTGCGTGACAAACTTGATGGAACACGCAACACGTGAAAGCTGACCAATGACAAAGGCGAATGACCAATGACCAATGACAACACCGTTTCCCTCACCATCGATAACCAATCCGTAACCGTGCCGGCGGGCACAACCATTCTGGCTGCCGCGGAATTGGCGGGCATCCACATTCCCACCATCTGCTACCACCCGTCGTTGACGCCGCCGGCGGTGTGCCGCCTCTGCACTGTGGAGGTGGAAAAGGTGCGCGTGTTGCAGCCGGCCTGCGTTGTCCCCGTAAAAGAGGGCATGGTGGTGCGCACCGATTCCGAGCGCGTGCGCACCGGCCGCAAGATCATTTTAGAGCTGCTGGCCTCGCACGTGGATTTGCACGACGCGCCGGAAATTCAGCAGCACATCCAACAGGCCGGCGCAGATGTCACTCGCTTTGCCGGCGGGTTGCGCCGTCAGTTCGATGTGTTGGAGGACAACCCCTTTTATATCCGCGATTACTCCCAATGCGTCATGTGCTGGCGCTGCATTCAGGTGTGTGCGGACGACGTGCAGCACACCTACGCCCTCACCTGGGGCAATCGCGGCGCGGCCAGCCACGTGGCCACCTTTTTTGACGAAGACATGCCCGATACCACCTGCGTGTTTTGCGGCAACTGCGTGGGCGTCTGCCCCACCGGCGCGCTCAAGGGCCTCACCGAATGGCGGCTGGAGCAGGCGGGCGGGTGACATTTGTCATTCATTCTAAGGATACCTGACACTACCCCCTGCAACTCATCTGTGATATGGTAAAACGTGATGCGTGCCGCGTGTTCCGTACCATTTTCGGAGCGAAATCAACACGCATCACGCAACACGTCTCGCCTCAGGTGTTGAATCGTTGTTGCAGTGCAGTTGTAACTCTCATTTCAATCGCAAGGAGTTCCGCCGATGGAACTAAGGACGAAGAAGTCTTTGAAAAAGCACATCTACCGGGGCGAGGCCCAGCTAGAGGCTCCTCCGCCGGAACTGGCGGCAATTTTGGACCGTTACCGCGGCCAGCCCGATGCCCTCATCACCGTGCTGGAAGAAATTCAACACCACTACGGCTATCTCCCCCGCCAACAGCTTGAACATACCGCTCACCAATTGGGCTTTCCCCTCAGCCGCATTTATGGCGTGGTTACATTTTACAACCTGTTCCAACTGACGCCGCCCGGCCGTTATCAGGTGCGCGTTTGCAAAGGCACCGCTTGCCACGTGGGCCACTCCGAAGAAATCCTGGTGATGCTAAAGGAAAAACTGGGTATCGGTGAGGACGAAACCACGCCCGATGGCCTGTTCACCCTGCAAACCGTGGCCTGTGTCGGCGCGTGCAGCCTGGCCCCGGTGCTGGTGGTCAACGACCGCACCCACGCCCGCATGACACCAGCCAAATCCATCGACGCGCTGCTGCATTTGCAGGAGGAGGGTTCATAATGACCACAACCATCCGCATCGGCATGAGTACCAGCGATCTGGCCGCCGGGGCGCAGGAAACCTTTGTGGCCCTGCAAACCGCCATCCGCCGCCGCGGCCTGCCGGTCGAGCTGAAACAGACCGGTTCGCTGGGAGCCAGCCACCGCGAGCCGGTAATTGAGGTGGCGCAAAACGGCGAGTCGACGCTGTACGGGCCGGTTACGCCGGAGCGCGTTACCCCATTGCTCGACCAGCATTTTGGCGCGGGCAGCCGCGGCGTATCGGCCGATTGGGTCATCAGCCGCCGCGCCGACCGCAGCGACTACCCGTTTTTGGGCAAGCAGGTCAAAGTGACCACCCAACTGTGCGGCATTATCGATCCCCACTCGCTGGACGATTATCTGGCCCACGACGGCTACAAGGCGCTGCTGGCGGCGCTCAAAATGACGCCGGACGCGGTGGTGCAGGCCGTGAAGGACTCAAAACTACGCGGGCGCGGCGGGGCCGGCTTCCCCACCGGCATCAAGTGGGAGCTGCTGCGCAAAAACCCGGTCACGCCCAAATACCTCATCTGTAACGCCGATGAGGGCGACCCCGGCGCGTTTATGGACCGGGCCACCATTGAGGGCGATCCGCACCGGCTGCTGGAGGGCATGCTGGTTGCCGCCTACGCCACCGGCGCTACCCGCGGCTACCTGTATGTTCGCGCCGAATACCCGCTGGCGGTTAATGCCCTGCGGCTGGCGTTGCAACAGGCCCGGGAATACGGCATGCTGGGTGATAATATTTTGGGCAGCGGTATGGATTTTGACATCGTTATTAAAGAAGGGGCCGGCGCGTTTGTCTGCGGCGAGGAAACCGCGCTGATGCATTCCATTGAGGGGCAGCGCGGCATGCCCAGTATGCGCCCGCCCTACCCCGCCCAGCGCGGCCTGTGGGGCCAGCCCAGCAACATTAACAACGTAGAAACGCTGGCCAGCATCAGCAGCATTATTCTCAACGGGCCGGACTGGTTTGCCGGCCTGGGTACCGGCAAAAGCGGCGGCACTAAAGCTTTCGCCCTGGCCGGGGCCATCGAGCGCTCCGGGCTGGTAGAAGTGCCCATCGGCACGCCGCTGCGCGAACTAATCTACGACATCGGCGGCGGCTGCGCTGGCGGCCGGGCGCTTAAGGCGGTGCAGTTGGGCGGGCCGTCTGGCGGCTGCATCCCGGCGGCGCTGCTCGATACACCCATCGATTACGATGAGTTGCGGGCTACCGGCGCGATTATGGGCTCCGGCGGGATGATTGTGCTGGACGATACCGTGTCGATGGTCAATATGGCCCACTATTTTCTCAGCTTTACGCAGGATGAAAGTTGCGGCAAATGCGTGCCCTGTCGGGTGGGCACCCGCAAAATGTTGAACATTCTCAAAAAATTTCTGGCCGGCCATGCCGCCCCCACCGACCTCGATAACCTGCGCCGGTTGTGTGTTACCGTTGGCAAAACTTCGCTGTGCGGCCTGGGCCAAACCGCGCCCAACCCGGTGCTGACGACGCTGCGTTATTTTGAGGATGAGTATCTGGATTTGATCAACCAGCCGGTAGCGGCTTGAAACGTGTTGCGAGTTGCGTATTCCGTTTCGGTTTTACGCAATACGTAACACGCAACACGGATCACAGGAGAAGCGTGTATGATTAACTTAACCATCGACGGCCAACAAATCACCACCGCCGCCAACAGCACCGTCCTCGAAGCGGCGCTGGCCCACGGCATCGACATTCCCCGGCTGTGCTACCACCCCGAGCTGGTGCCGTCCGGCGGCTGCCGGTTGTGCGTGGTAGAAATCGAGGGGCGGCCCAACCCCACCCCGGCCTGCGGCCTGCCCGCCACCGACGGCATGGTCATCCGCACCCGCAGCGAAACGCTGGAAGCCATGCGCCGCGACATCATCGACCTGTTTGTCTCCGACCATCCGCTCAACTGCGTGGTTTGCGACAAAAACGGCGCGTGTGACCTGCAAAAATATGCCTACCAGTACAACGTCTCGCAAACCAGCTTTGATTTTGAGTTGTCCCGGCCCCACTATTTTGACGACAACCCCTTCTTTGTGCGCGATTACCAGTACTGCATTATGTGCGGCAAGTGCGTCCGCGTCTGCGATGAAGTGGTCGGGGCCAACGCCATCGATTTTGCCGAGCGCGGTTTCACCACCACTATCGCCACGCCGTTTGACATACCGCTGGCCGAATCGAGCTGCGTGTTTTGCGGAAGCTGCGTGCAGGTGTGCCCCACCGCCGCGCTGCTGCCGCGCCAGCGCATTGGCCGCGGCCGCGAGTGGGAACTGGCGCGCAAACGCACCATCTGCGGCTACTGCGGCGTGGGCTGCGAGCTGGAATACGCGCTCAACGATGGCCAAATTCTGTACGCGCAGGGTCATCCCACCGCGCCGGTTAACGGTGAGTTCACCTGCGTCAAAGGCCGCTTTGGCTGGGACTTTGTCAGCCAGCCGGACCGCCTGACCCAGCCGCTGCTGCGCAAAGACGTGGCTTTTGCGCTGGGCCTCAGCGACGAGCCGTGGGAGTTATCCGATAAAACGGTGTTGCAGGGCAAGGGTAAGCTCGATGACTTTACGCCGGTCAGTTGGGATACCGCCGCCGGCTTCATTGCCGACAAACTGGCCGGCATCATCGGGAACGATGGGCCGGACGCCGTGGCCGGGCTGACCTCGGCCCGCTGCACCAACGAGGAAAATTATCTCTTTCAAAAATTCTTCCGGGCCGGTATTGGCACTAATTCGCTGGACCACTGCGCCCGGTTGTGACACAGCACCACTGTCGCCGGTCTGGCGACGAGCTTTGGCAGCGGCGCGATGACCAACAGCATCCGCGAAATCCGCGACGCCGACTGCATTCTCATCACCGGCTCCAACACCGCCGAGTCGCACCCCGTCATCAGCTACGAGGTGGTGCGGGCGGTCAAAAAAGGGGCCAGTCTGATTGTGATCGATCCCCGCCGCGTGCCGATGACCGACCACGCCACGCTGCACCTGCAACCCAAACCGGGCGATGACATCTACATTTTTTTGGCGATGGCCCACGTCATCATCCGCGAGGGCTGGGCCAATCTTGATTTTATTGAGCAGCACACCGAGGAATTTGAGGCGTTCCGCGAGAGTGTGGCCGACATGACGCCCGAAGTCGCCGCTTTGGCTACCGGCATCCCGGCGGAAGACATCGAGCGTGCCGCCCGGCTGTACGCCCTCGGCGAACGCGACTCTGGATTTTCGATTTACAGCGACGAGCGCGGCCACTCTTCCATTCTGTACGCGATGGGCATCACCCAGCGCAGCAACGGCACCGATTTGGTGCACATGCTGGCCAACCTGGCGCTGTTGTCCGGGCAAATTGGCAAACTGTCCACCGGGGTCAA
>CAYOXS010000075.1:0-4358 GCA_964407935.1 uncultured Caldilineaceae bacterium
CAAAAATCGCACCAAAAAAATATTTCTCCCCCTTCTCCCCACGGGGGAGAAGGGGGTCGGGGGATGAGGGGGTAATTCCCGGATTGAGTTTTAGAACCTGTCCATCCCTGAACCCCCTAGGGAGAGGGGGTTAGGGGGTGAGGGGAAGATTTGGCCACGGCCCGGCTCGCCATCCCGGCGGCCTCCGCCGCGGTCAGCAACCGCACTCCCCCGGCAAAATCCAGCAGGCACAGCCGCACCAGCGGCGGCTCGTTGGTCAGCGCGGCCACCGCCGCCTCGTACTCCCCAATCTGGGCCAGATAATCCTTCTCGGCCAGCCGCCGGGCCAGCGCCGCCTCATCCGGCAGATGGTCGGTTTTAAACTCGATGACCTGCCAGCGGCCAGCCAGCCGCGCCAGCAAATCAATTTGGCCGCTGCGAAACTCCCCGCCGGCCAAATAGCTGAACGGCACTTCGTGGCGGCGCAGTTCGGCCCGGTCAAGTTCGGCCCGCAGCGGGTGCGCCGCGAACCGCCGCAGTAACTTTTCGCTGGCGCGGGCGGCGTGTTCCAACTGGCGGCGGTCAGCCAGTCCGTAAGCCCGGCCCCGCGCCGCGGCCCACGCGGCAAAATTGCCATCGGGAAAGCGCCACGCGGCCAGCGCCTCATGCACCAGTTGGCCGATGACCCACACCGGCGCAAATGGCTGCGCTTCGGGCGGCGCCACCTGCCACACCCGCGCCGGCAGCTCGTCCGGCTCGGCGGCGGCCTCCGGCAGCAGCGACACCAGCAGCGGGAAATCGCGGCTGTCATCGGCGGCGACGCTCTCCGGCGCGCTGGCGGGCGCGGTCTCGCTCACCCAGCCCGGCGGGTAGATGGCGCACTCGCCCAGCGGCAGCGCCAGCGAGACCGCTGCGGCGCTGTCCGGCGGCAGGTCAAGCTGCACCCCGTCCAGCCCCAGCGGTTCGGCCAGCCAGCCGAGCCATTGGCCCAGCCCGGTCAACCGGCCATCGTTTTTAAGCCCCACATTGGCGCTGAAAATCAACTTTTCTTCGGCGCGGGTGGCGGCCACGTACAGCAACCGCCGCGATTCGGCGTCATCCCGTTCCGCTTCGCGCCGGCGGCCCAGCTCAACCACGGCCGGGCGGGTGTCCTCTTCCGCCAGCGGCAGCAGCACGCCCAGTTCGGCATCGAGCAGCAGGCCACCGCCGCTGCGCCCGCTGCCGGCGGCATCGCCCAACACCACCACCGGAAATTCCAGCCCCTTGGCGGCGTGAACGCTCATAATCTGCACCACCCCCTCGGCAATGGCCCGCGCCTCGCCTTCGCGGCTGCCGCTGTCGCGCAGGTTGGCCACGTATTCCAGAAAATCGCTCACGCCGACCATGCCGCTGGCGTGGGCGTCGGCCAGCAGTTTGCTCACGTTGCGCGCGGCCCGGCTCTGCCCGGCGGCCAGCAGCGCGGCCCGGTAGTGCGTGCGGTCCAAAAAAGTTTTCAGCACGTCGGCGATGGCTGTTTTGCCGGCCAACCCGCGCAGCGCTTCAATTAAAGTGACGGCCCACGCCGCGCGCTCGCCTTCGTCCGGCGGCAGGTCGAGCTGTGCCTGCCCCAGCGCCGCCCACAGCGACGGCGCACCGGCATCGGCCAGCCGCAGCAGCGACATATCCGACAGCCCAATCACCGGTGAGCGCAGCAGTCCGGCCAGCGCCAGATCATCGGCGGGATCGGCCACAGCTTGCAGAGCGTTGAGCACATCGCGGATTTCCGGCCGGTGGTAAAAGCCGCGCCCGGCCACGGTTAAAAACGGTAGGCCGGCGGCTTCGAGCGCGTTTTCGTAGGCGGCAAAGGCGGTGGAGGCCCGGCACAAAATGGCCACGTCGCCGGCGGTAATCTCCCCGGCGGCGATCATTTGCCGCAGCCGGCCGGCCACCGCCTGCGCGCTGCGCTCGAGCGCGCCCTCGCTTTTGCTGCCCACGGCCAGGTGCAGCTCCAGATACGGCGGCTGCACCCCCGGTTTGGGGTCGCGCCGAAAAATACCCAGCGGCGAAAACGGCGCGGTGAAATCGGGCAGGTCAGCCGCGGGCGCGCCGAGCACCGGCCCCAGCAATTGGTTGAGCGTGTCGATCAGCCGGGCGTGGGCGCGGTAACTGGTCCCCAGTTCGACCAACTGGCCGGCTTCGATTTGTTTTTGGCGATACACGGCCACATCCGCGCCGCGAAAACGGTAAATCGACTGCTTGGCATCGCCGACGACAAACAGGCGGCTGTCCGGCCCGCGCAGCAGGTCAATCAAATCCGATTGGCGGCGGTTGGTGTCCTGAAATTCATCGACCAAAATGACCCGCAGCGCGCGCTGCCAGGTGGCCCGCACATCGGCGTGAGTTTGCAGCAGCGCCAGCGTGCGGGCTTCCAAATCGTCAAAATCGAGGGCGTGGCCGGCTTCTTTTTGGCGGCGGTAGCGTTCCGCCGCCGCCAAAAACAGCGTGTGCAGCGGCGGCAGCAGGTCGGCCAGCCGCTCATCCTGCGCATTGAGCGCCAGCCCCAGCAGCGAGGCGTTGGCCCGCCACAACTCGCGCAGGGTGTGCAGCGCCGCCTTAACGGCCTCAAGCTGAAATTTGCCGCCGGGCCAGCCGCCCTGCGCCCCACCCACCAAATTGATGCTGTCGAGGTGGGCCAGCACCGCCAGCCGTTCCCGCACGTCGCCCGCCGCCGCATCGAACAGGGCCAGCGCCACCCGGCGCTGCACCTCCATGCGGTCATCCTCTTTGCGGGCAACGTTGTCGCGCAAAATGGCCACCGATCCGGCCCAATCGGCGTTGGCTTCCAGCCGGGCCAGCGCCTGTTGCTGCCACTCACTGAGCTTTGCGCGCCAGTGATCGAGCAGGTTGGCCGGTTGGCTGGCAAACGCGGCCAGCGCATCGAGCCGCCGGGCCAGCAGATCGGCCAGAGTCAGGCGCAGCCGCCGCTCGCCCAGCCCGGTAAACAGGCTTTGCATGGCCGGGTCGCCGGCGGCTTCGGCCAGCGCGTCGTCAACGGCCTGGCCGCGCGCGATGGCGCTGCGGCCTTCGTCGAGCAGCTCAAAGCGGGGATCGAGGCCGGCTTCGGCCGGGTGGCTGCGTAAAATTTCGGCGCACAGGCTGTGGATGGTGCCAATGCGGGCCGCGTCAAGCTCGCGGTAGATGGCCTGCCACAGGGCGCTGTCGTCCGGCGGCAGGTTGGGCCGGCGCAGATACGCACCGATTTCCTGCCGCACCCGGTTGCGCATTTCGCGGGCGGCTTTATTGGTAAAAGTGATGGCCGCCACTTGCCGCGGGCTGAGACCCTCGGCCAGCAGGGCCAGATAACGGGCCACCAGCGTGCGCGTTTTGCCGGCCCCGGCCCCGGCGGTCACAACCGTGGTCGGGTCGGCGGCCAGCAGGGCGCGGGTTTGCTGCTCGCTGAATTGGGTTGGGGCGGCGGTTAGAATTTTTGGGAGCATAAGCAAGCCAATTATCAATGACGAATGGCGAATGACCAATGACGTTTTCTACTTGTATCCGGGCCGGTAGTGCCAGCAAAAGGCGGCGGCGGGGCAGTAAGCCGGGCAGCCTTCGGCGGGCGGCTGCGGCGAAAAATGGCCGGCCCGCGCGCCGCGAACAGCTTCCCAGGCAAAAGCCACCGCCGTATCGATGGCCGCGGCCGGACCGTCCTCAAAGCCGGCCAGCGTAAAATCGCTGGCTTCGGCCTGATGGATGTGCCAGTAAAAACCATCGGCCGGCTGGCCCAGCCCGAGGGCGTCGCGGGCAGCCAGCGCGTACAGCGGCAGTTGCAGCTTTTTGCCGCTTCTGATTGCCGCTTTGCGAAAACCGGCGGCGTGGCTGGTTTTGTAATCAATCAGCCGCAGATTGCCGGCGGCGTCGATGTCAATCCGGTCGATAACGCCGTGCAGCCGGAAAAAATCGCCGTCCGGGCCGGTTACCCGCAGCGAGCGCTCGCCAAAAAAGCCCTGTTCAAAATAGGTGGGCGTAAATTCCGGCCCCAGTTCGGCCAGTTTTTGCACGGATAGCCGCACGTTGGCGATGATTTCCTGCCGGGTTTGCGCCCACCACGCGGTCTCGCGGAAGCCCTCTTTGGCCGGCGCGGCATCGAGAATCGGCCCGGCCACGTCATCGAGCTGGGCCAGCAGTTGGGCCGCGTCGGTGCGGTCGGCGGCGTGGCGGTAGAGCGCCTCAAAAATGGCGTGGTAAATGTTGCCCAACTGCCACGCTTCCAGCCCGGCGGCCGGCTCCAGCCGCGGTTCCAGCTTGAGTACGCGGCCGGCAAAAAAATAGTAGGGGCAGGTGCGGTACATCTCCAGCCGGCTGGCGCTCCACGGCCGGTCGGGGGCAAAGCGGCGGGCAAA
>CAYOXS010000075.1:4458-6551 GCA_964407935.1 uncultured Caldilineaceae bacterium
AGCGCCGCCACTTCTTCCCAATAGGGCGATGGCTGCCACTCCGCGCCGGTGTCCGTGAGGCGGGGGCGGGTGAGCAGCAGCCGGCGGCGGGCGCGGCTGATCGTGTCATAAAAGAATTCGGCCTCGGCGCTGCGCAGCGACGATTCGAGCGGCAGCCCGTGCCGGTCGCGCAGCGCGGCGCGATCTTCTTCGCGTAGAAACGGGTCTTCGCTCACCCGCGCCGGAAATTTGCCCTCGGCCAGCCCCAGCACGGCCACGGCCTCAAACGGCACGCCGCGTGCCTGCACCACATCGGCCACCAGCAGCCGGTCGGCGGCGGGGTCCGTGGCGGGCAGGGGAGTGCTGGCGGCGGCGATAGCGCCCTCCAACTCGGCCAGAAAACGGTCAAAATCGATGGGCGGCTGGCCGACCATCTCTTCGGCCCAAACCAGCCCGCGCAGCACGTCTTTCAGCGTTCGCAGCGCGGCCCGATCTTCCGGGCCGGCGGCGCGGGCGGCCAGTTGCAGCGAGGCGTTGGCCGCGGCCTCATCCGGCTGACCGATGAGCTGCTCCAGCCAGCGCACCCAGTCGCGGGTGGGCTGGCTGCCGGCGGGCGGGGTGAGGCGGGTGGCAAAGCGGATAAATTTGACCAGCAGCCGCCGGGCTTCGTCGCCGGCGGGGACGCTGGGCGGCAGCGCCTCTTCGTCGCTTTCGGCGGCGGGTTCGGGCCGGTGGGCCAGCGCTTCCAGCGCCTCAAGCCACTGTTCGTGGCCGCCAATCACCCGGCCGTAGCGGGCGGCGGCATCGAGCTGCTCGGCGTCGCCGGGTTGCAGGCCGACCGCCGTCCAATCGAAATAGGGCGAGCGCCAGGCATCGATGACCGGCCGGCGGGGCAGGGCCGGCTCGCCATCGGGGCCGGTGGGGCGGGCCAGCCGCAGCAGGTTGAGCAGCGCGGCGATGGCCGGGTTGCCGGCCAGCGGCAGGCCATCGAGCAGCAAAATGGGCAACTGAAACTCGGCGGCGGTTTGCAAAATAAAGGGACGGTAGGGGCCGATGTCGCGGGCCAGCAGGGCGACGCGCCGCAGCGGCAGGCCATCCTGCACCACGCGCTGTTTCAGCCAGCGCAGCGCGGTGCGCACTTCGGCGGCGCGGTCAGACGCGGCAACCAAAACCAGCGGCGGGTCAGCGATTGGGCCGGCAAAGCCGGGGCGTTCCGGCTGGAACAGGGTCGACTCCAGATGGGCCAGCAGCGGTTCGGGCGGCGGGCCGGGGTGGGGCAGCGGTTTGGCGGTAACGGCCAGAGTTTGTTCGAGCCGGGCGCGGGTGGCGGCAAAGCGGCGGTGCGCCGGGCGGGCGGGCCGGTGGCTGCCGCCGGTGAGAGCGATGAGCGTTTCATCGGCGCGTTGGGCCAGCAGGTTGAGCAGCGCCAATTGCACGGTGGTGAAGTCATCGAAGCCGTCAAAAATGAGCAGCGGCCAATCGGCGGCGACGTGCGGCGCGGCGGCCAGCGTTTCAACCGCCAGCCAGCCGAGGCCGGGGCGGTCGGCCCACTGCTGCTGGTGCAGCCGGTACTGGTAACGCTGGTAGAGCTGGGCCAGTTCGGCCAGGCGCGGCTCGGAGACGGCGGCAGCCAGCGCGGCGGGATCGATGCGGGCCACCTTGAATTCATCGAACAGGCGGCGGAGCACCTGGATAAAACCGGGCCGGTCGCGGAGGGCGGCGTAGTGGCTGAGCGGGACTTCATCGACCACGGCGCGGACGAGCCGGAAAAGCACCGGGTCGGGCAGTTCAGTGAAGGGCGCGCCGGCGGCTTGCAGGCAGTCGTGGGCCAGACCGTCAAAGGTGAGCACCGCCACGCCGAGCGCGCCGCCGGCTTCGGCCAGCCGCCGCCGCCAACTGCGGGCTTGCAGGGCGGAAGCCACCACCACGCGGGGCGCGGCCCACTGCCGGGCGGCCTGTTGGGCGCGCCGGAGCAGATATTCGGTTTTGCCGGCGCCGGCGGGCGCAAGGTAGAGGTGAATGGGCATCGCGGATTTTTCCCCTCACCCCCCTGCCCCCTCTCCCCTAGGGAGAGGGGGTGATTTTGGCGGTGGGCGCTCGACGCTTTGCGTCGA
>CAYOXS010000075.1:6561-14632 GCA_964407935.1 uncultured Caldilineaceae bacterium
GCGCCCCCCCCCCCCCCCCCCCGCGCGGGGGGGGGGGGGGGTGGGGTGTGGGGGGGGGGGGGGGGCCCGGCCGCCCCCCCCCCCCCCCCCCACCGCCGGTTAAGGTTTGGGGGGGCAGACGGTTATTTCAAACAGGCTTGTTCTGTAAATCTGCCGCCAGATGACACTGTTTGTATTTTTTGCCGCTGCCGCACCAGCACGGCTCGTTGCGGCCGGGTTTGGGTGCGGCTTTGACCGTACCGACTTTGGCCGTTTTGAGCGGCAGCCGGTCAAAACCCGGAACAAGCCGGCGGCACAGCTCCGGCAGCGGCAGCGGCTGGCCGGCGACAAAATCCAAGCCGAGCGCATCGCGCAGCGCGGCGACGGCGGCCGGGTCGGCTTCGGCTTCGCGGCCGCGCAGCTCGCTGGTTTGCATCTCGGCCAGCGAGTCGGTGAGCTGGTTGTGCAGGCCGTGCGGGTCGCCGGCGGATTGGAGCAGCTCCAGCCCGCGGCGGGTGGCGGCTTCGCCCAAATCGGCCAGGCCAAACTGGTCAAAACGGATGGCGATGGCGTTGTAGGTCCAGATGTCGGCGGGATTGTGGCGCAGCAGGCCGGCGTACAGGTTCAGCCCGGCGGTGAGCTGGTCCAGCGCCAAGTGAGTTTCGGCCAGATCGCGCAGAAAATTGATGGCGTTGTTGCCGCCGGAAAAATGCAGGTTGTGGGCCAGCCCGCGTTTGAGCAGCTCGATGGCGTGGGGCTGGCGGGTGAGGCGGTACTGCTGGGCGGTATCAAAGAAAATCTGCTCGTACCACAGGGCCGGGCTGGCCGTGGGCGAGTCGAGTGTTTTTTCAAGCGCCAGCCAGGCCAGTTCGTGCAGCTCGTCGCGGCGGGCCTGGGCAAAAATGTCCTGCTGCGAGTCAACGTCTTCAACCTGCGCCCGAAAGATTTCGGCCAGCACGGCCAGACTCCAGTCGCTGACATCACCGCGGCGGGCGTGAGTCATCAATTTTTCCAGTGGCAGCGACAGCAAACCATCGGCTTCGAGCGTTTCGGCGACAACGATGGCCACCTGCCCGGCGCTCAGGCTGGGGGCCGAGCGGCTCAAATCCTGGCCGGCGTGGTAATCCTGCTGGCATTTGTCTACCAGCCGTTCGGTGACGGCGGCGTAGCGGGTCATGGCGTGCGGGAGCGGGTTCATGCGGCCTCTCGTTACGCCGGAGTCCAACCGCGCGCGGCTGGACTCCGGGGGATTGGCATTTATGGTAGCACGAGCGGGGCAGAAATAAAAAAGCCGGCTCGAATCATGGGGCGAGGGGTCAGGCTGGCACGGTTCGGCGGGCGGGGGCCGGCCGGATGGACATAGCAACCAGCAGCAGCATCGCCGTGGTGATGATGGCCGAACTGATGCACCAGGCGCAGACAGCGTGAATGACAAAAATTTCCAGCGCAGTCAAATATACAGAAAAGAGGGTGCCGGCGGCGGTGATGGCCAACAGGGCCAGCAGCGACCAGTCGGCCAAAGAGTTATTCGCGTAGCGATAGGCGGCCCAAAAGCCGACAATCGCGGCGTAGTTGGCCAGCCCCAGCACGGCTATCGGGATACCCAAAATTGTGGCGTAGGGACTGGCCTGAACGGCGTTGCAGTTGCCCACCGGGCCACAAACGGCGGTGGCGCCGGTAATTTCCACGTAGGCCAGGTAGCCGGCCACACCCAACCCGGCCAGACAGAGCAGGGGGATGAGCCAGCCGCGGGCCGGCCCGCCAGCTTGCCCGGCGTGGAGCAAATCGCCGCCGCGGCGAATAATAATGAGGGCGGCAAAGGCCAGCGCGGCCAGCATGGCCCCCAACACCAGCCCGGCCAGGCTGATGCCAACCGGGTCGGGGGCGGGGCTTTCGGCTGCGGCTATTTCCGGCACAGAGTTTTCACTGAGAGTGGCAACGGGCGCGGTCGGGGCCGGGGGCGCTGCGTTGCCGGCGGCAGGTTGGGTGGGTTCGGTAGCCGGTTCCGCGGGGGCCTGAGCCATCATATCGGCCAAACCCGGAATGCCCGGCCAGTCGATCCCGCTGCCGGCCAGCCCGTCTTCGACAATTTGCGGGAATTTATCGGGGATTTCGCCGCTGCCAACCAGCACTTCATCGTTGACAATGAGCGTCGGTACTCCCAGCCGGTTGGGGGGGATGCTGTAATGCTCAACGGCAACCTGATAGAACTGCTGCCCCTGTTCTTCGGTGATGTTGATTGCCAGGATTTGCAGCCGGTCGCCGTATTGGTCAATCATCGGGATCAGCAGCTTGTTGATCACTTCGTGGCAGTGGGGGCAGGTGGGCGAGAAAAAGAGCACAGCCCGGACAACAGGCTGGTCATCGGTTTGGGCGGCAGCGCCGGGAGCCAACATCAATCCGGCGGCGAAGATGGCCAGCATTACGAGAAAAAGTGATTTACGCACAGGTAAACTCCTCTAAAAATAGGATTCAGGGATCAGGAGTCAGGAATCAGGATTAATGGAGTCCAAAACTACAGTTTTGGATTCCGTAATTTTATTTTCGGCGCGGTGGCGCAGGTAAAATCCGCAAGTTGAGTAAAGTATAACACCATTGGCCTGGAATTTTTAGTGACAAATATCACAAACATTGGTGACAAACGTCATCCCTATAAAAAAGAGCCGGCCGGCGGCCAACTCTTTTTGGCAGTTTGGGCTTTGGTTCAGGCTTTGGCCTGCCAGATAACTTTGCCTATAAAGAACGGGCCAAGGCTTTCAAGGTGGAGCGATGTTTGTTTGGTTTTGCGCATGGCCTGCACCACCGCCGAAATGGGGTGCAGTTGGTGGCCCAGCACCGCCACTACAAAATCGTTGTCGTTTTTGTCAAGGCCGTGGCAGGCCAGGCGAATGTCGGTGGCGTAGCCGGCCCGGCCAAAAGTAAAGCCGATGCCGCCGTGCTCGCGCAGCACAATTTGCTGCTCTTTTTCCGGCAGCAGCTCAAAATCCTTTTTGCGGCGCAGCGGATACCAAACCACCCAACTCCAGTCGGGGTCGAGCACCCGGCGACGCGGCCGGCCGATCAGCGTGTCTTCGAGATCGTTTTCGTAGCCTAGGGTGTAGGTGCGGCCCAGCATGGTGTATTCCGGTTTGGGCGACAGATCGATAAACGGGCGCTGGTTCAAAAACTGACGCAGATCGGTGACAAACAGGTCGGGGTCTTCGCTCATCACCAGCAAGCCCACGCCGTAGGGGTCGTTGATGTCGGCGTACAGCGCCGCTTCGAGCGACGACTGCGCCAGCGCCTCGATCAGCGCGCCGGTGTTGTGGCAGTTGCCAAACGCCAAAAACTGCATGTACAGCCGGCGGTCCATCGAAATTATCTCGCCGTCCTTGGTTTTTCCTTTTTCGCTCAAGTCCAGAACTACATTTTCCGGATTCATTGGTTGCCCCCCTTATAATACAATGACGAATGACGAATGATGAACACTTGCGCCTGCGCGCAGTGCAGGTGTGACGAATGGTGAATTGCTGATAACTCGCCACGCGCAAAATTTGTTTGGTTGCCCGTAAAAATTGGTGATTGCAATTGTACTGGTTGTGGCTATTCTGCCAAATTTAGCCGGCCCCATGCAGTGTGGTATACTCTTAACGTGGCAACCGAACCAACCATCCTCGAACCGAATCCCCGCGCCTATTTTCACGGCGGCACGCTGGTGCTGGAAGATGTGGGCCGCGCCGCGCAGCCGCCGCGCTGTTTTGAGTGGATCAAAGGCAAATGGCGCTGCCCGGCGGTTTACTATCGATTGGTGCAGCCGTGGCTGGCGGAGCAGGGCATCAAAAACGGCGTGCCGCGCTGGAACAAACTGTCCGCCGTTTTGGCCGATGGCCGGGTGCCGCACCCGTACCAAACCGAGGCGTTACGGGCCTGGCTGGCCGCCGAACGCTGGGGCAGCGTGGTGCTGCCCACCGGCGCGGGCAAAACATTTTTGGCGCTGCATGCCATTGCCGCCTGCGGGGTGAGTACGCTGGTGGTGGTGCCCACCGTCGATTTGCTGCATCAGTGGTACGCCCGGCTGGATAACGCTTTTGGCGGGCCGGTGGGGGTGTGGTACGGGCAGGAAAAACGGCTGGAGCCGCTGACCGTCACCACCTACCCCAGTGCCTGGGCCAACGCCGAACTGTTTGGCGACAAGTTCAAACTGCTCATTTTTGATGAAATTCACCACCTGCCCGCGCCGAGTTGGCGCGAAATTGCGCTGATATGCGCCGCCCCGTTTCGGCTGGGATTGACGGCCACCTATCCCGAAAAACGGGCAGCCGGGAGCAAACCCGCGCCCGCTGCGCCGCAGCCGGGTCTGTTCGATGACTCGCCCGCCGCCGACCCGGCCGGCCTGCTGGCCGAGCTGGTGGGGCCGGTGGTGTATCGCAAACAAATTGACGAGCTGACCGGCGCGCAACTGGCCGAGTACCGCACCGAGCGGATTCGCATCGACCTGACGCCGGAGGAGCGCGCCCGCTACGACGCGGCCTACGGCATTTACACCGGCTACGTGCGCGAAGCTCGCCTGCGCGAGAGCCACGGCCCCGGCTGGTGGCACGAAATGACCCGCCAAAGCGCCTACCGCGCCGAAGCGCGGCGGGCCAAAGTGGCCGAACTGGTGGTGAAAGAGATTGTGTACCGGGCGCAGGGCAAGCTGGCGGCGCTGGACCACCTGCTGCGCGAGCACCGCGCCGAGCAGCTGCTGGTCTTTACCGCCGACAACCACTTTGCCTACACCATCGCCCGCCGCCACCTCATCCCGGCCATTACCCACCAAACCGGCGCGGCGGAGCGCAAGTCGATATTGGAGCAATTTCAGCAGGGCGCGTACCGGGCTATTGTCACCTCCAAAGTGCTGAACGAGGGCATCGACGTGCCGGAAGCCAAAGTGGCGGTGGTGCTCGGCGGCAGCAGCAGCGCCCGCGAGTACATTCAGCGGCTGGGCCGGATTTTGCGCAAGCGGGGCAACGCCCAGGCCGTGCTGTACGAAGTGATCGCCCGCAAAACGGTGGATGAGGGGATGGCTCAGCGCCGCAAACCCCGGAAAGAAGGCTGATGGCCGGACAGATTACCAAACTGGAAGTTCAAAAAAACAACAAAGAGCGGGTCAATGTGTTTGTGGACGAGCAGTTTGCCTTTGCCTGCACGGTATCGGTGGCGCTGGGGTTGAAAAAAGGGCAGGCGCTGGCCGAGGCGGACATCGCCCGGTTTAAAAGTGACGACGAACGCCAGCGCGCCTACGAGCGGGCCATTTTCTTTTTAGGCTTTCGCGCCCGCAGCCGAACCGAGATTGAGCGCTACCTGCGCGGCAAGGATTTTTCCGAGCCGGCCGTAGCCGCCGCCGTGCAGCGGCTCATTGCCGAAAAATTTGTGGATGATGCCTCTTTTGCCGAAAGTTGGGTTGAAAACCGGCAGACGCACAAGCCCAAAAGCCGGCGCGCGCTGCGCTATGAACTGCGCCAAAAAGGAGTGCGACCGCAGGAAATTGAGGCCGCGCTGGACGAGGTGGATGAAACGGAGGCCGCCTGGCGGGCCATTGAACCCAAACTGCGGCAGTGGCGCGGGCTGGACGAAATTGCGTTTCAAAAAAAAGCCGGCGGCTTTTTGGGCCGCCGGGGATTTGGTTACGATATTGTGCGTTTAACCCTGGAGCGCGCCTGGGGCCAGATCAGCGACCCGGTAGAGGCAGATTGGGATACAGCCGTTTAACCTGCCGTTCCCAGTTGCGCTGCATGTCGCGTTCTACCTGTTTTCTAAACGCCACCGCCTCCCGAAAGGCTTCCTCGCGTTCCAGTTCGTCCCGGTAAATGAACTTTTTGATTTTGGGTTTGCACGGTTCCGGGCACCAGGTTACAGAAAAGCACGGGACTCGCGTTTTCGAGCCGCCGCGCTCGGTGGTGTAGGACTCTGATACGCCAACCACACCGGTGGTGTTGTTTGAGGGGGGGGATTCTAAAAATGGTTTGCGCGGCAGCACCGGATATTTTTTCTCGTAGGCGGCCTTGTATTTTTTGGCAGCCTCCAGCGCGGCCTGTTGGCTGCCGAAGCGGCTGTCACTAAAAAATTTTGAATAGGTTCTGCCGCCGGAATAATACCGATAAAACCAGCCGTGGGTGTCGTCTGAGTCGATCCGACTAATATGTTTGATTGCCATGCGCTGTCTCTCCGAAGTGTTGATTTACTCCGGCGCTGACAAAGCGACGCTATTTCCCCCAAAAAAGCCCCGTGGTTAATCATACTGATAATTGATGAAAAATCAAGAGTTGTCATAAGGTAAATTTATAGATACTCGCCAGTATCAGCAGGCCAAAGGCAAGGATCACCGTTCCGGCCAGCCGGTTTACCCACCGCAAGCGCTGCGGCGTAAATTTGTGTCGAAACAGACCCACCATGCCGCTGAGTATCACCCACCACAGCGCCGAGCCAATAAATATGCCCAGCACCATCGAACTGGCCGCAAAGTAGTCGCCGCCGGTGTTGGCCAGTCCCAGGCCGGCAAAAATGGCCGTAAACGACAGGATGGTGGCCGGGTTGGTGAGGGTCAGCACAAAGGTTGAGCCAAAATCGCCGGCGGCGCGGGCTTGCACCGCCCCAGACGTAATGGGGGCCGGCGCGGCCAAAAAAATTTTCAGGCCGAGATAGCCCAAAAACAGCCCGCCGACCAGTTGCAGCCACACCTGCTGATTGATGAGAAACGCAGAGATAAACGACAGGCCAAAAGCCGCGACTATGCCGTACGTGGCGTCGGCGGTGGCGGCGCCCAACCCGGAAACCAGCCCGCTGCGGCGGCCGTTGGCCAGTGTGCGGCGGATGCACAACACGCCGATGGGGCCAACCGGCGCGGCAATTGAAAAACCAATGGCTATGCTTTGCAGAAAAAATTTTGCGTCCAAAAGAGTTGCCTCGATACAGAATTGGTGTTAAGTTTAGCGAATATTTGTGAAAAAATGAAGGGCTATTTAAAGCCGGTTTGGTAATTTTACTTATTTTCTTAAAGAGATTGGCAGATTTGCCGTGGAAAGCAAAAAACTGTTAGATGATGTTGGCTGGCAGATTGTGCGGGCGCTGCAAACCAATGCCCGCGTCTCGCTGGCAGAACTGGGGCGGGTCATCGGCATGTCGCCGCCGGCGGTGGCCGAGCGGGTTCGGCGACTGGAAGAGGGCGGAATTATTGGCGGCTATCGGGCGATTGTTTCGCCGGAAGCGGTTGGCCTGCCGGTAGCTGCGTTTATCCGGCTGCAAACCTCCAGCCAGCAGTATCCGGCGCTCACGGCCCGGCTGCAACAAATGCCCGAAGTGTTGGAATGTTATCATCTGGCCGGGCCGGACGCCTTCATTATAAAAGTTGCGGCGGCTTCGACGGGGCACCTGGAAAAAGTCATCGGCCAGTTGAGCCAGTTTGGCCCAACAAACACCTCGATTGTGCTTTCTGCCCCGTTTGAACCAAAAGCCATGGACCCGCGGGCGCTGCCCGGCAGCCGGGATTGAGGCCCGGTTTTGCCCAGCCTAAACCGCAATTTTGCCAATCAAAGTCCACAAGGGTATAATTTCTCGTCAACTTATTACTAGGTAAGGGGTTAGCACCACAATGACCAAAAGAACATATCAACCAAAACGACGTCGCCGCGCGCGGGTTCACGGCTTTAGAGCCAGAATGGCCACCAGTGGCGGGCGACGGGTATTAAAGGCGCGACGGGCGCGGGGACGCCTGGTTTTGGCTGTCCAACGCAACCATCCCAAGCACACCAATTGGAATGCGGACTGAGCGAAATTGGCGGGTTCAGTAGCCAGCGGCTAATTTCTCTGGTTACTGGTGACCTATGAAGCGCAAGTACCGATTACGCCGCAACGACGATTTCAGGCGTGTGCGGCACGTTGGAAAATCAAATGCCAGCCCACTTTTGGTGCTGGCATTTCTACGGAATAATTTAGACCACAGCCGCTTTGGATTTGTTGTTAGCAAACAGTTGGGCAAAGCCGTTCAACGTAACAAAATCAAACGCAGAGTCCGCGAAGCCGTCCGGTTGCGACTGGCGCAGATTCAAACCGGATTTGACATTGTGTTTGTGGC
>CAYOXS010000075.1:14732-19938 GCA_964407935.1 uncultured Caldilineaceae bacterium
CCGGGCGGATATGACCCCGTGCCCGAGAAATTTGTGCTGGAGTTTCCGTGGCGGCCCAAAAATTCACATTCTGAGAGCGGAGAAAGCCGCCAACCGTAAAGTTGGAAACCGAGCTTTCTGGGAGAAGAGTACGACGTTGCAACTTCAAGACTTTAAAATTTTGGCCCTGCCACTGTTTATTTTGGGGCTGATTGCGGTGCTGGTCTTTGGCCGGCCGGTCACCGCGGCCTCACCAACAGGCAGCCCGAATGCGGTCATTGGCGACACTCAGGGCAAAGACATTCTGTTTGATAAATCTGCCAGCGCAGAAGTGGTTCAGCTAGGCCAGCCGGTCACTTACACCATCAGCATTAAAAATAACAGCCGCACGACCATTGCGCCGGAGCTGGTTGATGAACTGCCAGACCAGCTCGACCGGTTGGCGCTGCAAGAGAAGACCATCTCGGCGACGGTTGGCACAGCCGGCGGCACTCAGAATGTGGTGAAATGGTCCGGCACGCTGGAACCGGGGCAGGAGGCGGAGGTGATGTACGCCGCTATTCCGCCATCGACCTCTTCAGCGGGGCAGACGATTGTCAATAGTGCCGTGCTCAATGTGAACGGGAGGAGCCTGGAAGCTTCGGCGACCATTACCACCGAAGCGCCCAACCTGGGCTGGTGGGATGGTTTTGTTAATTTTGTGGCCAAAGCCCTGGTTTTCTTTGACAAGGGGCTGCGCTCGATTGGTTTACCCTTCGCCTTTGGTTTTGCGATTATCCTGTTTACTGTGGTAGTGCGGCTGGCTACCTTCCCGCTCAACATGCAGCAGATCAAGTCGTCTAAGGCGATGGCGGCGCTCCAGCCGCAGTTAAAAGTGCTGCAAGACAAATATAAAAATGACCGCGAATCGCTGGCTCGCGAGCAAATGGCGCTGTACAAAGAAGCGGGCGTTAATCCGCTGGGGGGGTGTTTGCCGATGCTGGTGCAGATGCCCATCTGGTTTGCCCTGTACCGGGCGTTGATTCAGCTTTCGCACGAAGGGCTGCTCAACGAAGGATTCCTGTGGATTCCCAGCCTGTCCGGGCCGGTATCAAGCTGGGGTGGCGGCCTGGAGTGGTTGTGGCCATTGCCGCCGGCGGTGGGCTGGCCACATGCCATTGCCTACCTGATTATGCCGGTGTTGCTGGTGGTTTCGCAGGTTTACATGCAAAACCTGATGACTCCGCCCAGTACCGACCCGCAGCAAGCGCAAATGCAAAGCATTATGAAATTTATGCCCCTGATGTTTGGGTACTTTGCCCTCATTGTACCTTCGGGGTTGACGTTATACTGGTTTACCAGCAATATTTTGGGTGTGGCCCAGCACTATTTCACCAAAACCCAGTTTGATCAACAACCCGCTTTGGTGACAACCAGCAGCAAGCAGTTAGAAGCCGCACCGGTAACAACGACATCCGGAGAAGAGAAGACAGAGAAAAATGTCAAACCAAAACGAAAGACTAGACGTAAGCGCTAAAACCGTTAATGAAGCGATTGAACAGGGACTGGCTCAACTGGGAGTCGCCCGTGACCAGGTAGATGTTGAAATTTTGTCCGAAGGGAAACGCGGTATTTTTGGCCTCGGCTCAGAAGAGGCGTTGGTGCGGTTGACCGTTCGGAGCGAGCCGCCCGCGCCCGCCGCCGAGCCGGCCGCGCCCGCCGCGCCGCCCCCTCCGCCAGAACCGCCGGCTCCGGCAGCAGCCGCGCCGGCCAACTGGCTGGATGACGCCGACGACGAGGATGAGTCCGATACCGGCGCTTCGGATGCCGACGCCAACGAACTGGCCCGCGGCTATCTTGAACACCTGCTGGATTTAATGAATATCCAGGCTCAGGTTGTGGTTCGGTCTGCGCCGGACCTGGTTGAAAACCCCGGCGACCCGGTGCCCACGGTGCTGGATATTACCGGCAACGATTTGGGGATTCTCATTGGCCGCCGCAGCGAAACTTTGCAGGCGCTGCAATATATGGTGCGGTTGATGGTGAGCAAAGATAAAGGAAGCTGGCAGCGGGTGGTGCTGGATGTTGAATCGTACCGCTCCCGCCGGCGCAAATCGCTGCAAAAAATGGCCGAGCGCATGGCCGAACGGGCTATGTCCAGCCGTGAGCGGGTCGTGCTGGAAGCGATGACGCCCTACGAGCGGCGAATCATTCATCTGACCCTGCGCGATCATCCCAAGGTGTATACCAAAAGCATTGGCCGCGAAAACAACCGTAAAGTCACCATTATTCCCAAGTAACACAACTTTTCCCCGCCGTACCAGCAGGGGCGCTGCGTGGCAGTTGCCCCTGCCGTTTTTATTATCAATTTTGGGGCGTCCATGACCACCAAACAACCTTTTACCTACGTGCTGGTTGGGCACGTTACCAAAGACCTGCACCAAAACGGCAACTTCTCTATTGGCGGCACCGTGACGTATGCCACTTCGGTGGTTAAAAAACTGGGCTGGCGGCCGGTGGTCATTACCACCGCCGCGCCGGATTTTGAGCCAATCCCCTTTTTGCGCGATGTTAAATGGCACGTGCTGCCCTCGCCGGCGACCACCACCTTTCGCAACGTGTACGACAAGCATGGCCATCGCCAGCAAACGGTTGGGCCGGTGGCTGCCCCCATTCGCGCCGTCGATATTCCCGCCAGTTGCCGCCAGGCCAACCTCATTCACCTCTGCCCGCTCACGCAGGAACTCGAACCGGACATCGCCACCGCATTTGGCGACGCCCGATTAACCGCCACGCCGCAGGGCTGGCTGCGTCAGTGGGATGAGCAGGGCCGGGTGTCGCTGGGCAACTGGCACCACATTGACCAACTGCTGCCTAAACTGCACACCACCGTCATCAGCATTGAAGATGTTGAGCAGGATTGGTCCATTGCCGAGGATTGGGCCAGCCGGGCCAATATTCTGGTCGTAACCCAGGGTGAAAACGGCTGCACCATTTTTACGCAGGGCGACAGAATCAGCGTGCCGCCGCGCCCGGCGCAGCCGGTTGATCCCACCGGCGCCGGCGATGTATTTGCCGCCGCCTTTTTTATCCGCTACTTTGAAACCAACGATCTGCGCCTGTCGGCCCGCTTTGCCAATGTAACCGCCTCAATGGCCATCGAGCGGAACGGCCCGGCGGGTGTGCCGGATCGGGCCGAAGTTGAACAGTACCTAGCCCAGCACCCGGTTTGATAGCTTGTTTGTGGCTGAAAGCCATGTTACAATGGCAGCCACCTGTTCCCCGCCGGTTCAAAATCCGGAAAATCGACGCCACAAATTTGGTTAGCTTGCCAGACAGGCAAAATTGATGACTCAACAATCTGCGTTTATTTATACCATTGCCAACCAAAAAGGCGGGGTGGGTAAAACCACTACTGCGGTAAACCTGGCCGCATTTTTGGCGGCGCGCAAGGCCAAAGTGTTGGTGATCGATGCCGACCCGCAGGCCAACGCCACCTCCAGCCTCGGCGTTCGGCTGGAAAACGGCGCGCCCTCGCTGTATGATGTGCTGGTTAACAAAGTGGCGCTGCCCGACGTGATTCAAACCACCCGCCGGCAGCGGTTGTCCGTCGCGCCGGCCTCGCCGGAACTGGCCGCCGCCGAGGTGGAAATGGTGCAGATGTTTGCCCGTGAAAGCCTGCTGCAGCGCGCCCTGCAACCAATTTTGAGCGACTATAATTTTGTTTTGATCGACACGCCGCCCAGTCTGGGGCTGCTCACGGTGAACGCGCTCACCGCCTCAACTGAAGGCGTCATCATCCCGGTGCAGTGCGAATACCTGGCCCTTGAAGGGTTGAGCCAGTTGATGCACACCATCAATCTGGTGCGCGAAAATCTCAATGGCAAGCTGCACGTATCCGGGGTGGTGATGACCATGTTCGACAGCCGCACCAACCTGGCCGCCGATGTGGTGCGCGAGGTGCAGACCCATTTTCCCAACGAAATGTTTGGCACCATTGTGCCGCGCAACGTGCGCTTGAGCGAAGCGCCCAGTTACGGCGAAGATATATTGGCTTACGCGCCCAACTCGCCGGGCAGCAAAGCCTACCACGATTTGACCGAAGAGTTGCTGGGCCGGGTTCGGTCGCAGTTGCTGGCGGCGTAGCCATGCGGATAGAGGATATTGGCATGAACAAAAAACGAGGTCTGGGTAAAGGGTTAGACGCGCTGATCCCGCCTTCGGCCGGCAGCCGGCCGGCGGGTGAAGAAGCTGTTGGCGGCGCGGTAGAACTGCCCATCGACCAGATTTCGCCCAATCCGCACCAGCCGCGGCAGGCAATGGACCCGCACGAACTCCAGGAACTGGCCAACTCCATTGCCGAACACGGGCTGATTCAGCCGCTGGTGGTGACCAGAGGCGAGAACGGCTATCAGCTCATTGCCGGCGAACGCCGCTGGCGGGCCAGCCAGTTGGCCGGCCTGAGTCGCGTGCCGGTGGTGATCAAAGAGACAACCCCCCAGCAAATGCTGGAATTGGCCATTGTTGAAAATATTCAGCGCGCCGATTTGAACCCGTTGGAAGAGGCGCAAGCCTTTGCCCAGTTGATGGAAGAATTTGGGTTAACCCAGGAAGCTGTGGCCGAACGGGTGGGCAAAAGCCGAACCGCCGTGGCCAACACGGTGCGTCTGCTCAACCTGCCAGATGAGATAAAAAACGCGCTGGCCCTTGGCAAAATCAGCGAAGGCCACGCCCGGGCGCTGCTCAGCCTAAAAAAGAACCGCGATCAACTGGCTGCGCTGGGCACAATTATCAGCCGCGGGTTGAATGTGCGCCAAACCGAAACGCTGGTGCGCCAGATGCTCACCGGCGAAGAGGCGGCCAAGCCCAAACGCCCGCCGCTCACCCCGCACGACAAGGCCATGCTGGCCCGTTTTGAATCCAAACTCGGCACCCGGGTGGAACTATCCCGCTCCGAAGAGGACACGGGTAAACTCACAATTCACTTTTATTCGCAGGAAGAATTGCAGGCCATCTTTGACGCCATTCTGGGCGAGGACGAGCAGTTATAAAATCTGCTACTACCTATAAAAGCCGCCAGATGAGGCGGCTTTTTTGATTCTATACTGGATTCAAGATGAAACCTACACTTTTTCTTCCCCTCCCCCAACCCCCTCCCCATTGTGGGGAGGGGGTTATTACTGACTCGGTGTGATTATGGCCGGCGTAGCCGGCCATAATCACACGAAAATCTCTTCTCCCCCTTCTC
>CAYOXS010000076.1:0-19547 GCA_964407935.1 uncultured Caldilineaceae bacterium
CTGGAAAAAGCCGCCGCCGGCGATGACAGCCCGGCGGTGCGGCAGGCCGCGCTGGAGGCGCTGGGCGCGCCCGCCTTTCGAGAGTTGCAGCGCAAAAACAGCCGGCTGCCGCTCTCGATCCGGCAGACAATTGTGGTTGAAATTGACCGCTGGCAGGCCGATGGACTGCTATCGCCGCAGTTTACCGGCCTGCTGCGGCAGCGCTACACCTTTGATCCGCCGATGACGGCCCAGGCAGCCCCGCCGGCAGAGGCCAAGCCGGCCCCGACGCTGTCGGAAGTGCTGCTGAGTGAAACCACCATCAAAGTGGCGTTGTATCTGGGCGCATTTTTTGTGCTGGCCGCCGCGGCCATTCTGGCGGCGGTGTTTGAACTGCTGCGGTTGCCCATTTTGGGCGCGGCGACGCTCGGTTTTTTAGCGGCGGCGCTGCTTTTAAAACGACGGCTGCCGCAGGCCAGTTTTGTGTTGTTTGTGGTTTTCTCCTGTTTGCTGCCGATTGATGCCGGGGTGTTGCTCGATCAATTTGATGTTAGCCGCTCGGCAACCGAATTGTACTGGATTGGCGTAACGGCGCTGCTGAGTCTGGTTTGGCTGGGCGGTACAATTTTTTACAGTTCCCGTTTTTTCAGTGTGCTGGCCTGGCTGGCCGGCAGTTCGGCGGCGCTGCAAGTGGGGCGCTGGTTTGACCTCACCTATCACCTCGACCTGGCTTTAGTGGGACTGGTGACGCTGTCGGGCCTGGGTGGGGTGGCGCTGCTGCGCTACTGGCGAGACCGGGCCTTCTCGCGGCCGCTGCTGTGGCTGAGCCAGATTCAGCAGCCTGGCCTGCTGGGGATTTCGGCGCTGCTGGTGCTGGTAGCGCTGCTGGATGAGCCGCTGCCGGCCAGCGGCTGGTGGCTGGTGATTGGCGGCACGTGGCTGCTGGGCGCGCTGTTTTATGTGGCCAGTGACAGGCTCACCGGTTTTTTGCTGTTTCCGTGGCTGGCTGTTGGCGCGCTGGCCCCGGTGCCGCTGCTGTGGCTGCAACTGGTTTCACCGTCAACACTGGCAACAACGGTTGCAATGTGCGGCTGGGGCGTCATTTTGGCGCTGCTGGGCGAGGCGCTGGCCCGGCTGCCCGGCCAACGGGTGCGGGCCTACGCCCTGCCGTTCAGCATGGGCGGGCTGGCGCTGCTGGCGCTGGCTCCGGTAATCGGGCTGACCGACCGGGTGGCGCTGGGATTGGGCTGTTTGCTGGTTGCCGCCATTTTGTATGCCGGTTTGACGGTCTACCGGCCGCGTTGGTGGACGTGGAGCAGTGCGCTGGTGGCCGGCGCAGCGGCGTATTTTACCGTCTTTTTCCTGCCCAGCGTTGAACGCTTTAATTTTTATCCGGGTTTTGTGTTGTTGTGGCCGGCGCTGGCGCTGACCGCCATGCATCTGGCGGCACGCCGCGGGCTACAGGCCCGATCAACGTGGCATTTGCCGCCGCTGCTGCTGGGCGGCATGATCGGCGCGGCGGCCCTACTGGCGCTGCTGGCTACCGGCCTGGCCGACGAAGCCGGCCGGGCGGCAATTGCCTTTGCGATTGTGGCCGCTTATCTGGCGTTTTTCGCTCTGGTTGACCGGCGGCCCTGGCTGGGCTTTGGCGCGACAGCCAGTCTGGCCGTGACCGTGGGGCTGGGGTTAATCTACTTTGAGCGCGAAACCTGGGTTACGCCGCTGATGGCGCTGGCGCTGCTGTATGTTGTGGCCGGTTTTGGGCTGGCCCGGCTGGGCCGGTTTGAGTCCTGGGCCACCATGTTGCGCTGGAGCGGGTTGGGGTTGGGCGTGCTGGTGTCGCTGTCGGCGCCGTTTGAGGGCGGCGCGACGGCGGTGATCGGCGTGGCCGTGGCGGCTACTGCTTTTGCGGTGGAAGCCTGGTACCGGCGCAATATCTGGCTGGGATTTCCCGCTGCATTCCTTTATTTGCTGTCGTACTTTATTTTGCTGGTTGAGCTGGAAGTCACTGAACCGCAGGTTTATTCCATCGGCGCGGCGCTGCTGGGGTTTATTATGCACTACCTGCTGGTGCGCAGCGGCAACAGTGTGGCCGCTTTTCTCACCGGCCTGGTTTCGCAGTTGATCCTGCTGAGCACCACTTACATCCAGATGATCTCCACCGACCGCTTTCTCTTTTTCCTGGTGCTGTTTGTGCAGGCGCTGGTGGTGCTCACCTACGGGCTGGTCATTCGCTCGCGCAGTTTGGTGGGCGCGCCGCTGGTGTTTGTGGTGCTGGGCGTGATCACGGTGGTGCTGAGCGCGCTATCTGGCCTGCCGGCGCTGCTGCTGGTGGGCTGCACAGGCTTTTTGCTGCTGCTGCTGGGAATAGCCGCCCTGCTGCAACGCGAGCGACTGCTGCTGGTTTCGAGCCGGCTCAGCGGCCGGTTTACGGGCTGGCAGGCGTAACGGCCATTGCCGGAGTTTTTTCCGCCGAACCGTTATCGATCACCCGCCCATCTTGCAGTTTGACGACCCGCCGGGCAAAAGCCACAACGCGGGGGTCGTGGGTAGCAAAAATAAAGGCCGTCCCGGTTTGTTGGTTGAGGCGCTGCATAATTTCCATCGCCTGTGTGCCGTTGGCGGTGTCAAGATTGGCGGTGGGTTCATCGGCCAGCACCAGCGCCGGGCGCGGCCCCAAAGCGCGGGCAATGGCCACCCGCTGCTGCTCGCCGCCGCTCAACTGGTCGGGGCGATGGCCGGCCCGGTCGGCCAGCCCCACCGCCTCCAGCATTTCCAGGGTGCGCTCGTGCCGTTCCGCAGCCGGAACGCCGTTCAACAACAGCGGCAGTTCCACATTCTCGTAGGCGGTCAACACCGGCACCAGCGCAAAAAATTGAAAAATAAAGCCGATCATTTCCCGCCGCAGGTCGGCGCGCTGGTTGGCGGTAAAGCGGGTTACGTCTCGTCCGTGGATTTTAACCACGCCGCGGTTGGGTTTGTCGAGGCAGCCCATTAATTGCAGCAGTGTGGTTTTGCCGGAGCCGGACGGCCCAACCAGGGCGGTAAATTCGCCGTCTTCAAACGTCAGGCTAACGTCGTCGAGCGCGCGGGTTTCCACTTGGCCAATGGTGTAGATTTTGGTAATATTTTCCAGTTGGATAACTGACATCGGGTAGCTCCTTATAAAGAACGTAAAGCGTCAACCGGCTCCTGCCGGGCCGCGAATCGGGCCGGGTACAACGAGGCCAGCAGCACAAAAATCAGCGTCCAAACCGACAGCCACATAAAGGTGACGGGCGCAAACGCGGCGTACATGGCTGATCCCAACGCAAAGTTGCTGCCCGCCGCCGAGGCCGCCGCACCCAGCGGAATACCCACCTGCGACAGGTAAGCTACCCCCGCCGAACCGATGACAATGCCCAGCGCCACCCCCGACAGCCCCAGCATGAGGGCTTCAAACAAAAACATCAGCATGATTTGCCGGCCTTTCATGCCCAGCGCAGCCAAAATACCGATCTCGCGGATGCGCTCAAAAACGGCCATCAGCAGGGTGTTGGCGATGATCACGGCCACAATCAACATCACAATGCCATCCAGAATCACGTAAAAGCCCTTGGCGGTGTCAACGGTTTGCAGCACAAGCTGGTTTGAATCCCGCCAGGTGAGAATGCGCACGCCTTCGCCCTGAATAGCCGCGGCCACGCGGTCGGTGTCGGCCTGGCGGTTAAGCAGCACCACAATGGCGCTGGCGCGTTCGCCGGTGCGGGACAGCGCCTGGGCCTTGCTCAATGGCATAAACACGGCGCTTTCATCGTAGCTGAGAATGCCGGTAGCAAACAGGCCGCGCACAGTAAAGATGTCTTCATCGGCGTTGCCATCGGCATTGACCAGCGCCAGATTTACCCGGTGGCCCACGCCCACTCCCAGGCTGCTGGCCAGCCGCTGGCCAATTATTATGCCGTTGCGGTCATCCGCCGATAGAAACTCGCCGGCCACCAGCGACTCGCGGATGGGGTCGTAAAACGATGAGGCGGGGTCGATGCCAAATACCTGCAACCCCAGCGATTCGTCGGCGGTGCTGAGGATGGTGCTCACCCACAACACCGGGGTGGCGGCTTTGACCTCGCTCATCCGCTGGATGCCGGCAACCAGGCCGCTTGGGTTGTTGAGCAGGTCCTGCCATTGCAGGCTCACCTTTTTTTCATCGTACGTGGGGGCGCGTAATTGAAGATGGCCTGTTTTCAGGCGGATGCTGTTTTGGATCACCTCGTCCCACGTGCCGGCGATCAGGCCGTTAAACGTCATCAACATGGCCAGCCCCAGAGCCATCGCCAGCAGGGTTAAAAATGACCGCCGCCGATTGCGCATCAAATCGCGGTAAGCGATAGTCCACAGTTTAGCCGATGTCATTGTTTGAGCCTCCTGAGCAGGGGGATTTGGAGAGATGCCCCTGCGCTTTCCCGCTTTTCCTAAACATGGTGTAATGCCTCGGCTGCTTCTTTGCGCGAGGCCTGCCAGGCCGGATAGAGCGAGGCCAGGGTGGCAATAACGGCCACCGCTACGCCCCGGCTGATAACGCCGGCCACAGTGACGCTGGGGTAGAGCCGGTCGCCCATTAACGCGCCAACTTCGCCCATGCCGGAGGCAAAACCCAAGTCGATTCCCACGTGGCCAACTACGGCCAGCAGCAGCAGCCCCAACACGCAGCCAATAATTGTGCCAACCAGGCCGATCAGCGCCCCTTCCAGCAAAAACAGGCCCATAATCTGGCGGCCTTTCATGCCCAGCGCCGCCAGTACGCCCATCTCGCGAGTGCGTTCAAACACGGCCATCATCATCAAATTGAGAATACCAATACTGGCAATGAGCACCACAATCAGCCCCATCACACTGGTAAAAGCCTGTTTGGTGTCCATAGTTTCCCGGATTTCCGGCTTGAGCGTTTGCCACGAGTCAACCTCAACGTCGGGGAGTTTGGTTTGCAGCGTAGAGAGTACCACCTTTTCCTGCCCAACATCGTGCAGAGTGAGCGTAACTTCGGTGGCCTGCTGGCGCAGATTGTACAGAGTTTGCGCTTCTGGCAGGCTCATAAAAACTGCCCGTTCTTCCGCTTCACGCATATTTAAATTGTAAATGCCCACAATGGTCATGGTGCGCTGGCGCATCTGGCCGCGTTTGGTGCGCCCCAGCAGCTTCACCCGGTCGCCCACATTTACCTTGAGCAGGTCGGCCAGGCCCTGCCCAATCACAATCGCATCGCCATCGTCTGCCGCCAGATAGCGCCCGTGGCTGATATTTTCGGCCTGAATGCTAACGGGCGCTTCAACGGTGGGCTGCAAACCGGTGATGCTCACCGGGAATGAGCCTTCGTGGCTGGTGATAATGCCGCCGGTATTGATCCGTTTGGCGGCGGCCGCAACCTGGGGCTGCGCCGTTGCCGCCTGCACCACGGCATCGGCATTTTCAAGGGGATACATAGGCAGCCGGCTGGCTTTGGCTCGATAACCGGGGGCGTGAATCTGGATGTTGCCGCCGTACAGCCGGACGGCGTTGCCAAAAATAGCCTGGTCAGAGCCGGTGATCATGCCGTCAAAAAAGAGCAATAAAATCAAACCCAAAACAATGGCAATCAGCGCGATGGCGGTGCGCCGCCAGTTGCGCCACATATTGCGCCAGGCCATTTTGATGAATGTTCGCATACAGCCGCCTCCTGTAAATGCAGGGGTTAGGAGTCAGGAATCACGAGTTAAACCCAGCGACACCTGCCTGACAACTTCTCATTAATCAAACCAATGTTTGGTGCGCTCAATATCAAATATGGTGATGGAGCCGGGGGGGGCGTTCAATACCCGTTCGACGGCGTATTGGGCGGCTACCACTTTTTTCTCTACCAGAGGGAGGCAGTTCTTGTCCGCGGCGGCGTTCAAAAGAATTTTGCCAATGGTATAAGAAAAATAGTAACCGATGCCCATTACAATTTCTGCAATTTCAACCGGATCGTGCGTAGCAAAAGCGCCCTCAGCAATGCCCTGCTCGATGATTTTGGCCAGCATCGGGATAACATCTCTAATTGAGGCCGTCTCTATTTTCTGGCGAAAAATAGCGTTGTCATCGTTATACCAACTGCGCAAAATATTCAAGAAAAAGGCTTTGTTATCAACCTTCCAACTTTCAGCCTGGGCAAAGTATTGGTTGAACTTCTCCAGAGCCGAAAGCCGGGTGTCCTCTACTACTGGTTGGAGGGATTGCAGGATTTGGGCAACCATCCGCTCGATGATCGCATCCAGCAACTCCAGTTTTGAGCTAAAATAGTGATAGAACGTCCCTTTGGCAATATCAATCTCGGTGATGATTTCCTGGACTGAGGTTTGTTCGTAGCCTTTTTGGTAAAAAAATCTCTGCGCTACATCGAGAATTTCATTGCGCCGCACATCGTGCTCTTTGACAATTCTGGCCATAGTTTTGCTTCTCTCATCATAGACCGACCGTCGGTCAGTACGTAGGTATTGTATTTTATTTGTGCGTTCTGTCAAAAATGTCAGTGTGATGATGATCCAGATTTCCTGACTCAGCCTTGTATATTCCCGAACACAACAAAAAAGACGTCGCTCATTTGCGGCGTCTTTACCTACGATAAGACAGGTTTGTAACTTGGTGTTGGGAGATCAGCGGGGAGGTTCGGGACAAAAGGGTTCTCCTTTTTCGTCGACATAAAATTTGCTATTGGCGACCAGTTCAAACAGCTATTCGTTGGTGTCCAAATTTCCTGCACCATCCGGTCGGAGGCTGGCTGGGCTCCTTATTGGGTACTATCTGTTTCTGTTGCCGGACTGCCGGCCCAAACCGCATACAGATTGCCATCATTACTGCCAACATACACTACCCCATCAGCAATCTCAGGTTCGTGCAACGCGCGACCTGTTTCTGTGTCGAATATCCACCTTTCCTGGCCGGTCTGGCTATCCAGGGCGTATAGATATCCATCCCTGGTTGCGACATAGAGTATGCCGGCTGTACTCGTCAACACGGGTTCGGCCAGTTCGGTCCGCCATTTCTCCATATGGGACTGACTATCGATGGCAAACAGGGTACGGGAGCCCTGAACGTATATCAACCCGTCGCTGGCAGCCAGGGGCAACACACTATCCGGTATTTTATAAGTCCATTGTACCTGCCCGGTTTTATTGTCCAGGGCATAAATCTGGCCAATGCTGCCGACATAGACCTCCGTTCCGACGGTAATGGCCGGGTAACTGGTTGCTACCCGGCTGCCCGTATCGAACCGCCACTGTTCCTGGCCGGTTTGACGGTCCAGAGCGTAGAAATAACCATCGGCGTTGCCAACGACCACGGTTTCATTAGTAACTATTGGCTGACCGAGAACCGCCCCACCTGTTTTGAACTTCCATTGTTCCTGGCCCGTCTTGAGGTTCACCACGTAGAGATAGGTGTCGTCACTGCCAAAGTAGACCACCCCGTCAACGATGGTTGGGGAAGATTTTATCCCCAGGTCTATGGTAAACTGCCACTGTTTCTGGCCCGTTTGGCTGTCCAATCCATACAAATGACCGTCACTGGTTCCAAAGTAGACCACCCCGTCAACCACCGCGGGCGTTATGTCGAAGTTGATGGTGCTGTCTGTTTCAAACTGCCATATCTCCTGCCCGGACTGACTATCCACAGCGTGAAGTTTTCCATCAGCACTGGTGGCCACATAAACTGTTCCATTGGCCACGGCTAGATTACCTGGAAGAAGGTCCGTTTCGAAATTCCACAATAGTTGGCCAGGGGAGGGGCTTGTCTCGCCCGGAACTGGCTCATTGGAAGGCGGGCTATTCTCCGGGGCAAGCTTAACCGGCTGCTCGACAGTCGCTTCGCTGGATGTTTCTTCCTTTGTAACCGGCTGGCTGATCTCTGCGGCAGCCTTGACCGCCGGTTGCTCAATGACTGCCTCCTGGGGGATCGGTTCTGGTTGGGCTTGATTGCTCAGCAGGAAAAACACCCCAACTCCCGCCACGATGAGCACGAGAATCGTCACCGCGCTCGACAAAACTAAATTGGATTGTTTAGCAAACATCATTAATCTCCTTGATCGTTTCACATAAGGGGCAATGGCCCCAAAATTAACCTCGGTGGGAGGGATAACCTGCCGCTGCCAGGCCAGAACGCTGTACCGAATACGCCGCTGAATGGCCTCTCGCTCGGCCAGACGCGCCCGGCATTCCTGGCAGGTAACCAAATGACGATCCATCGTCTCTCGTTCACCATCGGCCAGTGTCTGATAAACGTAAGCAAGGAGTTGTTTTTGGCTTAGATGCTGAGTCATCAAACTTCCTCTTCCAGGCTGGTCAGATACTGTTCCGCCAATAGCGGTTCTAACATTTCGTGGGCTTTGAGTACCCGCGAGCGGGCTACCCGCGCCGAGCAGTCGAGCATCTGACCGATTTCTTGATAGGTATAATCAGCCCAGTGGCGTAATAGAAGGGCCTCGCGGAGCGGTTGGTTCAATGTTTGCATCGCTGTCCAGACCTCATCGCGGATGAGACCCTGGATGGCCTGTCGCTCCGGGCCAGGCACAGGGTTGGGTACATCGCCGCCTTGTTTAAGCCAACCGAATAACGGTATGCTCGGCAGCAGGCGCCGGCGGCGTTTGTTGCGGCAGCGGCTGACGGTGATGGTGTACAACCAGGTGGTGAATCTGGCTTTGTTAGGGTTATAGTTGTTGATATGAAGCAACGCATAAGACAGCGAATCCTGGGTCACTTCCTCGGCATCGGCCGCATTGGACAGCAAGGCAAAAGCCAAGCTATAGATAATGCTCCGATATTGGTTGTATATCGCCTCAGCGGCCCGCTCTTCGCCGGCCCGCCAGCGTTGGATTAAGACGTCAATGTCTGGCATTTGTCACCGTGTTATGGTTTCTGCCCTATTATACACGGCCAATTACAGAAAATGACCGATTTTGATGATACGTTTAAAGAATGGATGAGTTATTTGTAAAGACGGGCAAAAATGGCTGGGTAGTTATCATTACCGCCCGATCTTTGATTGGGCCTGGAGAGATACAAGCGAAGATTAACAATGCAGGTCAGGGCCTCGACACCTGGCACACTACCCTGCGAAATGTAACGGGGGAACGTTCGGTACACCATAGTCGAAGTGAACGGTGAGGCGCTGTGGACGTTGTTTAGTTTGTCGGTACCATTTACCGAATTGCGGCCAGGAAATGCAGCTAATTTTAAGCACAGTGCGGATCTGACTCTAAAACACAAAAAACGCCGCTCAATGGCGGCGTTTTTTTACTTTGTGGGCAGTGCCCCCGACGGGATTCGAACCCGTGTCGCAGCCTTGAAAGGGCTGTGTCCTAGTCCTCTAGACGACGGGGGCGTGTCTCGCGACAACGGCGGGTAATATACCACGATTTCAGATTAGCAGCAAACCAGGCCCCTCGATATTTACGGCCAAAATCAGCCAAAAACTTTGGCGGCTAATTGACTGATTTCCTGAGCCGCGGGCGATTGCGGTTGGCTTAAAACAAGGGGTTGACCGGCATTTATCGCCTTGATCATGTTGGGATCATATGGAATGGCGGCCAGAATTGGCCGTTTGACGGCTTTCTGGATTATTTCGATGGGCAGGGCGTTGTGGGGAGTGGTTTGGTTAACAACCAGATTAATTTTGCTGTCGGCCAGCCCGAGCTTCAGCAGCCCTTGCAGGGCGACCACCGTTGACTGAACGGCCGGCATATCTGTAGAAATAACCAGCAGTACCTTATCCAGCAGTTGGAGCGCCGGCGAAAAGTGAGGCGCCAGCAGATGAGGGACATCCAGCAGCGATACCGCAAAATTGGATTTTAGACCGTTGAGCAGCCGTAAAAACCTGGCGTTATCCGGTGATAGCTCTTCGGCAAAAGTTAGCGGTGAAGCGAGTAACTGAACTCCGCTTTTATGTTGAATAAAAAACCGCTTGATAGCTTCCGGTGAAAGATCATTTTCCAATGAGGCCAATAACTGCGAAGCGTTACTGGTGGGCCGGAGGCCCATCATCAGGGCGGCGTGCCCACTTGCCGTGGCCAGATCGATCAACGATGCCGGGGCGTTTTGAGCCTGCGCCAGAGCCAGAACCAAATTGACCGACAAACTGGTAACGCCGGCACCGCCTCGCAAGCTAAACACGCCAACCATCTTTTGGGCGATTGTGCCGGCGGGCTTTTCGGGGAGGAGTTCTGTGATGCGTTTAACCAGCGCGTCCGGCGCGGTGGATTTGGAAAGATAATCAGTCGCGCCGGCTTCCAGCGCGGTTTGCCTGTCGATGGGTTGGAATCTGGCGGAGAAAACGATAATCGGCGTGCGTTTTAACACCGGTTTGGAACGCGCCTGCCGGCAAAACTCGTAGCCCGTCATCTTGGGCATCATCACGTCGCACACAATCAAATCGGGTTGGCTGCTTTCGGCGAAGCTGAGTCCCTGCAAACCATCAAAGGCTGTATCAACCGTATGCCCGGCGCGTTTTAAGGCAAACTCAAGCAGGCGTTGAATATCCTTGTCGTCATCAATTACCAGTATATTAGCCATAAGTGTGCTTTACTGTGGCCGGGTAAGGCACCACTTGCTCCTAAAAAATTTGTTGTCAACACTTACTGTCTTTGGGTGTGATCGCCGCAACTTGCCCGGTTTTGTGCCGTTATTTGGAACACAACACCTGGATTTTGGCCTTGTTAACCAGAACTATCGGCCCCTGAAATGTGACTTGCGGGAAGAATGAGTTGGTGGCAGTTGCTTCTATGATCGGCAAGAATTTTTGGGTATCGGCAGTCAGGAGTTTCTTAACATCCATCTCGGTGCGCCCCCACTGGAGTTCACCGGTGACTTCAAAAGACGGCACAGACAAAAATATGGGCAGGTTTTCTCGCGAGGCATAAAAACGTTCTTTGGAGATACCCTCGGTTTCATCCGAGAGCATAACAAAATTGATCTCTTTTTTAACCAGAGAACCTTTTTGATAGGTGGCAACAATATCACCGGGGTTGTTAATACGCGACACATAAACATCGATCATATCGAGATAATCGGTAATCTGGTCGCTCAGCACGTCAACCAGCCGGCGTTTATAAACAATAACGCTGGCAGAAAAACGGTAACTGGCCGTAAAAAAATCCGCCGTAACTCGACCAGTGTTTATTCGGTGTACGCTGCTCATCCGGGAGTATCCTTATTATTATGGTTGGGTTACAGCTTTATGTGTGATGACCAGACGGGGTTCGGCCAATCACGTTGGGTGAATTGGACCAGAGCAGTCGCTGCAAATTTTCAATGGCGACATCATCATAATCGCGTTCACCGCAAACATCACACATTTCTACCGGCATGCGGTCAACAATTAACAGGTTGCCGTGATGCCATTCAATGTAAGCCATCGAGCGTTTTACCAAACGGCCAACTCTGCAAGCGGGACAAATATTCATATTAGTGGTTTGCCTCTTGCACAATTTTCACCCCGGCGCTGGCGCCCAGCCGGGTGGCTCCGGCCTCGATCATTTTGAGTGCATCGGCGTAGTTTTTTACGCCGCCGGCTGCTTTTACGCCCATCTCCGGGCCAACAGTCTGGCGCATCAGGGCAACATCTTCTGGCGTTGCGCCGGCGCTGCTGAAACCGGTCGATGTTTTTACAAAATCGGCGCCGGCATTTTGAGCCAGTTGGCAGGCTTTTATTTTTTCCGGGTTGGTGAGCAGGGCGGTTTCGATAATTACTTTGCAGTGGGTATTGTGCCGGTGCGCTGCTTTCACCACGGCAGCGATGTCCTGCTGGACCAGATCAAAGTTGCCGTCCCTGAGCGCGCCAATATTGATGACCATGTCAACTTCTGTAGCGCCAAGGCTGATAACCTGTTCCGTTTCAAACGCCTTTACCGCCGAGAGCGTGGCTCCCAGTGGAAAGCCGATAACCGTGCAAACCTGTACGTCTGAGCCTTGCAGCAACTCTGCCGCAAGTTTAACGTGAGTGGGATTCACACACACCGACGCAAAATTGTATTCTCGCGCTTCGTGGCACAGGGTTGTAATTTGTTCTGTGGAGGCTTCCGGTTTGAGCAGTGTGTGGTCAATATAGCGGGCAATATTCATTAATTAATCTCGTTACTCGTTTTTGGCATTGGCGCTGGGAATAACCTCAGTCAGCCAGTGTTTTAAAGTTGCTTGTTCTGATGGGGCATCGCGGGGAATGGTGCCCCATAAATCGGGGGGCCAGTAGCTCAGCCAGGCCCGCCCAACAATATTTTCAATGGGCAGCGGCCCCCAGTTGTGCGAATCGTTGGAGTTGTTGCGGTTGTCGCCCAGCACAAATACCTGCCCCTGCGGCACGGTAACCGGCTGCGGCATAGTGTACGAGCCGGGTTTGGGCTGGAATGGCTCCGGCAGCAGTTCGTCGTTAACGTAAACCACCCCTTTGATAACCTGTACTCTTTCTCCCGGCAAGCCGATGATTCTTTTAACGTAATCTTCGTCGGGCCGGCGCGGTGGTTCAAAAACCACCACATCGCCCCGTTGCGGCCCGCCGATGCTCAGATAATCGCTGATGACGGGGTTGTACGACAGTTTGTCGATGATCAGATACTGGCCGTCGTGCAGGTTGTTGATCATACTGGTGCCAACCACCCGAAAGTTGCGCACCACCATCTGGATGAGCAAAAAAATGATGAGCGTGAGGATAACCGTTTCGCCAACTTCACGCACCACCGCCCAGGTGGTTTGCCAGCCCGAGCTTTTGTCTGCAACTTCCTCGTCGAGGGGAAGCGCGCTCTCCGGCAGCGAGGTGTAATCGGCTAAATCGCCGGCGGCCGCCGAAACCCGATAGCGCGGTTCCGGTCCGGCGGGCTGTTCTTCGCCGGCTGTTTCTTCGGCCTCGGTGGGCAGGGAGAGCATAGCAGCCAGGTTTTGTGGCGTGGCGCTCGAACTGCGGCCGGCGGCTGCCGGCAGATCACTGTCGCTGTCGGCCATAACATCCGGCCTGAATTCCGGCAGCGGCGCGGTTTGCATGAGCCGCGGTCGATCACCGGGGATTAAATTTTCGCGGCCTTCGCGCTCACTCATTTCACCTGGATTTTCTACATCGTCTGCCACAACAAACTCCCGTTTACAAACTACGGTAAATTATAACCCACATCGCGGGTAGTTGCCAAAAAGCATATTATTTTCAATCTTAAGTTTACCAATTTTGGCCAAATCTTCAAGCGCCTCTTTTTCCTAATCAATTCCTTCTTCCGGTTTGCCGCGCAACATATTGATGCGCGTACTCCGACTCGCGGCCAGATCGGTGTCGTCGTTGTAGCCCATTGCGGCATAAAAATCGGCGTCGTAAGTACGGGTCTGGATGACCACCGGCATGGGCACAGCGTGGCCCATAATCAGCGCCTGCTGCTTGGTATCGAGCCGGGCCAGCACTTCGCGCAGCGCCCCCGCGCCGGACACGCCGGTAAACACCGCGGCGATGTCGCGTTCATTGTCCAGCAGGGCGGTCACGCGGGTGCCAATCTGGCTCATCACCTCCTCGTCAATGCCGGATGGCCGCTGGTCAACAATGAGCAGCGTGACGTTGTATTTGCGCAGTTCGCGGGCAATGGTGCCAAAAATTGTCTGCCGGGCGATGGCCGGGTCCAAAAATTTGTGCGCTTCTTCAATCACAATCAGCAGTTGCGGCGGTTCGTGGGCGGCGTCGCCCAGCGCCTGCTCCACCCGCTCCACGTACATCTGATGGATGCGGCGGGTGAGGTAGTTGGCCACCAGAATATAGGCCTCCAGCGCGTTGCCGTAGCGGCCAAATTCCAGTACCACGGTGATGCCTTTGTCCAGATATTCGATGATTTTCTGGGCCGAGTCGCCCTTCCAGCTATCGCGCAAAAAGTCAAAGCGGGTCAGCCGTTCCAGCCGCCGGCTGAGCGCATCGAGGCTGGAACGGTTGATGGTGGTGCCTTCCACCAGCAGATCGATGTCGGCTTTGTCGGAGCTGAGCAACTGCTTGATCCAGCCTTTGCCCCAGCTCCGGCGCAGGCTGTAGGCCGCGCCAATCATCTGATCGCTCAAATCGAGCGTGGTGCGCAGCATCTCCAAATCTTCGGGCTGGATGTCGCTCCAGTCGATGACCACGGTAAAATCGGGCCGCACTTTGCGGCGGCGGCTCGATTCTTCATCGAGGGTGAAAATGGCCACTTTTGGCCCAAAAAGCTGTTTCAGCCCTTTGACGGTGCTGCCGCTTTCGGTTTTAACTTCCCAGCCGTAGTCGTTGTGCATGTCAAAAATCAGGTTGACGGCAGCATTTTTTTGAATGACGCCGGCCAGCAGCAGCCGGGTGAGAAAACTTTTGCCGGTGCCGCTTTTGCCAAACACGCCCACACTGCGCTCGACCATGCGGAACAAATCCAGATTGACCGGCACATCCTGCATGTCCAGCGGCTCGCCCACGTGAAAATGCTGTTCGTCTTCCGGGCCAAAAACCAGGTTGACGTCCTCTTCGCTGGCAACTTTGACGGTGGCAAAGTGGCCGGGGATGGTTTTGACCGGCCGCGGCTCGTCGGTGTCCTCGTCCAGCACCAGCATTGGCGAAATGTGGATGCGGCCAAAAACGCTGGTTCCCACGTACACCTCGCGCAAAAACGGGTCGTCGGCTACGTCGGGCGGGGTTTTTTCAATTTGCGGGTTGGTGTTATCGAGCGTCACGTCGGTGATCATGCCAAAAAAACGGAGCTTGCTGCCCTGCACAATCACGTAACGCCCCACCGCAATATCTTCGATGGGTGCGGTGGGGTCGAGTTTGACTTCCAGCCCCTTGCTCAACGAACCGCTGATGACCGTGCCGAGTTTTTGAGTGGCAAAATCGCGCGGCGGGAAAAACGCGTCAAATTCTGTTGAACTGTCTGCCATAAATTTTACCTTTCGGGGTTGTTGCAAAGCTGCTGGAAATCGGACACTGGATGCACCCCTGTCCTCCCTATCCCCCTAACCCCCTTCCCCAGGAAAGGGGGAATTGTTAAATGTGTATCGGTGGCGCGGCGTAGCCGCGCCACCGATACACGAATACTTAATCCCCTCCCCACTTGTGGGGGAGGGGGCCTTGCAAGTAACTTTTTCTGCGGGTTGAATTTTCTGCCAAAAACCTTACAATAAGAACCCCTCAAATCCCAATCAAACCGGAGGAATCATATTATGCAAAATATTTTAGATGAGCTGACTCCCCTGCAAGCTCTGTTTGAACAGATTATCCTGTTCATCCCCAAACTGATTGTGGCGCTGATTATTTTTGCGCTCACCCTGTTGCTGGCCAAAATCTGCTTTCAGTTGGTGCGCCGGGCGCTGCAACACCGCCAGGTTGACCACGAAGTGACGCTGCTGCTGGCCCGCATCACCCAGATTTCAATTTTGGTACTGGGCATTATCTGGGCGCTGTCGGCGGTTGATTTTAATGTGACCGGCTTTGTGGCCGGGCTGGGCATTGCCGGTTTTACCGTTGGCTTCGCCCTCAAAGACATCGCCGAGAATTTTGTGGCCGGAGTATTACTGCTCCTGCAACAGCCGTTTGACATCGGCGAGGCGGTTGAGGCCGGCGGCTACGCCGGCACCGTCACCAACATCGAAATCCGCAGCACTACGATTCGCACCTGGGACGGCCTGCTGGTGATCATCCCCAACGCCCGGGTGTACGGCAACCCTATTACCAACTACTCCAAAATTGAACAGCGCCGCATCAGCCTGAATGTGGGCGTGGGTTACGAAACCGATCTGGACAAAGCCGATGCGCTGCTGCTGGAAGTGGCCCGCAGCGTGCCCGGCATCAAAACTGACCCCGCTCCGTTTGCGGTGTTCAAAGAATTTGGCGATAGCTCCATCAACGCGACGCTCTATTTTTGGATTGACGTGAGCGAGGCCGGCTATTTTGACGCGCTCGACGCGGCGGTGAAGGGCATCAAAACCGCGTTTGAGCGCGAAAGCATCAATATTCCGTACCCCATCCGCACGCTGATTCAGCAGCCGGCCTAAAGAAATTACAATTACTCGCCTGCAAACCATCAATTTCTTAGTAAGAAACCATCAATTTCTTAGTAAGAAACCATCACTTTCTTAGTAAGAAAATACAAGTTTCTTAGTAAGAAATTTACCGTTTCTTTACGTGTAATTTAACTTTGCAGGCGAGCAGCAGAGTAGGTCACGCTTGCAGCGTGACTGTCGGGCTGCAAGCCCAACCTACTTTGCTGTCGGGCTGCTTTGCCGGCTAATTACTGGTTCAGGCGTCAATCTGGCCGTCGGGCAAAACGGCCAGTTCCGTATTGGCGGAGTCCAGCTCAACCCCGGTGATGTTGGCCCCGGTCAGGTCGGCTTCGCGCAGCAACGCGCCCGTCACCCGCGCGCCGCTCAAATCGGCCCCGGCCAGATTGGCTTCGGCCAGATTAGCCTCGGTCAGGTCCGCGCCGGCCAGCACCGCCCGGCTCAGGTTCGACTCACTGACGTTGGCCCGCACCAGCGCGGCCCGGCTCAAATCGGCGGCAGACAGCGTGGCCCGGCTCAAATCAGTGTCGGTCAGGTTGGCTCCCACCAGCACCGCGCCGGTGAGATTGGCCCCGCTCAGCACGGCGCGGCTCAGATTGGCTTCATTTAAATTGACCCCGGCCAGATTGGCGTAGGTCAGATCCGCGCCGCTCAAATTGGCCCCGGCGATGTTGGCCCCGGCCAGATTGGCGCGCTGCAGCCGCGCCTGTGCCAGATCGGCGCCGGTCAGATCCGCGCCGCTCAAATCGACATTGGCCAGCCACAGCGGGCGTTGACCGCTGGCCAGCAGTTGTTCCAGTTGCTGCGGGGTAAAATCCATCGGTGTATCCTTTACGGTTTGATGCGCTGCAAAATGGTGTCGAGCCGGATCAAATCCCGGTTGAGCAGCCGCGATAGCTGCCGCCCGGCAGCGAGCAGAAACTGGCGGCGGGTTTCGGGCGGATGGGCGTCGGCGACGCGGCGCAGATTGGCCACGAGCAGTTCGTCGGCGGGGAGCTGACGGGCGTTGAGCACCAGTTGCAGGTAGTGCAGCTCGGCGGTAAAGGCCCGTAGTTCGCTGCTGTCGCACAAAAACAGGGTGTCAAGGCTGAGCGGCGGCTGCGGCGGCAGCCCCTGAAAAATGCGTTTGCCCTGCTGGTAGCCCACCGCCAGCACGCCAATTTCAATGGGCACCAGCCGGTTTTCGCGCTGGTCCAATACCGCTTCCGGCTCCATTTCGCCGGCCAGAATAAGCTGGCGCACGGCCGGGTCGTCGCGCACCTGCACATCGTAAATCAGGCCAAAAATGCTGGCCTCGTACAGCGGCACTTTAACCAGATCGCCAAATTGGGGCACGTTGGGCTGCAACACCCGGCAGCCGACGACAAATCCGGCGGTGCTGGCGCGCAGCACCCAGCCAATGGTGAGTGATTGGACCATTATTTAAAACTCTCTTTGGGCGCTCGGTACGCGTTTTTGTTTTGTTGTTTCCACGATAGCTCCGGGCTGAGTTTGTGGCGGCGCATTTCTACGGCCAGCATCATTTCCACGGCCTCGCGCTCTTCCGGCAAAATGACGGCCAGTTCATCGGCGCGAGCCAGCACGTAGGGGTAGCTGCCGGTAATGCGCGCCTGCCGCACCAGCACGGCATGCACGATATCCAGCGCGGCGGGATTGGCCGCCACCCAGGCCGGAATTTCAACACGGGCCAGCATTGGGTTTGGTCCGCTGCCGGCCACGTTGAGGTAGAAAAAGTGGATGGCGTGGCCGGTTTGGCTGTATTTTTCCAGCCCTTTGGCCCGCACGGCAAACACGGCGCTGCGCTCGCCCGGCCCCAAAAAATCGAACAGGTCGCGGTCGGTCAGGGTGCGGAAGGGGGTGCGCCGTAAATTCTCCTCGCTGATGTGGGCCATTTCCAGCAGCGCCAGGTGCAGCAGCGCCAGCACAAAGGTGCTGCGCGGCCGGTCGATGTAACCGGCCAGCAGCCCGCCCGATTCGCGCAGGGCGTTGAGCTGCGCCAGGTACAGGTCGAGGTAGATTTTTTGCTGGTCAAACGGCAAATCGATGACGCGCAGGGTGAGCTGGCCATCCTTTAACGCCACTACCGGTTCGCTGGCGGCGGCGGGCGTGTACTGCACCAGCGCTTCCAGTTCGGCCAGATCCCGCTGCACGCTCACCTCGCCGGCAGAAATCAGCCGGCCCTGCTCATCGAGAATGTCTTCAGTGTCAAAAACCAGCCGCGGCGAATGGTTGTGCGTGACCGGTTTTTGGTGGGAGCCGTGGCGGTAAATAATAACGCCCACGTTGATTAAATAGTAGAGAGCGATGGCGTGCGGGTCGGGGTAAATTTGGGAGCCGTCGCTGGCCAGCACGGTGATTGGCTCCGGGCAGGCCGGCAGCGGGCAGGCCCGGTTGAGCGTCTCGCGGGTGGGGGCCGCGCCAACCCAGGCAAAACGCTGCTTTTCCTGCACCTGTTCGGCGCGGTCTACCAGTTGGCTGAGCTGGTCAAATTCGGCGGCGTACCGGGTGAGCAGTTGGCGGGCCACATCGAGGGCTTCGCTGCGGGTGGTGGTTAGCTGCGCCAAACTCTGGCCCATTGCTTTAATTTGGGGCGCAACCTGGTTTAATTCAAGCGTCATGAGCGGGGAACCGGCTAACCTTCAAAATACAACAACTGTACCGAGGGGTTGTCGTCGGTGTCGTATTCAATGCGGGCGTAGGGCAGCATTCGGTTGGCGTGGCCGGGCGGCAGCACGCCGTTGAACAGGGCGCGCCAGGTTTCCGGCGATGCATCAGACAGGTCTTCAACCCAACTGCCGGTGTTTACGTACACGCAGCCGTGGTTCAATTCCATTTGCACCGGTTGGTGGGTGTGGCCAAACATAATAATGCGGGCTTTGTCGGGATCGGCCAGTTTTTGCGCGGCGGCAAAGAGCATGGCTCGCTGGCGCTGCTGGTCGGCGCGAGCCATTTCCAGCGGGTTATCGCCAACCTCGATAAAATGAAAGCCGGCTTCGCCTTTGTTGTCAATCACAGCGTCGTCCAGATATTGCTGCACATGCTGGTGAAATTCGCGGCGAAAGGCCGGGCTTTGGGCGTATTTGCCGGCCAGGTCGTGGCGGGCGGCGGCGTCTTCCAGTTCGTGCAGCAGCGAATGGGTGACCGGGGTGAGCGCGTCCTCGGCCATGCTCAGATCTCTCACCACCAGCGAGGGGGTGTGGCGGATAAAGCTGGCCAGCGCCTGGCAGGCAAAATCAAAATTCCAGTGAAAAGCGTACCAGATGAGGGCGGTGACCGGTTTGATGTGGTCAACAAACCACCACTCCTGCCGGGCGTCATTTAAAAAGTCGATGGTGAAGCGCGCGCCGGCCGGATAATGGAGCTGGCTGGGATTGGAGGCGGCGCGGGGGTCAAACGAATCGTGGTAGCCGTTCATTTTTTCGGCGCGCTGGTGGCCGTGTTCCACGTAAATTTTTTCGCGGCTCACAAATTCATCGGCAAAGCGCAGCAGCGAGGCTCGCGTGCCCGACGCCCCCAGAATTTCGCGCAGCCGGTTTTTAACGCCCGGCCAGA
>CAYOXS010000077.1:0-19530 GCA_964407935.1 uncultured Caldilineaceae bacterium
ACAAAATGGAGCGTGCCGCGCATGGGCCAGGTACGGACAATCTTTTTGTCGCGGATAGCCTGCTCGATGCCGGCCTGGGTGGCGGTTTTGGTGCGCAGCCCAACGGCCCACAGCGCCCCCAGATAATCCTGAGCCTGCACCGCCCCCAACTGCTGCACCACTTCGCCCGGCGTTTCAAAAACCGCCGGGGCAATCGATTGACGGGCCAACCGTTGGCAGGCAAGGTGAAGGTCTGTCATTGGGTTAGCTCATCAACCCGGGTTTTCAACTTGTTTGGCCAGCGCCATAACTTTGCAGACGGTCCGCCAGTTCCGCGCCGTGGCCGCCACCCCCAACAACTTTTCGGCCCGGGCGGCAAGTTTGGAGCGGCCTATCCCTTCGGGCACGTAAAGATAGAACACATTGCCGATCAGTTTAAACTGCTCGTTATCCTGCCTGAGGCTGTCCAGCGTGGGCAGGTCCAGGTTTTGCGGCGCGGCAACCAAAAAATAGAGGAGCAGGGTTTTTGGTTCTGATTCGGCCTGCGGAAAGGGATTCGCCGTAATCGCTTGCGCCATATCCGCCGAATCCAGCAGCAATACCTGGGGTTCAAAGCCGTGGCTGGCTTTGATGGCCGCGCCGATTCTATCGGCTAACCCGGCAGCGTCCCCGGCCTGGTGCTGAAAAACCGCGTTGCCGCTTTGAATATAGGTTTTAACATTCCGGCCGCCGAGACCCTCAAGCAGCGCAGCTAATTCTTTCATCGGCAGAATGTTGTTTCCGCCAACGTTGACACCTCTAAACAGGGCAATGTAAGTTTTCACCCGCTCAATACCCCACTGTCAACGGGACCCGGTTAGTCCCGTTTCGGCTCGTAATTCAGCACAACAATCCCGCAGTCAAAGGCGATGGATTTCACCAGTGCCAGATTTTGTTTGCCGTCAAGTTCGTTGAAAATTGCCATTCCTTTGCCAATTGCCGCCGGATTGATGAATAAATGATACTCGTCAATTAGCCCGTGTCTGATCAGCGCCGATACAAAAGTGGCGCCGCCATACGCGATGATGTCTTGCCCCTCTTGTTTTTTTAGTTTGGCGATTTCGTTAACAAGATCGCCGGTGGCCAAAACGGTATTGTCCCAGGCCGACTTGTTAAGCGTTTTGGTAAAAACAACTTTGGGGGTGTCTGTAAATTTTTGGCCGGCGGTAAATTCCGGGTGTTCCGGGTTGGCGGCCACGGCGGCCCAGTGCGGGATAAAGCCTTCGGCAAGTTTGCGGCCAAGGACAATACAGTCAATTGGTTCGGTTAATTCGGTAACGTATTGTTTTAATTCATCGTCCCAATCCCACGTGCCCCAGTCCATTTCGCCATTGGGTCCAGCGATGAATCCGTCAACAGTCATTTGTACTTGAAGTTTTAGTTTTCTCATTGTTGTGTTTTCCTTTCGGTTTGCAACGCTGGCCCGGCCAATCACCCGCCGGCCAGCGCCCCCACCACCAGAAACGGCTGAGCGCCCGTGGCTACCGCTTCGGGCAGCGGCGCATCCGGCGACTCGTGTGACCAATCTTCGCCGCAGGCAAAGAAGCGCAAAAAGGGCCGGCGCTGCTGGGTAACGTGATCGCGAATAGTGCCGCGCAGCATGGGGTATTTTGCCTCCAGCGCATCCAGGATTGAGCGCTGAGTCACCGGGCCGTCAATCTCAAGTTCAACCTTGCCGCTCACGCGCGCCAGCGTGCGCAGGTGCTGCGGCAGCACTACCCTGATCACGGCAGCACCTGCACTTCAACCGACATTACGGACGGCAGGTCGCGGACAATGGGCCGCCAGTGATCGCCGGAATCTGGCGAGACGTACACCTGCCCGCCGCTGGTGCCAAAATAAACGCCGCACGACTCCAGCGTGTCGACCGCCATCGCGCTGCGCAGCACATTAACGTAGCAGTGGCTTTGCGGCAGCCCGTTGGTCAGCGCCTCCCACTCGTTACCGCCGGTGCGGCTGCGGTACACGCGCAGTTTGCCTTCGGGCGGGTAGTGTTCCGAGTCGCTTTTGATGGGCACCACGTAAATGGTTTCCGGCTCGTGGGCATGCACGGCAATAGGGAAGCCAAAATCGCTGGGCAGATTGCCGCTCACTTTGTGCCACAATTCGCCGGCGTTATCGCTGCGCATAATATCCCAGTGTTTTTGCATAAACAGCACATTGGGGCGCGAAGGGTGCATGGCAATGCTGTGCACACAGTGGCCAACTTCGGCTTTGGGGTCGGGCAGTTCATAGCCGGAGACCAGTCCATTGGTAGCCGGCTGCCACGTTTCGCCGCCGTCATCAGTGCGGAACGCGCCCGCCGCCGAGATAGCCACAAAAATTCGGTTGGGGTTGTTGGGGTCTAAAATGATGGTGTGCAGGCACATGCCGCCCGCGCCCGGCTGCCAGAGATGGCCTTTAACGTTGCGCAGCCCGGAAAACTCCTGCCAGGTCTGCCCGCCATCGCTTGAACGGAACAGAGCCGCATCCTCAACGCCGGCGTAAACCGTATCCGGGTCGGTGGGCGAGGGTTCAAGGTACCAAACCCGTTTAAATTCCCACGGGTGCTGCGTACCATCGTACCACTGGTGAGTGCCGGGGACGCCGTCATAAATAAACTCATTGCCCACCGGCTCCCAGGTTTGGCCGCCGTCATCGGAGCGCTGGATTGTTTGCCCAAACCAGCCGCTTGACTGCGAGGCGTACAGCCGGTTGGGATCGGCGGGCGAGCCTTTGAGGTGGTACATTTCCCAGCCGGCAAAATGCGGCCCGCTAACATCCCACTTCTCGCGCTTTTCATCAGAAGTCAGAATAAATGCGCCTTTGCGCGTGCCAACCAATACACGAACGTTACTCATAGTTCCCCCCTTGAAAAATTATGAATTATGAATTGCGAATTGCGAGTCAGCGAGAAAGCGAATTGCAATTCTGTCACTTCTCCCTGCGACTCTGCAACTTGAAACCTGTAATGGGATTATTTGGCTTGATGATGCGGGCTCAGCCCGTAACCTCCAACCGGCTCGGTTACCGTGGCGGCGTTATAGCTGGCGATGAGCGGTTTGCCGCGCGCGATGGCCTGCTGCACAGCGGGCAACAACAGCGACGCCCGATGGCTTTGTTCGCTGTCCCAAACTTCGGTAATCCATATTGCATTTACGTCAGCCGGGTCTTTGGCCACAACATAACTTAAACAGCCCGGCATTTCGGCTGTGCCGTCAAGCAAAATCGAGATAAGGGCGTCGCGCTGGCCCGTCATCGCGACTATTTTTCCAATTAAACCGTACATCTTCTGCTCTTCTTTTTCGGGAATCGATTTGACACTGGCTACTGTTTGATGCTGCACAACGCCTGCCGAATTTCACCCAAATGATAGGCTGTATGCACAATGATGGCGATAACGCCGCCAATTTGCCGTTCACCGGACCATTCGGTGGTATCGCCGATGAAGGTTTTCACCCGGTTGTAACTTTCCCGCAGTTCTGCCTTGAGCGCCTCCCATTCTTCGGGCGATACGGCGCTGGTTTCGCGCCAGATTTTGCCCCAGTCCTGCCGTTCAAACTGGCTGGTACGTAACGCGTTTTCCAGCACATCCAGGTAAAAGGCCACGTGCTTTACCTGCGCCGCCAGGGTGGCGCACTTGCCACCCACCGGCACCGAGGCCTCCGCCGCCGAAATTGTGGCCAGGGTTTCAAACATAGAGGTGCCTTTGTCCAGATAATAACCATGTACGGTGTCAAAAGTTTCATCCAGCAGCCCGTAAAGCGCCGCGGTAAAATGATCTGTTTGAATTTGCGCCGACATAATTCCTCTTTCCTGGCGAAGTGTTGTATCGATTATAGAACATTTGTTCAGTTTAGTCAAGGGCAAAATTGACCGCCCCGCAAACGCCGCGATCTTTGGCTACGGTACTGTTGCCGGCAATCGTATTTTCGTCAAATTACGCTTTGGCCCCGGTGGAAAATCGCTGAGCGGCGCGGGCGCGCGCCTTGGCCGCCTCTGTATCGCGATCCTTTACCGGCGCGGCTGTTTCCAACGCACCAAGCAGGGCACGAGTGATGGCGGCGATGTCGCCAACGGCGGCCAGAAAAGCGGCCTCGTTGGCCGGAGAGGGTTTGGTGAAGCCGCTGACCTTGCGTACAAATTGCAGCGCCGCCGCCTGAATCTCGTCGTCGGTGGCCGGCGGGTCAAAATTAAAAAGCGTTCTGATATTTCTGCACATAAGCATTCTCGCTGACTATTGCCCCGGCGTTATTGTTGCTGATCGGCGCGCTGGTAGCGGAGGTAAATTACCCCGGAATTGAAGGTGTGGGTTTCAATCAGCCGCAGGTTGATGCGGTCAGCCGGCGTGGGGAAAAAGGGCGTGCCGCTGCCCAGGATAACCGGCTGCACAAAGAGCCGGTATTCGTCAACCAAACCGAGCCGGATAAAGGTTGAGGCCAGATTGGGGCCGCCGACATCCATATTTTTGCCGGGCTGCTGCTTCAGCTTAGTAACCTCCACGGCAATGTTGTCTCTTACCAGCCTGGCGTTGCCCTGCACCTGTTCAAGGGTTTTAGAGAAGACTACCTTGGGGGTGCGCTGCCAGATACGGGCAAATTCAAGCTCGATGGGCGAACTTGACGGGTTTTGATCGGCCGTTTCCCAGTAGACCATTGTCTCGTATAGCCGCCGCCCACAGAGGTAGGTGTCGAACTCGCTCTGCTGATTATTGACAAAGGTGTGAAACTCCTCGTCAATAACGTGCCAGTCCAGTTCTTTATTTGGCCCCTCCACAAAGCCATCAAGCGAGACCAGCATGGAGTAGATAATTTTTCTCATTCTTGTTCCCCCCAGATTTCAATAAAGCTTTTGCCCGTTTTCCAGCATTTCCAATAAACGCTCAAACCGCTTCTGCCGCGTTTCCGGTGTGCGGGCGGTTTGCAAGCGGTAGCCAATGGCATACAGGTTTTGGCGGTTGAGGGTTTCAAACAAGGCTTTGGCCGCCGGGCGCTCTTCCAGCGCCGCCAAAAAATCCGCCGGCACGGTCATTTCGCTGGCCGGGGCGTAAGCCGCCTCCCAACGGCCATCGGCCTGGGCGGCGCGCACGTGGACCATACCCGGCTCTTGCACTTTGCCCGCTGCAATTAAACGCTCCACGTGCTCGCGGTTGCGTTTTGACCAGTTGCTGCCCTTGCGGCGGGGCGTAAAGCGCTGAAGATAAGCCTGGTCGTCAAGCGGCTTTCTGATGCCGTCAATCCAGCCCCAACACAGGGCTTCTACCACGCCTTCTTCCCAATTGATTGTTTTTTGGCCGGAGCCTTTTTTGTACATCTTCACCCACACTTCCGGCTCAGAGGCGTGGTTGCGCGCCAGCCAGTGCCAAAAGACGGCGGCATCTTCAAAGGCTTGAATACGGCTTTTATCCGGTTCCGGCACGCTACGCTATCTCCTTGTTGCTGGCACACTTTTTTAAGAAACCGTTGGCTCGCCGCCTGGATATGGGATTACTCATTTTGATTGGGGCCAAGTCGGTAGCGGAGGTAAATTACCCCGGATTTAAAGGTATGGGTTTCAACCAGCCGCAGCTTGACCGGGTTGTCCAACGCCGGGAAGAATGGCGTGCCGCTACCCAGAACGACCGGATGGACAACAAGCCGGTATTCATCAATCAGGCCGAGCTGCATAAAGGTCGAGGCGAGGTTGGGGCCACCGACTTCAAGGTCTTTGCCGGGTTGCTGTTTCAGCTTCGTGATCTCTTCGGCGATGTCGCCCCTGAACAACCTGGCGTTCCCTTGGACCTGTTCCAGGGTCTTTGAAAACACGATCTTGGACGAGTTCTTCCAGATACGCGCGAATTCGCGCTCAACCTCCGAGATCGACGGGTTTGCATCTGCCGTTTCCCAGTATGCCATGACCTCATACAGCCGCCGTCCGTACAAGAGAGTGCCCATATCGCTCTGCTGATTGTTGAAAAACCTATGCAACTCCTCATCGATGCTGGTCCAATCCAGTTCCCGGTTCGGCCCCTCGATGAAGCCATCGAGCGAGACATTCATCAAGTAGATCACTTTTCGCATTTTTATGCTCCGTCATACGTTCTCCTCAATTCCGCCAGATCGATCTTTTTCATTTGCAGCATGGCCTGGGTCACCCGCTGCGATTTCACCGGATCGGGATCGTTGAGCAATTCAAATAACACAACCGGCACAATTTGCCACGATACGCCAAATTTGTCTTTTAGCCAGCCGCATTGTTCGGCTTCAGGGACCGCCGAAAGCTTCTCCCAAAAATAATCAACATCTTCCTGGGAGCTGCAATTTACCATAAATGAAATTGCTTCGTTGAAGGTAAAGTTGTGTTCGTGGGCGCTGTCCATTGCGGCAAACAATTGGCCTTTAAGCGTAAAGTCGGCATAAGCAAGCGTACCTTCTTTATCCGGTTCCTGGCCTGCCCCATACGGAAAGGTGCTAACCACTCTGGAATTGTCAAAAATCGAGGTGTAGAAATCGATGGCTTCTTTGGCTTTGCCACAGACATCGCCAACAAACAGCATCGACGGGATGATTTTCTGTTCTGCCTCACCTTGAGCCAGAATCAATTGCCACGATACCCCAAACCTGTCTTCAATCCAGCCATACTTTTCACTGAAAAAGTAGCTGTCGAGCGGCATCAGCGCTTTACCGCCAACAGACAATTTATCCCAAAGTTTCTGCACCTCGCCTGCTGTGGTGCAGTTCACAAAGAATGAAACTGCCGGAGTAAATTTAAAGACCGAACCGCCGTTCAACCCCACAAATTTATATCCCTCAATTTCAAATTCTATGGTCAACACGCTCCCTGCCGGCTGCCCGGATACCTGGGCCGAGGCCTCATCATAGCGAGCGACATTTCCCACTTTGGAATTGTTGAAAATGGAGACATAAAAATCAACGGCCTCTTCGGCCTGGCTATCAAACCACAAAAATGGGACGATATTTTGTATCAGAGCAGTCATGTTGGTTTTCCCCCTCAACTCTTAATTTTAGCGGCTATTTATTGCTGCTGGTTATAGTCGTAGCTTACCATCCATTGAATGCCAAATTTATCGGTGAGCATGCCAAAGTAAGCCCCCCAAAAGGCCTTGTCAAGCGGCATATTGGCCTGCCCCCCGGCCGAAAGCCCGTTGAACAGTCGGGTCGCTTCGGCTTCGCTGTCCGCGCTGATTGAGATGAAAAAGTTGTTGCCGTTGTTAACCGGTCCCATCGCCGCCGGTGTGTCGCTGCCCATCAAAATTGTACCCGGGCCAATTGGCAAAGCAATATGCATGATTTTTTCGGCTTCACCGTCGCCCATTTGGTACTCGGGCGGCACATCCTTAAAGCGCATAACCATGGCAAATTCGCCGCCAAAGACCGACCTGTAAAAATCAAAGGCTTCTTTGCAGTCATCGCTAAAGTTCAAATACGGATTTATGGTTGTCATTTTTCATTTCCTTTCATTTTGTTAATCTTATCTATTTAATTGGAGTTTGTTTGAAACTGATACATCAGCAGCACTACGCCGCTGTTGAACACCTTTGAGCCGGTGAGCCGAAAGTTTAGCTTCTGCTTGATGTTTTTAAAAACAGGCGTCCCGTCCGGGATTGCCACCGGGTCAATCATAAATTGATACTCGTCAATCAGGCCGTGGTCGGTAAACAGGCTGATGATGCTGCCACTTCCAAGTATGGTCATATCCTTGCCGGGCGATTTTTTGATCGCTCGTATCTTTTCCACAATGTCGCCGCTGATGACCTGCGTGTTCTCCCATTCCGGCTCAAACAACGACCCGGAGAAGATTATTTTTTCCGCCCTGTTCATGCCCGCAGCAACTTTAGGGAACAGTTCACTGGCTTGAGGGGTTGGCCAGAAACTGACCATCATCTCATATGTTTTGCGGCCAAAAAGCAGGATATTATCTTGCGCCAGCGATTCCTCCGAATACCTGGCTTCTTCTGCGCCGTGCGTATGCCAGTTGGTGTCCTCATTTGGCCCTTTAAAGAAGCCGTTTAAGGTCAGAAAATTGTACGCAGTGAGTTTTCTCACAGTGTTCCCCCCTTGTTTTCCGTTTTTTTGATAAAGGTGCATCGTTATGATTTGGGTGTAACCAAAACGGGCAGGAAAGCGCCGCAGGCCGGAGGGTAGTTCCTCCCAATTTTCTCCTCTCCCAACTCACTTTGGCCACACCCTTATGATTTTGACGCGCGTTAAGCACAAATGTTCTGGTACTATACACTTATTACTTCAAAAAGTCAAGTAAATATTTCAAGATTTAAGGTAACAGATATTGATTTTGAATTCTCATTGAATTTCTTGTATACTGTGGGGTATGAGTCATAAAAGTTACAACCAGTACTGTGGATTGGCGTACGCGCTGGATATTGTTGGCGAACGCTGGACAATTCTTATTATTAGGGAATTGATGGCCGGGCCGCGCCGGTTTACCGATCTTATGGACGGGCTGCCGGGTATCAGCACCAATTTGCTTTCTGAACGGCTCAAAAACCTGGAGCAAGAGGGTATTCTCAGCCGCCGCGTTCTGCCGCCGCCGGCCGGGTCAACCGTTTACGAATTGACTGCGGTGGGGTTGGCGCTGGAAAAATCGCTGCTGGAGCTTGGCAAATGGGGCAGTCAATTTGTGCCGCCCTCGCCAGATGGGGTGGCTTTGCTGAATGTGGGGTCGTACGCCTTAACGCTCAAAACTTTTTTTCGGCCGGAGCAGGCGCAGGAAGTCGATGAAACCTATGAACTGCGCATCGACAATGAAGTTCTTCAGGTGCAGATCAAGCGGGGTGAGATTGATGTGCAGCAGGGGCAAGCCCTAAAAGCAGACGCGATTTTCCAAACCGATATGCCCACCTATCTGCGTTTATTGCAGCGGCAGCTTCAACCGGAGATGGCCGTTGCCCAGGGGCTTGTTTGGATTGACGGTGATCCTGCGGCTTTGAACCGATTTCTGGATTTGTGCGGCCTGCCCGGCTCATAATGCCGGCCCGATTCAGACAAAGCGGTGCCAAATCGAGCAGTTTTGCCGGTGGCCGCGGCCCAAGTTGATGCGATAATTACGGTACGCAAAATTGGTAGGATAACGTAATCGGCATTTCAGCAACAGAAAGGCGGTGGTGAAATGAAGCAGCAAAATGTACGCATCGGTTTATTGCAGTGGGGCATCATCCTCATAACAATTGCCACCGCCCTGATCCACTTCTCGCTGCTATTTCCAGATGTGCTCTTTATTTTGAACGGGTTGGGCTATCTGACTCTGCTGGCAGCCCTGTACCTTCCGTTACCCCAACTGGCCGGCTACCGCCGGTTAATCTGCTGGGCGTTGCTCGGGTACACCGCGCTAACCATTATCCTGTGGATTATTATGGGATCACGGATCCCAATTGCTTATATCGACAAAGCTATCGAAGTGGTTCTGATTGCCCTGTTGTGGTTAGAAAGCCGGGCGGAATAGCCCAACTCTCCTTGTGAAGCCCGCGGGGGTAACGCCAACCCCCGCGGGTCATCCTTTTAAAATTACGCGCCGTACGATAGCGCTTTGACGGCCTCATCGCGCAGGCTTGACAGGGCGATAAGGCGCAGCAGCGTGGTTTTTAGTTCCTGCTGCCGGGTTTCCAGCTCTGACAGCCGGGCTTCAAGCTGAAGCTGATTGGCCGGAGCCGTGGCGCGGACCGCCGCCAGTTCGCTTTCTAACTGTTGATAGCGTTCTACCAGTTTATTGGCCACGGGAGTCCTCCTGCTGCGGAAACAACGGGTAACCTTTGCGGCCGATGATCTCGGCGGGAGCAGTCGCTACCGGTTGACTCGATGTGGCGGCGGTTGCCCCAGCCGACCCGCTCAGGAGTCGCAGCCACTGCTCGGCGGTGGAGCGCTTTTTAGCCTGCTGCAACTTAACCACACCAACTTTGGCAAAGGCGGCAGCGCCCAGCCCTCCGATAACACCAACCGTGAACAACTTGTGTTTTACTGACATTTTGGATTCTCCTTTTCATTGTTGATTATTTGTTGATTTTATACACTTACTATACCAGGCCGGCGCACCGGGAATGTGGCCCAAGAGCGCTCCACAAAACGTTCCAACGCCAAATTTTGGCCAATTTTCCGGGCCGCCCCCCGTTACGCCGATTTGGCCACGGCATAGCTGCCCGTACTGAGTCGGCGCGAGCGGCCAGGCCAGCCAGCCGCCTGCCTTCGGCGCGAAATATCGGCCAGAGTGTCCGTCCGGTACACGGGGGTAGAAGTTCGCAGTTCCGTTACGTAAGCCTCAATGGTAGGCAGGCCGTGGGCGCGCCCCACCGAAACCCGGTGGTTGCCATCGTTCACAAAGTAAACTTCGCCAACTTTGAACACGGTGATGGGCGCAAAACCCTGCCTAAAATAGAGTTGGTTCACCCGCAGCCAGCGTTCGCCGGTAAAATCGTTCAGCGGCCAAAACGCCCGGTTGAATTCCCGATAGCGGCCCACGCTACCCACAATCTGGTCCAGCGGGACATCCCGCAGCCCGAGTTCGATGGACGCATACGAACCCAGCAGTTTTTGAACCGGCTCAAACGGCAAAAGATCGTTGGGCCGTTGCCGGATTTTGTTGAGCCAGCGCTGCCAGCCCGCCCGATCCCGGGCTTTGTTGAAATCTGAAACATCCTGCACTCTGATTAACATTTTTGCCTCCTTCACTCAGCTACCGAAACGCCAGGCTAAAGCCCAGCGGAATTGTAGGCTGTCGTTCCCGGCTAATTTCCCGCCGCACCGACTGCTGCCCAATTGCGGTTTCGGTAGCCGGCCAAAGCTGGTCGCTGCCGGTGACGGCCCGCCACACCGGCGCGATATCACGGTGCAACTGCTGCTGAAACCGGCGGGCCAGGCCAGTGACACTGCCCACCGGCTGTTCGGCCAGGCAGGTGGCCAGGGAGCGGCTGCCGATGGCGGCGGCGGTCATCCCCATAGCATAAACCGGGCTGAGGCTGCACGCGGCGTCGCCGCAAACCAGCAGACCCTCAAGATACCGGGGCAGTTTTTCATAATGGCGCAGCCGGTTTTGCGTGCCCCGAAAGCTGTAGAGTTCGGTCAGCGGTTCCGCGGCCTGAATAGCCTCAACCAAACTGGGGTTGGGCAGGCTGCGGGCAAAAGCCAGAAAACCGGCCTCGTCCGCGGGCGGATAATCACGGCCCATTCCCACCACCGTCACGTGCCAGCGGTTACCTTCCAGCGGCAGGATCATGCCGCCCCTGGTCTGGTCGGGCGGGGTGCGGTCAATCCGCATCATTGTCCAGCCCGCCTTCATTCCGGCCGGGCGCTGATAGATGCGGCTGGTGTAACCGGAAAACGCCGATACTGTGGTTTCGCGCGGCGGGATGTAGCCCAACTCGGCCAGCCACTGCGGCGCTTTTGAGCCGCGCCCGCTGGCATCAACCACCAGCTCGGCGGCCAGGCGGCTTTCAAAACGCGACCAGTCGCTCCTGCGGCGCAGGCGGACGCCGGTAACCTGCCGGCCATGCGGGCTAACTTCCAGGCCAAGTACATCGTGGTTCTGGATAAAACGCACATTTGGCTGCCGGCTCAACCTTTCGAAAATGACCGATTCCAGCAAGGGACGGCTGCACGCCAGCGAATCAACAAAATCGTACTGGACGCCGTCAGCGGAGTATGCCGTACTTTTGGCATCGATCAGGCTGGCGCCCCGGGCCGTCAGGTCTTCAATCAGGCCCGGAAACTGCTTTTCCAGAATTAACTGGCCGCGTTTTAACAACAGGTGCGCGTGCCGGGCTTGCGGCACGCCAGGCCGAAAATCCGGCGCGGCGGGCCAGACATCGCGCTCAACAACCGTGACGCGGTCAAAATGATCGGCCAAAATTCGGGCGGCGGTTAAACCGGCCACACTGCTGCCAATCACCACCGCGTGCCCAAAACGAGCCGGGGTAACCGTGAATTGTTGGGGCGTTTTCAACATTTCAAACTCCTGTTTTCTGCCACTGAATAGCGCAGATTGTTCAGCAACTTTTGCTCTACTATACCGGGTCGGCGCACCGGCAACGTGGCCCAAAAGCGCTCCACAAAACGTTCCATAAATTTTTCTTTTAGTTATTTTGCTATTGATTATTTTTTCTAATCTGGGTATAATCGGGGCAGGAGAAATCCCCCCAATGGCCCAATTGAAACTCTTCTTACTTGGCCCGCCGAGAGTAGAGCTGAATGGTACGCCGGTTGACCTCAACCGGCGTAAGGCGTTGGCGTTGCTGGTTTACCTGGCGGTAACCGGCCAACCTCACAGCCGGGATGCCATAGCCACGCTCATGTACCCCGATTATTCTCAAAGCCGCGCCCGCAGCTACCTGCGCCGGGATTTGGCCATTGTGAACACCGCTCTGGTTGGCGATTGGCTGGATGCTGACCGGGACACCATCGAACTGAAACGCACACCTGATTTTTGGCTGGATGTGGACCAGTTTCGCAGCGTGCTGGCTGAATGCCGCGCCCATGATCACGATTCCCACCTGCCCTGCGCCGACTGCCTGCCATTGCTAAACCAGGCCGTAACGCTGTACACCGCCGATTTTCTGGCCGGCTTCACCCTGCGCGATTGCCCGGAATTTGATGACTGGCAGTTTTTCCAAACCGAAAGCCTGCGCCAGGAGTTGGCTACCGCCCTGGAGCAGTTGGTGAGCGGCTGTTTGCAGCAGGAACAGCCGGACCAGGCCATTCCCCACGCCCGGCGCTGGGTGGGGCTTGATCCGCTGCACGAGCCGGCCCAACGGGCGTTGATTCAGTTGTACGATCAGGCCGGGCAAACTTCGGCGGCGCTGCGCCAGTACGAAGAATTCACCACATTGCTGGAAGAAGAACTGGGGCTGCCGCCCGAAGAAGAAACCACCACCCTTTACGAGGCCATTAAAGCCCGGCGGCTGCTGGGGCCGTTTCTCAAACAAGCTGAGGTCCGCCCGGCGCGCCAGCCCGCCGCCGTAGAAAAAGCGGCCGGCACAGATGAAATTGTCCCCCTGCCCCAACCCTCCAAAAATGTCGCCGCAGCAATCCGCCCCGCGCCAACCGAAACGCCCGGCAGGCCGGTGCCGACAGCCATGCAACCGGTGGGCCGCGAGCAGGAACTGGCCCAACTTCACGCCGCGCTTGATACGGCGCGGCAGGGTAAGCGACAACTGGTTTTTATCACCGGTGAGGCCGGGCAGGGCAAATCGACTCTGATTGAAGCCTTTGTGGCGCAGGCGCGGGCCGCCGGCCACGCGTGGCTGGGGCAGGGCCAGTGTATTGAACATCGCGGCGCGGGCGAAGCCTACATGCCGGTGCTCGAAGCCTTTAGCCGGCTGTGCCAGGAGCCGGGCGGGCACGCGCTCATTTTGCTGCTGGAGCAGGTGGCTCCCACCTGGCTGGCCCAGATGCCGTGGCTGGTAACCGCCGAAGCTTTCGAACGGCTGCAACACCGAACGCAGGCCGCCACCCGCGAGCGCATGCTGCGGGAAATGGTAGAAGTAGTGGAGATGATGACGGTCCAGCAACCGCTGCTGCTGGTGTTGGAAGATTTGCACTGGAGCGACTATTCCACTCTGGATTTGCTCACCGCGCTGGCCCGGCGGCAGGAAAGCGCCCGGCTGTTGCTGCTCGGCACCTATCGCCCGGCGCTGGTTAAGCTGCAAGATCATCCACTGCAGCGGGTGGCGCACTCCATCCAGCTTCTTGAGCACGGGTTGGTGCTGCCGCTGCCGGTTTTGACAGAGCCGCATGTAGCGGCGTATTTGGAGCAGCGTTTCTCAAACGCGGTTTCGGCCCCACTAACTTCGCTCCTTTACCAGCGTACCGGCGGCAATCCGCTTTTTATGCGCACCGTGGTCGATGCCTGGGTAGCGCAGGGAGCGGTAAAAAAAGAGGCCGGGCAGTGGGCCTTGCAGGTTGACCCCGCAGAACTGGCGGGTGCTCTGCCCAAAAACCTGCGGCACCTGATTGAGCTGCAACTCACCCACTTGGAGACCATTGACCAGGATATTCTGACCACCGGCAGCGTGGCCGGGCTGCAATTCTCGGCGGCAGTGGTGGCTGCCGCTATCGACCTGCCGGAGGAAAATGTTGAACACCGTTGTGAGAGGCTGGCTGGCCAGGGCCAATTTATCTACGCCGATGGATTGGTTGAATGGCCGGATGGCACAGCTTCTGCCCGTTTTAGTTTTAGCCATCAGTTATACCAGGAGGTATTGGTCGAGAGCCTGCCCGCAAGCCAGCGGGTCCGTTTGCATCGGCAGATTGGGCAGCGGCTGGAAAAGGGTTACGGCTCGCGCGCCCCGGAACAGGCCACAGAACTGGCCCTCCATTTTAGGCAGGGCCGAGACGCGGCGCGGGCGCTAACCTATCTCCGCTACGCGGCCGAGCAAACGTTGCAGCGCAGCGCCTACCACGAAGCCATTGAGCATGTATCGCAGGCGCTTGAGCTTTTGCAGCGCTACCCCGACCTGCCGGAACGCGACCAGCATGAACTGTCGCTGCAACTGATCCGCGGGCCGGCGCTGATTATGAAGCAGGGTTGGGCATCATTTGAAGCAGAAGCGGCATACCTGCGAGCCAGAGAATTATCCCACGCCGGAAGCACACGCCAGTTTGCCAATACGTTGTATGGGCTGGCCACGGTTTACGAACTGCGCGGTGAGTATATCAAAACTCAGCAACTCCTCACCGAACGGTTGAAGCTGCCGCTTGATCCGCAGGATCGCCGCCTGCAACTGGAGTCCCACGAACTGCTGGCCTGTTCCACCTTTCACCAGGGCGCTTTTGCTCAGGCGCTCAGCCACGCCGATCAGGCGCTCGCTTTTAGCCGGCCCATCAACGCTAAAACATTGACTCCACTACTGGGCGAGGACCCGTCGGTGTCAAGTTATCATTGGGCCGGCCTGGCCCTCTGGTTTCTGGGGTATCCCGACCAGGCGTTGGCCCGCAGCCAGATCGCGCTTAATCAGGCCAAAGAGCTGGGTTACACCTTTGGCCTGGCCCACGCCCACGAACAGGCTGCCGTGATTCACCAGTTGCGCCGCGAAGAACTGGCGGTTGAGGAGCGGGCCGACAGCACCATCAAAACCGCAACCCTGGGTGGGTTTACCTATTGGGTTGGCGTGGGCACAATTTTGCGGGGCTGGGCGCTGGCCGCGCAGAACCAGCCCAATGGCCTGGAATTGCTGCGCGAAGGGCTGGCGCTCTGCCAAAGCACCGGCGCTACCATCGACCACCCCTATTTCCTGAGCCTGCTGGCCGAAGCTCTCAGCCACGCCGGTCAGGTGGCTGAAGCTCTCAACGCGCTGACCGAGGCGCTGGCGATGGTCAGTAACACCAACCGTTTTTTCTACGAGGCCGAGTTGCACCGGCTACGGGGTCAACTTTTACTGCAAGCTGACGAGGCAGAAAACGCCGCCGCAGCGGAAGCCTGTTTTTTGCAGGCGCTTCAGATCGCCGGCGGCCAGCACGCCAGATCGCTGGAGCTGCGCGCGGTTACCAGCCTGGCTCGTTTGTGGCAGCAGCAGGGCCGGAGCGATGAGGCCCGGGCCCGGCTGGAAGAAATTTATGGCTGGTTTGACGAAGGTTTTGACACCGCCGATTTGCAGCAGGCCAAAACCCTGCTGCAAGCCCTGGGCGGCAATCCCCAGGCGACCCACCGCCAACAACCGGAGCTAAAAAACAAGCCGCCCCAACCGGTGGCAATGGCCCGTTTTATTGAAGAAGCGCTCATTGCTACCGGCGGGATGGGCCATGTTTACCGCGGCCGCGATACCAAAACCGGCCAGCGCGTGGCCATCAAGCGGCTCAGGCCAGAGCTGATTGACCACAACCCGGAAGCCATCGCCCGGCTCATCCGCGAGGGCGAGGTGTTGCGCCAGATCAACCACCCCAATATTGTAAAAATGCTGGCCATGTTTGAGTCCGGCGGCCAACCGGTGATTGTGATGGAGTACATGCCGGGCGGTTCGCTGCAGGATGTGCTGAAAGCGGAGCCGCAATTGCCGGCAGAACAGGTGGTAGCTATTGGCCTGGAGTTGGCCGACGCGCTGGCGCGGGTACACCATCTGGGCATTCTCCACCGCGATCTTAAACCGGGCAACGTGCTGCTGGCCGATGACGGCTCGCCGCGGCTGACGGATTTTGGCGTGGCCCGCCTGGCCGCGCCGCAGGAATCGCGGCTAACTCAGGAAGGCACCATTCTGGGCACCAGCGTGTACCTTAGCCCCGAAGCCTGGCGCGGCGAAGAACTTGACGCCCGCAGCGACATCTGGTCTTTTGGGGCGGTGCTATACGAGATGCTGGCCGGCCAGCCGCCGTTTTTTGCGCCGCAGATCACGGCGGTGCTCACCGCCATTTTAAACGACCCGCTGCCCAACCTGCGCCAGTTCAGGCCCAATGCGCCACCCGCGTTAGTTGAGTTGATCCAGCAGATGCTGGTCAAAGAGCGCGAGCAGCGCATCGATAGCATGCGCCAGGTGGCCGCCGGGCTGGAAATTATCCAGCGGGATTTAGTTACAACGCGGTAACGGCCAAAAGAATTCACACAGACTGCCGCGCCAGCCGCCAGGTTGATGACCGCACCCCCAGTTCAGCTTCAAACAACCGCAAAAATTGGCCCGCGATGGGCGTGACCCGGGCTATTACTCGAGCCTGTCGTTCCGGGGTGGGCCACCTAAATTGGCGGCTGTAGGCCACGGCCAGCGCATAGGCCGTGGCTCTGGTGCTGCCCTGCCCCGTTCTGGCCAGCAGCCCGGCCACATGCTGGTTTAGAAAATATTCATCAAACAAAGACTCTACCCAGGCCGGATACTGGCGGGCAAACCTGGCGTAGGCGCGGTGCAGCGCCTGCCGGTAAACCCGGCGAGTCCGCCGCTGGTTTATTTGATCTGTTGCAAAGGTAGCTATTTGTTTTACAACGTTCATTGATAATCTCCGTCAATTAACAATACCGGCCAATCAAGCAATGCGCGCGGCTTCTTTTTGGGCCACCTGTTTTTGACTGCCAACAACCCGCCCAATGGTTGTCGCCCAAACGCCGGGCAACAGCCGCCGCCACAGCGAAATGGTGAACAGACCGTTACTGGTAAAAATTCCGCCAAAGATCAGGCCACAGCCCAGGTACACATTCCAGGCCAGTTGCTCGTGCAGCAGCAGCACCCCGGCCACCGTGGCCACAATAGGAATCAGGTAGGTAGCCAGCGAGAGCGTGGTGGCGCTGGTGTTCTCCATTGCCCGGTAGTACACATAAAAGGCCAGGGCCGTGGAAAAGATGGTGAGCATGAGCAGCGCGCCCAGCGCCGTGACCGAGGGCAGCGGCAGCCGGGTGGGTTGCTCCACCAGCAGCGACACCGGCAGCAAAAAGAGCGCCGCCAGCCCCAATTGCGCGGTGGGGCTAACCAGTGGCGGCAGCCCGTGCAGAGTTCGTTTGGCGTAAACAATGGCCGCGCCGTAACTGATGGCCGCCGCCAGCGAAGCCAGCAGCCCAAAAGAGGTAACATGCAGCCCGCCCGCCAACGCCGGCCCTAGCAGCACTGCCAGTCCCGCAAAACCAAAAGCCACGCCCCCGGCTTTGGCCGGCGTAAAGTGATCGTCGGTGGTGAAAATGTGAGCCAGCACCAGGGTGATCAGCGGCGTGGTGCCAATGAACATCGCCGCCAGGGCGCTGTCAATGTACTGCTGGCCCCAGGCCACCAGCGAGTACGGCAGCGCGTTGTACAACAGCCCCACTACCGCAAAATGCAGCCAGATACGGCCCGGCCCCGGCAGGTTTCGGCCCTGCGCCCGCAAAATCAGGTACAAGATGACTGCCGCCAGCCCCACGCGGGTCATGATCAGCGTAACCGGCGGAATCTCCCGCACGGCAACCTTGATAAACATAAAAGCGATGCCCCACAGCAGAGCCAATGTTATAAGTTGAGCTAAAGTTTTGAGTTTCATAATTTTTCCTTTTCCAAATTTTGTATCACTACTCAGGAGGCCAGTTGGGCCGCTACCGGCAACCGCAACGTGTGCGCGGTGGCCGGCTGGCGCAGACCGGCAAAGAGATCATCTTCAACGGTGCGACCGCCGTTAACCAGGCTAAAGGCCCGGTAAAAGGTTTGGCTGCCCCACAACATGTGGTGGTATTCGTTGGGCAATGCCCGTAATTTTTGATAACCGGGCAACTGGCTGCGGTGACAGGCCACCGCGGCCCACACCTGCTCCCAGTGGGCCGCGGTGTCGATGCGGCTGGAAACCGCCCAATCGGGCCAGGCCACCACGCCGCGGTCCACGCCATCGATGTTCATCAGCAGCCTGCCAAATGCGGCTTCGTAGGCGGCCTGTTCCGGTTGAGTAAAAACCCGGTGGTACAGCTTGGCCACCTGATGCGCCACGCCGGCTGTGTAGTCGTAAAACGGGTTGGCCGCCGCAACGAGAGCCGCGTTGGTGAACTGGCCAATGGCAATGTGATCCGGGTGGCCGTAGAGACCCGCCGGGTCAAACGTAACCACCACCTGCGGCCGGATGCGCCGGATATGAGCCACAAGCTGCCGAATAACGCCGGCAGCATCGGCCCGGTCCAGCTCGCCATCCTGGTAATCAAGCAAAACCGCTTCTTGCAGGTTCAGCACATTTGCCGCCGCCCGCAGTTCGGCCTCTCGGATGTGGCCCAGGGCGGCAGGGCCGGGGTAAGCGGCCGGGTCGCTAAACCAACCTTTTTGGCCGCGAGTGGCGGTGATCACGTAAGTTTCAACGCCTTCGGCGGCGTAGCGGGCCAGAATGCCGCCCGTTGCCAGCGATTCGTCATCGGGATGAGCCAGAATACACAGCAGTTTTAATAAGTCAGACATATTAATTCACCTCGTAGTTGGTCAGTTAAAAAACGATTGCGCAATAATCAGCAGGCCCAGGAGTACGCTGCCCAGTCCCAAAATTGAACGGGGCATCCCGGACAACCGGGGGAATTCGCCTTCGTCCACATAGCCGTGGCGTATCTCGATAAATTCCTCTTCAATCTCACGCTGTCGCGCTTTAACCACTTCAAAATCAATAATCGGATTCATTGCGTAAATACCTCCATATTCGCTTTAAGCGTGCAATACTCTTATCAAATGAAGTTTGCGACCGTAAAGTCTAAGCCGCCGGCTCAAATGAAACCGGTAATACAAAACCAGCAGCAGACCGGCAGACAGGGTGTAAAAAGCGTGCATCAGCCAGATTGGGCCAAAGGGCAGTTGCAACACGTACAGCCAATAGAGCAGGTTACCCAGGTTAACCAGCAGCAGGTGCAGCCAACTGTAAGAGCGCAAATCTCTGGTGCGATAGGCTTTTAACAGGGCGGGAACGTGGCTGCTGACAAAAATGACGCTCGACGCGATCCCGGCGCTGAGTGAGAGTGTTTCTGCATTCATGGTGATCCTCTACTCAAAGTTCATTGACGTTGATGGCCTCACTATACCGGGTGGGCGTTCCGCAACTATAACCAAAAAGCGCTCCAATGAGCGCTCCAGGAAAAAATATCAAGCCCAAAACAGGCTGTTTTGGGCAGAAAACCAATCAT
>CAYOXS010000078.1:0-19345 GCA_964407935.1 uncultured Caldilineaceae bacterium
GGGCCAGATAATCCATCCGGTCGCAGTAGGGGATGAATTTTTCGTAGCGAATGTTTTCGCCGGTTTTCTCAAAGCCGGAGTGGAGATAGCCCAGTTCCGGGCTGACGCGGACCACAACTTCACCGTCAAGCTCGGTGGCCAGCCGCAGCACGCCGTGGGTGGCGGGGTGGTGCGGCCCAAAATTGACGACCATGTGGCCTTCTGTGTCCATCTCTTCCGGCAGTTCGGTTTCAAACGAAGGGCCGTACATTATCGGCTTACCCAGGTGGGCAAAGCGGGGATTGTCGCGGTCGTGGTCAAAATAAACCGGCTCACCACCGAGCGGGTAATCCTTGCGCAGCGGATGGCCCACCCAGTTATCGGGCATCATCATGCGGCGCATGTTGGGGTGGCCCACAAAATTGATCCCCATTAAATCGTAGGTTTCGCGCTCCAGCCAGTCGGCGGTGGGCCAAACATCGGTGACGCTGGGGATGTGCGGCAACGCGCCCAACCCGTTACTGCCCGGCGACACCGGTTCGGCGGCGTTAACCACCAGCCGCACAAACTGGTTGCGGGCAATGGAGTACAGTTCGTAGTTGGCGGCAAAACGGGGCAACTGGCCCAATTGGGAGCGATCGACGCCGTAAACATCAACCAGCAGGTCAAAGCGGGCGTCTTCGTCGTTACGCAAGAATAATGCCACATCGTGAAATTGTGTGGCATCAACGGTGATGGCGGTTTCGCCGCGAAAATCGGTGTGATCTTTGACCACACCCGGCAGTTTGGTGTTTAGTTTTTCGAGCAAATCGGTCATTCGGTTTCCCTCTGGCAGCAGAAGTCAGGCCAACACCTAACCGGCATTTCGTTTATTCGCGCACGCCGAGTTTTTCTTCGGCCTTAATTTTGGCCCGCAGCTTGTCCATGGCGTAAAACAGGGCTTCGGGGCGAGGCGGGCAGCCGGGCACGTACACATCCACCGGCAAAATTTTATCGACGCCCTGCACAATGGCGTAATTATTGAACGGTCCGCCGCAACTGACGCAGTCACCCATGGCAATCACCCACTTGGGATACGACATCTGATCGTACACGCGTTTGATGACCGGGGCCATTTTATTGGAGACGCGGCCCGACACAATCAGCAGGTCGGCCTGGCGGGGCGAGGCGCGGAACACTTCGGAGCCAAAACGGGCAATATCAAAGCGGGACATACCGGCGCTGATCTGCTCGATGGCGCAGCAGGCCAGCCCAAAGGTGAGCGGCCACACCGAGCCGGCCCGGCCCCAGTTGACCACATCCTCCAGTTTTGCCAGCGCGATGCCCAAACTGCCTGTTTTTCCCTGCGCCGCGTCAAGGCTTTGCGGCACAGGCATATCAACCGCTATTCCCATTCCAACACCCCTTTCTTCCAGACGTACACAAAACTTTCAACCAGCAGCAGAATAAAAATACCCGCCTGAATCAAACCAAACCACTTTAAATCCCAAAACAGTACCGCCCAGGGGTACAGAAACAGCACCTCGATATCAAACAGGATAAACAGCATCGCTACCAGGTAATACTGCACCGGCACCCGGCGGCGGGCATCGCCGTAATTGAGCTTGCCCGATTCGATGACTTCCTGTTTGGCCTGGTTGTAGATTTTTGGCCCAATAAAGTGCGGCATCAACAGGCCACCCACGGCAATCACCAGCGACACAATCAATAAAATGAGTATGGGCAGATAATCTATCGGCACGGGAGAGAACCTCTTTTTTGGGTAAGGGTTGGGCAGGGGAAAGCAATGAATTCCCCCCGGAAAAAAGCTCGTTCAGTTTATCACAAAGATTTTGAGTTGTCAAAAGACTTTTTTATCTAACTCTGTTAATAGTATAATCAACAGAGAGGGCAACGCCAAATTATGACCATTTACGCTTCCAGAAAACGCACGTCTTTTGTTACCCTTTTGTCGATATTAGCCGGACTATTGCTGGCCTGCCGGCCGGGTGCGGGGCTGGTGGAGTTGGGGTTAGCCCGCCCAACGCCAGCCGCCGACCCGCTGTTTCACTATCGAGCCGTTTTGCAGCCGGCGGCCCGGCAGGATATTGAGGCCGCCGGCCCGCTGCCGCGCTACCATATTACCGCACAATTAAAGGAAGACAAAACCGCGCTCACCGGCGTGATGCGCGTGGTTGTCCCGGCGGCGGGGCCAGAGCTTGTCTTTCGGCTGTACCCCAATTTGCCCCACTACGCCGGCTCAATCACGGTGACCCGCGCCGCGGTCAACGACACGCCGGTTGAATTTTGGTCGATGGCCGATGGCACCGCCATCCGCCTGCCAACAGCGGCGGACGGGCCGGTCACCGTCGATTTGCAATTTACCACCCGGCTTGAGTCATCCACCGGCGATTTTACCCTGTTTGGTTGGGCCGGGCCGGTGCTCAGCCTGCCGGGGTTCTTTCCCATGCTGGCCGTGCAGCAAAACGGCCAGTGGGTGCTTGACGAACCGCCCCTGCACGGCGATGTGCTGTTCAGCGAAGTGGCGCTCTATCAGCTTGATTTAACCCTGCCCCGCGATTTGCTGGTGGCCGGCAGCGGCGTCACGCTCAACATCATCGACAACCCCGACGGCAGCCGCACCTGGCAAATTAGCGGCGGGCCGCTGCGTGATCTGACGGTTATCGCCGGGCCGTTTCAAACGGTGAGCAGCAGCGCCGCCGGGGCCACGGTTACCTCGTACTACCTGCCCGGCCACGAAACCGCCGCCCGGGCTGTGCTGGGCCACGCCGCCGCCTCGCTGCGGCTGTACAGCGATACCTTTGGCCCCTACCCTTACATTAAACTGGATGTGGTGGAAGCGCCGCTGGGTTACCGCGGCATGGAATACGCCGGCCTGATTCTCATCGGCGACAGCCTCTACACCGACCAGCGCGATTTTTTGACGGTGCTGGTGGCCCACGAAACCGCGCACCAGTGGTGGTACGGGCTGGTGGGCAACAACCCGTATCAATCCCCGTGGCTGGACGAAGGCCTCACCGAATACAGCGCCTTTGATTATTACCGCGGCGTTTTTGGCCAAAGCCAGGCCGAAGAGCTGCTCACCGGCCGCTGGAATATTCCGTTTCAAACGGCGGCTGCCGGCGGCATCGATGGGCCGGTTGACCAGCCCGCCGCCAATTTTGACCCCGTCACTTACGAGCTGCTGGTGTACAGCAAAGCCGCGCTCTTTTTTAACGCCCTGCGCCAACAGGTGGGCGACGACGTGTACCGGCAAATCCTGCAAAGCTACCTGGCCGAAAACAAATACCGCATCGCCTCGCCGCAAACGTTTCTAACCACCGCCGAACGCGTCTCTGGCCAAAACCTCAACCCACTGGCCGAGCAATGGTTAAAATAGGCTAGTGCGCCGGCTCGCAGAATCCCTTATAGTCATAACCAGAAATTCTAACTTTTGGCAAAGTACAATCTATTCGCAAGATGTGATATAATCAAAACGCAAGTTACCCAGTCGCAGTGAGGTGAAACCGTGTCCGGCGTATCGAATCTCAGGCGGGTAAAGCCCACCGAATCGCAAAAAATGCCCCGCATTACAAAAGAAGAAGCAGCCAGCAGCGCCCCCGACAATGAGCTGATCCGGCCGATTGAACCGGAACCGGCCGGAGCGCCGATTCAGCGTGGCTTTATCAGTGACGAGCGGGCCGAGCAGATGCGGCTGCAACTGTGGCTGGCCGACAATCTGCGCAAGGCCATCGCGCCCAACGTGCCGCTGGATATGCCGCTGGAGCGCACCCCGGAGCGAGAGCAGTTGGTCAAACAGAGATTCCAGCAGGTGCTGCAATCCGGCAAAATTAACATGCCGGCCAATATCAGCGCCGACCAGTTTTACGAAAATGTCTGCGACGAGATTTTTGGGCTGGGGCCGCTGGAACTTTTTATTCGGAGCGACAAAATTACAGAGATAATGGTCAACGGCCCGTACATCATTTTTATTGAACAAAAAGGGCGGCTGACCGAAACCGGCCACAAATTTTTAGACGATGATCACGTTGAGCGGATTATCAAACGGATTGTGCGGCCGCTGGGCCGGCTGGCGGATTCTGAGCACCCGCTGGTTGACGCCCGCCTGCCGGATGGTTCGCGGGTAAACGCCGTGCTGCGGCCGGTGGCCATCGATGGCCCCAGCATTACCATCCGCAAATTTTCCAGAGACCGGCTGACAATGGAAAATCTGATCAATTTTGGCTCGCTCACGCCGATGATGGCCAAATTTCTGGAAGCCTGTGTGGTATCGCGGCTCAATATTATTGTTTCGGGCGGCACCGGCTCGGGCAAAACCACGCTGATCAACATTCTGTCCGGCTACATTCCCGAACACGAGCGCACCGTAACCATTGAAGATGCCGCCGAACTGCAATTTAAACAGCGAAACGTGATCCGCATGGAAACCAAAAAACCCACGCCGGAAAGCCCGGCTCAAATCACCACCCGCGACTGCGTGATCAACGCCCTGCGCATGCGCCCGGAACGGATTGTGGTGGGCGAATGCCGCGGCGGCGAAACGCTGGATATGCTCCAGGCCATGAACACCGGCCACGATGGCAGCATGACCACTGTTCACGCCAACGACCCGCGCTCCTGTTTTGACCGGCTGGAATCGTTGGTGCTGATGGCCGGGGTGGATTTTCCCATTCACGTGGTGCGCAAACAGATTGCCTCCTCGGTGGATTTGATTGTGCAGGCGTCCCGGCTGCGCGACGGCTCGCGCAAGATCACGCACATCACCGAAATTCAGGGGTTGGAGGGAGAAAACGCCATCCTGCAAAACGTTTTCACCTTTATTGACCGCGGCGACGACCAGGACGGCCGGATTATTGGCGAACACGAACCGGGCGGGATTCGCCCCCGGTGCGAGTCCCGGCTGCGCCAAAACGGGTTCAACTTTCCGGCTGCTATGTTTATGAAAAGCAACACCTTTTAGGGTCGCCAACGTTTATGCTGCTCAATGTACCACGCCCCAATTCACGTCTTGATCTGCTGTATCAGGTAACCAGCGAATTTAACGCTGGCCTGGATTTGGACATCAACGAAGTGTTGTTGAATGTACTGGCCATGACTGTGGCCTCAATGAACACCACCGAAGCCAGCCTGTTTGTGGTGAACGACCACGGCGAGCTTGAAATCAGCATTTTTATTTGTGACTTTGAGCAGCAAATCTATCCCGCCGACATCACCCGGGCGGTGTTTGCCACGGGGCTGGCCGGCTGGGTGTGGCGGCATAAAAAAAGCGCGTTGGTTGCTGATACGGCCAGCGATAAACGCTGGTATCGCCCGCCCATCCTCCCGGAGCTGGTTACCGCGTTGAGCGCGGTTTCGGTGCCCATCCTAAAATCGCCGGAGGTTCCGATGGGGGTGTTGACGATCACCGCCAAAGAAACCGGCTTTTTTGACGACAATGATGTGGCCATGCTGACAATCATTGCCAACCAGGCCGCTTTTGCTTTGACCAACACCCGCCTCTACCACGCCGAAAAACACCGCCGGCGCATTGCCGAATCGCTTGGTTCAATTGCGCACACCATCAATTCAACACTGAACCTGGCCAGGGTGCTCAATTTGATTTTGGAGCAACTGGCGCTGGTGGTTGATTACGATAGCAGCTCCATCTTGCTATACGAAGACGACCAGAAGACGCTGTCGGTGCAGGCGGCGCGCGGCTTTGACGATATGACCGACGCGCTCAATGTGCGTCTGCCGTTTGATGAGCAAATTCCCAACTACCAGGCCATCATTCAAAAAACGCCCATTTTGATTGGCGATGTTGACGCCGAGCCACACTGGATCAAAAGCTCGTCGTCACGCAATGTTAAAAGCTGGATTGGCGCGCCGCTCATTGCCCGCAACGAGGTGGTGGGCATTTTAACTGTAGATAGCTACGAGGTAAACAAATACAGCGCGGATAATGTAAAAGTTGTGGCCGCTTTTGCCGAACAGGCCGCAACGGCCGTGGCTAATGCCCAGGCGGTTACCCAACTACAAAAGGCCGAAGCCAGCTACTCGGCCCTGTTTGAAGACAGCACCGATATGATTCTGATCACCGATTACGATGGGGTCATCTTAAATATCAACCGCAAAGGCTGCCAGATTATGCGCCGCCCCAAAGATGCCATTACCGGCCTGAGCATTACTTTTTTTGCGCCGATGCTCAAAACATTTCTGAGCGGGCATATTGAGCAACTGCGGGTTTGGCGAGATGCCTCGGTGGAGGTGGAAATTACCGATGCCTATCGCCAGCGCGTGCCGCTGGATATCCGGGTGCGCCACATTCAATTTGGCGATAAAGAACGGCTGGAATGGGTGGGCCGCGATATTTCCCGGCGCAAAGAGATTGAGCGCATGCGGCAAGACCTGGTGAATATGCTGGTGCATGATTTGCGCGGGCCGCTGGGCAACCTGATCAACACCATTGATCTGGTGGCGATGATGATTGAAAAATCTCCCGGCGACAAAAACCTGATGCGATTTTTGGAGATGGGCAAACGCACCGGCCGCACGCTCACCGATTTGGTGGACTCGATGCTGGATGTGAGCCGGCTGGAACAGGGCGAAGTGCCGCTGCAGCGCGGCTTAACCCGCATTGAGGAATTACTGGAAGAAGTGAAAGAACAGGTTAACCCCCAGGCCGAAAACAAAGACATCATCCTGACGTTTGAACCAGTACCGGAAGACATCCCCGAAATTTGGCTTGACAACGGGCTGGTTCGGCGCGTGCTGGTTAACCTGTTGGGCAACGCCATAAAATACGCCCCGGAAGAAGCCGAGGTGGGATTGATCACCGCCATGTCCGGGGATAAACTTCACTTTGCCGTTAAAGATAACGGGCCTGGAATAAGCAAACATAACCAGGCTCGCATTTTTGATAAATTTTCCCGGCTGGAATCCGGGGCCAACAGTCCGGCCGGGGTAGGGCTGGGGCTGGCTTTTTGCAAGCTGGCCGTTGAAGCGCACGGCGGAATCATTTCAGTGCAAAGCAACGGCGTCCCCGGCGAGGGGAGCACTTTTCACGTGCTGCTCCCCGCCGTCACCGAACCCGATTAAGCGGCCAACCTCACCACCGGTTACATCTCTTCTCTAAAACTGACGTTATATTTTTTGCGGGCGTTGAGCATGGCCCGGCGTAAAATTTCGTGAACCTCAGCCGGGTTTGATATATTGTTTAACACCACGTGCGGATCGTTTCGGTCGTGACTGGTGATAATAATATCGCCAATATTCAAGGTGCGTTCGGTCAGGTTTTGTTTGTGGTCAATATCCTGAATCCGCACCAGCTCAATATCGCGCCGTTCTTTACCAAAAATCCCTTCGACAATGCGCACCCGTTCAGAAGTGATGATGTAGTAGGTGCTCAGCGACATGAACGGGCGGCCTTCCCACAGCACCTCTTCATCATCGTCGTCCGGGTTGTTGACCGGGCCGCGCTCGGCCAGCGATTCAGTCAGGGTGGAGTCAATCTCTGCCAGTACGTTGGTGGTGATCAACTGCACCAGTTTATCCAGTTGATCCTGCGGCAGGCCAGAAACATCAACACCGCTCTGGGCGATGGCCCGCCACACACTTGCTTTTAATCGGGATTGCATTTCGGACAACATTTTGTTACCCTTTCACCAATGAGTTAAAAGACACTGTAATTAAAAATATGGTGCTTGTCAACAAAAGTGAGAACAATATGAACCCACTCAACAATAACATCGAGACGCCGGCGTTACGCTCGGCCTGGCAGCGTTACGCCGAATTTCGGCTCAACGCGCAGGCCGCCACCAACCAGCACCACTACCTGCAAGGCATTGCCATTGGCCTGGCTATGATCGCGGTGGTGTTTGCCGTGTTTACCGGCAGCTACGATATTACCCGGTTCATCCCTACTGCGCTGCACGCGCTGTTTAGCATTGCCCTGGTGGTGATTTTAATTGTAAACTTTATCCTGCTGGCGCTGGTCATCAAATCGCAGTGGCAGGAAACCGGCGCAGAAATGCTGGCCGCCGCCGAAGAGATCAAAAAAGAGATTTACGTGTATCGCACGGTGATGCAATGGCACGATGAGCGCGACCACTGGCTCAGCCGCCGCCTCACCGATATTCAGCGCCGCATCGCCGACACCCTCGGCAGCGAACTGACTCTCAGACCGTACACCGGGCCGCTGCCGCCCGATCACAACCCGGCCGACCCCACCAGCGACTCCGGATTCACCCGGCTGCTGCCCGATGATTACATTACCTACCGGCTGGAAAACCAGATTAAATATTATTCCGCGGCGCTCAACCAGCCTCACCAAACCCGCACCATGTTGCAAATTGGGCTGTTAATTACCGGCGGGTTGAGCCTGTTTTTTGCGGCCATCGGCGGCCAGTTCAACGCCTGGGTAGCCGTGACCGTGTTTGCCGCCGCCGGGCTGATCGCCTGGCTGGAACCGCGCCAGCTCGATGCCGCCATCAGCCATTTTAACCAGTTGATCATTGGCCTCAATATTATCCGCGACCGCTGGTACAGCCTGAGCGTCGAAGAAAAAAACAGCGAAGAATTTTTTAACCTGGTCATCGCCACCGAAAAAGTCATCTGGAGCGCCTACAATAAACACGCCAGCGAAATGTGGCACGCCGTTGACGAACTGCGCGGCGCGGGCAGCGATGCCCTCGACGAGGTGCTGATGCTGCCCGCCACCACCTCGCTCATTCGTCCCGGATCCGAGCCTGAACTGGCCAGCCTTGAAATTGTCACCGCCGAAGTGGTGACCGTGACCGAAAATGGCGCCGAAGACAAAAAAGAGGTCAAAGAAACTGCACTGACCGTGGTTGAACATCAACCCACCAACCACCGGCAGTACAGATCCAAAAAAGGGCTGCCGCACGCTTTTGTGGTGATGCCGTTTGGCCGCAAGCAAGGCTCCGATGGCCGCTGGCTGGATTTTGACGCCATTTACCGTGACCTCATCCGGCCGGCGCTGGAAACAGCCGGCTTTGAGTCATTTCGGGCCGATGAAGAAAGCGTCAGCGGCGATATTTTGACCGATATGTTCCAGGAGTTGCTCCTGGCCGATCTGGTGATTGCCGACCTGAGTATTGACAACGCCAACGTGTTTTACGAGTTAGGCGTGCGCCACGCCATTCGCAAACGCGGCGTGGTTCATATTCAGTCCGGCCGCTCGTACATGCCGTTTGATATTTTTAACGTGCGCACCATCCCTTACCACGTCGATAAAAATGGCCGGCCCGACATCGACCATCTGGAAAAAGACCGGCAGGCCATCACCAAAATTACCCGCGAAACCTGGGCCTCCGACGCCGACCGGGTTCACAGCCCCATTTTCAATTTGCTCGATGGCCTGCCCGAGCCTGACCGCTCATCGCTGCGCACCCCGCTGGCCACCGGCTTTTGGCGCGAATACAACGAATGGCGCGAACGCGTAAGCATCGCCCAGCGCCAAAAACGGATTGGCGATGTGCTGCTGCTGACCGAAGAGATCAGCAACCCGCTCATCAAAGAAGAAGCCATCAGCGAAGCCGGCCGCGCTTTGCGGGGCATGGGCCGCTTTGAGCTGGCCCTGCAACAGTACCGGCACGGCCTCAGCATCAATCCACGCAACAACTCCTTTCGGCGAGAAGAGGCGTTTCATCTGAACCGGCTGGGCCGCACCGACGAAGCCATTGTTAAGCTGGAACGGCTGTTGCAGGATAATCCCAATGATATTGAAGCCGCCAGTTATCTGGGCCGCATCTACAAACAAATGTGGATGGAAACCTGGGAAGACGTAACCGACGATAAAACCCGGCTCGACGAAGCGTTCGCCTCGGCGCACTGGCTGGTCAAATCGGTCAACACCTACCTCGATGGCTACCGGCTCGACCAAAACAACTACTATCCCGGCATCAACGCCTTAACCGGCTCGGTGCTGATAGATTACCTGTCCACAACCTACAACGTGGTTGACGACCCCGATGTGCAGGCCACCCGCGAAAACCTGCCCAAACTCAAGGGCGCTATCCACTTTGCCCTGGAAAACAACACCCAGCACAACACCACCGATTACTGGGCGCTGGTCTCGCTGGCCGAACTCCAGGTAAGCATCGCCGATTCGCCGGACAAGGTCACGCGGGCTTACCGCAAGGCGCTCACCGCGGCGCGCAAAAATGTTTACAACCTCAAAACGTCGCTGGGCCAGCTCGAACTGCTGAAGTCGCTAAACTTTCGGCCCGAATTTGTGGCAGCCGGTATGGACGTGCTGCAAGAGGAAATCAACCGCATCAAATCAACCGAAGAGGGCGAAGACTCGAGCGGCCCGCAAGCGCCGGGACAGGTGTTTTTGTTTGCCGGCCATCCGCTCGACAAACCCGGCGTGGCCGAAACCCGTTTTCCGCCGGCGATGGAAAAAGAAGTGCGGGAGCGGATTGACAAGGCGCTCGACAAATTCAAGGCCGGCAAAAATGACCTGGCCATTGCCCCCGGCGTCTCTGCCGGCGGCGACATCATCTTTTTAGAAGCATGTCTGGCCCGCGGCATTCGGGCCGACATCCACCTGCCCTACGACGAAGCCTACTACATTAAAGAGGCCATCAGTTACGCCGGCGACAAATGGGTGGAACGCTACTACGCGTTGCGCAACAACAGCGATATTGCCATCCGGCTGCAAGCCGATCACCTGGGGCCGGTCAAAACCGGTGATAACGTGTACGCCCGCAACGAGCGCTGGGCGCTCTACACGGCGCTGGTTTTTGGCATCGACCGGATGCGGTTGATTGTGCTGTGGGATGGCAAAACCACCGAACTGCCCGGCGGCCCGGACAGCATGCTGGAACAGGTGCGGCAAATGGGCGGCATCGCCGAGCACCTCAACACCACCAAGTTTGATTACTGGAAGGCCGAAGGCAAAGTGAGCCGCGCCCTTGATATTTTAACGCAGGGGCTGTAAAAACCAGCGGTGAGACGCACAACGAGTGACCGGCACGGTGAATAAGTGCCGGTCACTTTTATTTTTTGTTACTTGCGGCTAAACAGGCTGGCCACACTGCCCAAACAGCCGGGCGGCGATGGCTGCGGCGTCGGCTCCGGTGTGGGCGCAGGAGTTGGTTCCGGTGTTGGCGAGGGGGTCGGCTCCGGCGTGGGCGCAGGCTGCCCGGCCTCAACCGCTTTGAGGTAGGCCGCGTAGGCATCGCCCCGGCCTTTGCCCTGATCGTTGGCCGGGAACCCCAAATTGATTGCCGTCCGCAGTAGCATTTCTTTAATCTGCGCCGGTTTTAAGGCCGGGTTCGCTTGCAGCATCAACGCCGCCACCCCCGAAGCGTGCGGCGTGGCCATGCTGGTGCCGTTCAGCGAAATATAGCCATCGGCAACCACCGGGCCAAGCTGCGTGCCGGCCGCTTGCGCGGCGACAATGCCCACGCCGGGGAACACAATATCCGGTTTTTCGCGGCCATCGGCGGTGGGGCCGCGCGATGAAAAACTGGCCATCTGGTCGGTGTCGTTGATCGCGCCAATGGTGATGACCTGCCGGGCGCACCCCGGCGAGCCAACCGTGCGGGCGGCCGGCCCTTCGTTGCCGGCGGCCACGCACAGCACTACCCCCATCTGCGTTACTGCCTCATCGCACAATGTTGACAGCGCGTCGGTGCCATCGCAACTGCCGCTGCTGCCCAGCGACAGGTTGATCACCTGCACTTTTTGCTCCAGCACCGCCCATTCAATCCCGGCCATCACCCCGCTCATCGAACCGCTGCCGTTACCATCGAGCACTTTGGCAATATATAGCTCGGCCCCTGAGGCAACGCCCACATATTTGCCGCCAGATTTGGCCCCGCTGCCGGCAGAAATACTGGCCACATGGGTGCCGTGGCCGTTTTCATCGGCGGGGGTGTTATCCACAAAACTTTTTGAGGCCTTGATTCGCCCGGCAAAATCGGGGTGAGCCGCGTCGATGCCGGTATCGACAATCGCCAGCCGGATACCCGTCCCTTTAAAACCGGCGGCCCAAACCTGCGGCGCTCGCAACCTGGGCACCGAGACATCGAGCCAGGCCTGCACCGGCAAATCCGGCCAGATTTGTTCGATGGCCTCGTGTTTGCTCACCTCTTCAATTTCGGCAGAAGTTAATTTTAACGCCTCGCCCGGAATCAGGTTAAAGGCTTTGTCTACCGTGGCCGAACTGGGTAACACCGCCTGCGCCGTAAAAAAGCCGGCCTTGCGGCGCACAATCACCGGGATTGGCTCCTGGTTTGGCAGCGCGTTCATTTGTTTCATTAAATCTGAGGCAATTCTGGACATGATTCACCCTCTCTGTGCTAAAATGCCGATACCGGCTGGTCCAATTCAACAGATACAATCCAATCAGGTGCCAAGAGTTGCTGGGCAGCGGTTCCGGTGCAGGTTACTGCCACGCCCGGCGTTAACCGAAACTGCCGCGTCACCTTGATGCCGTGCGCCGAAAACCAATCCAGGCGCGGCCCGGCATCGCCCCGCGTTTTGACAATTAAATCAAACGTGTCTGCCGGCGCGGATTGAATCTTTGCTTCCAATTCCGCAGAAATACTGGCCATGAGACCTCCTTTAAAAATAGGCTTCAGGGGTCAGGATTCAGGAATCAGGAGTCAGAGTCAATACTTTTCAAATAACAATTATGTCATTCTGAGCGAAGCGAAGAATCTCTCCACCTGGCAGCCAATTAAACCAATAACCAGGAGATTCTTCGGCCTGCGGCCTCAGAATGACATGGCGGACGCCCCTATTTGAAAAGTATTGGAGTTAGGGCGGGAGATTCCTGACCCGGCCGCACTTTCTTAATGTACTTAACATTATATTAAGGTTATCGCAGAATTGCACGCCGCCGCGCTCAATTCAATTGCAATAACCGCTCTTCAATTAATTCGACCCGTTCTTTAATCCAGTCGATGTCTTGTTGGTGGGGGGCTAAAAAAAGGAAGCGTTTGAGGTAAAAGAGGGCGTCCTGCAAGCGGTTCAGGTGCAGTGCCAGCAGGCCAAGGTCTTTAACTTCCGCAACCTGCGTCGGGTTGATCAGTGTCAACAGCTCGACGGTGTTGTATGCCTGCGCCCAATCCTTGTTATTGAAGTAAATTTGCTTGAGATTGAGCAGCATGCGGAGCAGAATTTCTCTGGGTGTGGCCGGCTTTAAAAACTTGCGCCGAAACGTGTCGCCATTGATGGGGTCAACATTGACAATTTCCAGGCAATCGTTGAGCGACAGCACCTGCCCGCGGTTAAACACATCCACATATGTGGGCGACTCCCGCGAGCCGTAGCCCACAATAAAATGGCGCGGCATGGCAATGCCCCACAGCGGCAGCCCCAGCCGCCAGCCCACTTCCAGATAAATGACACTCAGGGTGATGGGGATGCCGGTTAAATCATCGAGCACCCGGTTTAAAAACGAGTTTTCCGGCCGGTAATAATCCTGGGTGTTGCCGGCAAAGCCCTGCTGCTCAAACAGGTAGTTGTTGAGCAGGGTAAGTCTGTCCTGAGGTGAAGTTTCGGCCTGCATGGCCGCTTGTAGCGGCCGAGCCATGGTATCCAGCCGGGCCAGGTAGTCGTTCACGTTGAGCGGCTCGCCCAGGTAGACGGCCATTAAAAACGCGGCCCGGGCCAGATTTAACCCGGCGCTGCCCCGCTCCAGTTCTTTGATAAAAGCTTCTCTGGTGCCGTTGACCGTCATCGGCTACGCGTCCACAAAAAACATGGCCAGCCACCGCTTTAAATCCTGCAAGCCCTGCGCATGCATTTTGTGGCCGGTGGGATATTCGCCGTAGGTTACATCTGCGCCCAAAGCCCGGTAAATATCGCGGGTTTCGCGCGCCGAATCGACGGGGATGATCTCATCGCGGGTGCCGTGCGCCACAAATACCGGCAGCCCGGCCAGCCAGTTGGAATACGGCTCGCCATCGATCACCGGCGGAAACGCGCCGGCCAGCGACGCCACGCCGATGGCCCGGTCCGGGTTGGCGTACACAAACGCATTAATGGTCATCGCCCCCTGGCTAAAGCCCATCAAAATGAGCCGGTCGGGGTCAACCGGGTAGTGGCGCGGCAGGCTGTCGAGAAAGCGCTCCAGCGTGTTCACCCCGCGGGCCAGCGAAGCGCGCTCCGGCGCAGCCCGCGAGCCGTTGTAGCTGAACCAGGCAAAGCCGCTGTCAAGGTTTAGCGGCGCGCGCGGGGCAATGATCGCCGCACTGGCTGGCAGCGTTTGCTTAAAAATCCACATCGAGCTTTCATCGCCGGCCCAGCCGTGGACCATCACCACCAGCGGCGCGGGCTGCGCGGCCGTGGCCTGGGGCGGAATACTGGCGCAGTGAACCAGTCCGGTTTCAGCAAAAAGCCAGTCATCCGGGCCGGCCCACTGAAAGGGTTCAACTTTGCACGGGAGTTTGGGTTGATTTATATTACTGTTCATCTGGCTACCTGCATTAATTGTAGCATAAAAAATTTGAGCACCTAAACCCCAATCAAAAATGGCAGAGAACTCACTCTATTATCCGGCCTCATTAGAAGATTTCAGACGCGCCCGCCGCCGGGCCGCGATGCAGGATATTCTGGCCACAGTCACCGGCCAGTCTATCGATTTGCTGTCGTTTGAGGAAATTCGCCGCAGGTTCCGGCTGGAAGGCGGCAATTCGCTGGGGGTGAGGGATGTGCCGCTGGACGCCATTGTGGGCAGCGTGGGCCGCTACCACGATTTTAACCGCAATTTTTTGCCCCGCCGCGATAACAACAGCGAGCGCTGGGCCAGCGTTAAAGCCGCCGCGCTGGAAAGCAGCGGCCTGCCGCCGGTGGAGTTGTACAAAATTGGCCAGGTTTATTTTGTAGTTGATGGCAATCACCGGGTATCGGTGGCCAAAGAACTGGGCGCGCCCGGCATCGAGGCTTACGTCACCGAGTTTCGGGCCAAAGTGTCGTTGGCCCCCACCGACACGCCGGATGATATTATCATCAAAGCCGAGTACGCCGATTTTCTGGAAAAAACCCATCTGGACCACATTTTGCCCGGCGCGAATTTTCAAATGACTACCCCCGGCCGTTACTGGGTGCTGGAAATGCAAATTGCGGCCTATCACGAAATTTTGAACCGGGACAGCGGCAGCGATCTGCCTTATGCCGAAGCCGTGCGGCGCTGGGCCGATGACATCTACCTGCCGGTTGTCGGGGTGATCCGCGAGCGCGGCATTCTGCGCGACTTTCCCGGCCGCACCGAAACCGATCTGTATGTGTGGATTTTTCAGCATCGCAGCGAATTAGCGGTTAAAATGGGTTGGGACATCGATTTTATTGCCGCGGCCAACGATTTTGTGGCCAGCCAGAGCGAACGGGTCAGCAGCACTCTGGGCAAAGTTGAAGAGATGCTGCTGGGAGCCATTACGCCGGCGGCGCTGGCTGCCGGGCCATCGCCCGGCCAGTGGCGGCGCGAATGGCTTGATTTCAGGCCCAATGACCGCCTGTTTGCCAACATTCTTACGCCCATCAGCGGCGCGCCGGCCAGTTGGAGCGCGGTTGATTTTGCGCTGACCATCGCCCGGCACGAAAAAGGCCAGCTTTACGGGCTGCACGTGGTGGGCGCACCGGAGCAGGTTGAAGCCGGTCGCCAGGTAGAAGCCGAATTTATGGCGCGTTGCCGCCATGCCGGCATCCCAAGCCATTTTGCGGTTGAAACAGGAACGATCAGCCGGGTAATTGTTGACCGGGCGCGCTTTGCCGATTTGGTGGTGGTGCATCTGGCACACCCACCGGGGCCGGGGCCGTTACAGCGGTTGAGTTCCGGTTTTCGGACGCTGCTGCATCGCTGCCCGCGGCCGGTGCTGGCTGTGCCCGGCCCGGTCAACGCCATCAACCGGGTACTGGTGGCCTTCGACGGCAGCCCCAAAGCTCAGGAAGCGCTGTTTGTGTCGGCCTACCTGGCCACAAAGGTAAAACTGGAGCTGGTTGTATTAACCGTAATCAACCCGGCCAATCCCGGCGAAACGCTGGTTCAGGCAAAAAAATATCTGGAAAGCCAGGGTGCGTCGCCAACGCTGGTCACCGAAACCGGCGATGTGGCCGATGCCATTTTAACCACCGCCGCCAACTACGCCTGCGACGCGATTGTGATGGGCGGCTACGGCTTTCGGCCGGTGCTGGAAGTAGTGCTGGGCAGCGTAGTTGACCGCGTGCTGCGCGAATCGCCGCTGCCGCTGCTCATTTGCCGTTAGCCCCATCACCCATTCAATTTCGCAAAACGGGGCCGGTGCGGTATACTCAATGAACGTCCCCCACCGCGCCACAGTCGATTTGTAAGTTTTCTGCCCCACTCCACGTCCTAATCATACCGTTGTTTGCCTGTTATATTTTGCAGTTAAGGCAGTTCACCGGCCAATTATTTTTTGGAATTGCCCAACAGCATGCCAACCAAAGGAGGACAACATGGCTGTTTTTAATTTTCCCGCGCTGTCGCTGGCTGAGATCACACCCACGCTGGACACGCTCCACATTTACAGCCGGCTGGTCGGCAAAATCCGGCAAACCCTCCTGCCCCAACAAAAACACTGGTATCACGCCAGCCTGTTTGCCACGGCCACCGGCTTAACCACCGGCCCCATTTGGGCCGATGACAAAATTTTTGAGGTGCTGCTGGACCTGACCCGGCATCATCTAATTATTTCCACCCACCACGGCTATCAGTGCCACCGGCCGCTGTCCGGCCAGTCGCCGGCGCGCTTTTACGATGAAACGCTGGCGGCGCTCAAGGCGCTGGGAATTGAGGCCGCCATTGGCCGCGATCTGTTTGCCGAGACAGCCGCCAGCACCTACAATAAGGCCCACGTAGAAGCGTACTGGCGCGCGTTGTCCCAAATCGATGCCGTTTTCAGGCGTTTCAAAGGGGAATTGCGGCAGGAAACAAGCCCGGTGCAGCTCTGGCCCCATCACTTTGATCTGGCGCTGCTCTGGTTTAGCGGCCGGCTGGTGCCCGGCCAGGAGCCGGCCAACGCCGAGTACGCCGATGAGCAGATGAACTTTGGCTTTGCTCCCGGCGATGACGGCATCCCCGAACCTTATTTTTACATCACCGCCTACCCGCTGCCGGATGGCTTGGCCAACACCCAACTGCCACACGGCGCGTACTGGCACACGGCCACGTTTACCGGCGCGGTTCTACCCTACCGGGCGCTGGTGGGCAGCGCAGACCCGGCGGCGCAACTGCTCACTTTATTGCGCACCGTGCAGCAGGCCGGCGCCGCGCTAATGCAGTAGCCGTCCATTCTTTTAGCCGGGCGGGCAACACTCGATGCCTCGAAAAATTTTGCACCTTGATCTGGACGCCTTTTTTTGCGCCGTAGAAGAGCAGCGCCATCCCGCGCTGGCCGGCAAACCCTTTGCCGTGGGCGGCCAGCCCGACGAACGGGGCGTGGTTGCCAGTTGCAGCTACGCGGCTCGCCAATACGGCATCCACTCCGCCATGCCGATGGCCCGCGCCGTGCGCCTGTGCCCCAATTTGCTGATTGTGCCCTCGCACCACAAGTTGTACCACACGGTCTCGCAGCAGGTGATGGACCAGCTGCACAACCTGACCCCGCTGGTTGAGCAAATTTCCATTGACGAAGCATTTCTGGATGTAACCGACCTGCCCGATCCGCCCGAAACGATTGCCCGCCGGCTGCAGGCAACAATCAAAACCGAGCTGGGGCTGCCCTGCTCCATTGGGGTGGCAGCCAACAAACTGGTGGCCAAAATTGCCAACAACATCGGCAAGTCATCGGCCCGAACCCACGGCGGCGGCACGCCCAACGCCATCACCGTGGTGCCCCCCGGCCACGAAGCCGCCTTTCTGGCCCCGCTGCCGGTAGCCGAATTGTGGGGGGTAGGGCCAAAAACCGCCGCCAAACTGGCCGAACTGGGGCTGACCACCATCGGGGCGGTGGCCCGCTGGCCCCAAGCCGACCTGGCCCGCCGCTTTGGCAAACACGGCCACGAACTGGCCCTGCGGGCGCGCGGCAGCGACGACCGGCCCGTTGAAACCGAACACGAAGCCAAATCGGTGAGCCAGGAAACCACCTTTGCCCGCGACATCAACAGCGCGGAATCGCTCAAGCACACGCTGCGCAAACATTGCGAGCAGGTCGGCTGGCGGTTGCGGCGCGATAATCTGAGTGGGAGCACGGTCAAGCTTAAAATTCGCTGGGCCGATTTCACCACCCTCACCCGGCAGTCTACGCTGGCCCACCCCACCAATTTAGACAGCGAGATTTTCGCCGCCGCGCTGGAGCTGTTTGAAAAAGTGTGGCCGCCCGGCAAACGGGTGCGGCTGATCGGGGTGGGGGTGAGCAATTTTAACGCTCCGGCCCACCAGTTGGGCCTGTGGGACACTCCCGACCGCCAGGCCGACGAGCAGCTCCAGCAAACGCTCGACCAGATCCGCGAGCGCTTTGGCGATAACGCCCTGAAACGCGGCAGCGATCTGGATTAGCCCGCTAACATAAATCTAGCAAAGTTCTAGCGGCAATCTAATACAACCGTCGTATCTTGGGATGGATAACAGGCACAGACCTGGAGGGATACCCATGCATCAATTTCAAGATCGACGTTCAGCCCACCGGATACCGGTGCGGGTTGTTGAAGCATACAATAATCATACACCGGTGGCGGCAGCGGTGGCCGATGGACCGGTCAACCCCAAACCGGCCGCGGCAGAACCCGCCGTCGATTGGGAGGCGCTGGCCCGGCGGCAGCAGGCCGATATGGACAATTTTCGCAAGCGACAAACCCGCCGCGCCGAAGAGGCCATCGCCGTGGAACGGGAACGGCTGCTGCGGCTGGTGCTGCCGGTCATCGACAACCTGGCCCGGGCGCTGAACCATCACCCCGGCCAGGCCGAACCGCTGCGGCAAGGCATCGAGCTGACCCGGCGCGAACTTGAACGTATGCTGGCCGCCGAAGGCGTCAGCCGCATTGAAACAGTGGGCCGGCCGTTTGACCCGCAGTGGCACGAAGCGCTGGCCACGGTCTCGGCCCCTGCCGAGGCCAATACAATTATCGAAGAGATCGAAGCCGGCTACACGCTCGGCGAAAAACTGCTGCGGCCGGCCAAAGTGATTGTGGCCGCGTAAATTTTACCCGCGCCCCGGAATGTGCCATAATTTATTTGTGGAGGCTTGCCCGTGGACTACCGAGATTATTACAAAATCCTGGGCGTCAATAAAAACGCCAGCGAAAAAGAAATAAAAAGTGCCTATCGCAAACTGGCCCGCCAGTATCACCCCGACGTCAACAAAGATGACAGCCGCGCTGAAGAGAAGTTCAAAGAGATCAACGAGGCCTACGAGGTATTGGGCGACCCGCAAAAGCGCACCAAATACGACCAGCT
>CAYOXS010000079.1:0-19336 GCA_964407935.1 uncultured Caldilineaceae bacterium
AGCTTAAACTACGCTTTCTTTGCTCCTGGCACCTCCTTGTTTTCCCTATTGAGCCAACCCAAAATAGCTAACAACAAATATAATCTCTTCGTATCAATTCCTTAATATCCTTCAGCAAATCCAACTTATCAACAAGCAGTTAACAAAGCGTTTAACCCCGACGGAAAAGGTTATCTACAACACTAAATTATTTCAACGTCGAACTTGAAAATTTTCGCCAAGAATTGAATATCAACCAGATTGTGTCCGGTCATGAGCAAGTAGTGATGTGAGCTGAGCGTGTTCATCAGCTTGTGCCCGTCCGCAACCTTGATAACGCCGCCGTTCAAGCAATCGGAATTGGGATATTGGGCGTAACCGGTCAGGCCGCCTTCGGCAACGGTGATTTTGTTTAAAGTCGGGTCGAGCTTGGCTAACGTCATCGGGCCGATCGGCAAGCGAGCATCAATCGCCGTGGCGTTGTTATCCACAATGGCCAGCACCTTTGGTTTCAGCGTCCACTCGGTGGAAAAGGATTGCGGCAGCACACCCAAATAGCCACAGTGAGCCACCAGAATGTGATTCTCAGGCTCATCCACTGCCGGGAAATCGGGGATGCGTTCGTGTTTCAGCGCTGCTTGGCCCATCAAAAATGGGTAAAGGTTGGTCATCATAATTGGTGTGCCAAGCGATTTGTGCAGGATGTACTTGGTCAGCATCGAAACTGTATCGCCTTCGCACCCCCAGATGAGACCCCGCTCTTCATACAGCATATTCCAGGCCAGACAGGGTGTGGTGTCGGAGTAGTGAGACTCATTGAGGCAGTTAATCCCCACGCTGCGAATGTTCTCATCGGCGTCGAGTTCCTGTTTGATAGCCAGGTACACTTTGATGGCGCTGTTGAGGCCCCGGTCCGGCACGCCAGCCGTGGCGTAGGGCATATTGTTCCACACAGCTTTGGCCTCGGTATCGGGGATTTGTTTGGCTTTGGCCCCAAATTCCTTAAAGCTCTTTTTCAGTAGGGTGATGCCGAATTTGTCCATCATCCGCTGGGTGCATTCATCTTCCCACCAGTAAAAGCGCTTGAAGATACTGGCCTGAAACCCCTCACCCGGATTATCCTGAAATACCAGAAATTTGGTTTGTTGCAACTCCCGTTTGACGGCCAATCCCCGGCAAATCTTTTTGGTCTGCTCGATGTTGTACGGGGCGATCGTCTCCACCCCCTCCGCTTTGAGGTAGCCGGCAATTTCCCAGTCCCACATCGATAGCGTGCCAAATTCCGAGGTGATGATTAAAATTGGAACATCGATCTTTTTAAAGTTCTCCACCTGCCGGTAGGCTTCGCCCAGAAATTGCGGAAAAACCACCGCCTCGGCTTCTGGTAGAGGTTTCCCCAGCGCCACTGGCGCGAGGAATTCAACATCATCAGCCAGCAGGCCGCGGAGCGCTGCCAGTTGAGTATCAAAATCGGCGTCACGGCCGGGGTCAAAATAAACCGGAACCAAACGCGCTTTCATAGATTCATCTCCTTTGATAATAGGATTTAGGGACTGGGGATCAGGACCTAGCTTTTCCCTAACTCCTGATCCCTGACTCCTGCCCTCTTAATTTATTTGCGAGTACTCATCGCCGCTTCATCTAGCTTGGCAAACAACTCGTCGTTCAGTTCTATGTGCAGTACCTGCGCCACTACCTGCGACCAGCCGTGCAGGAAATAGACCCAGCCATCTTCCACGGTCACATTACGGGAATCAACCTGCCGCAGCGCCTGGTGCATAAAATCCAACTCGCCGCGATAGTTAAACTCCCAGGCAACGCCATTTTTTGGGAAAAGACCGGCATCTGTAATGGGCGAGCCGGGGATATCTTTGCCCATACCGGTGGCGTTGATTACAATACTTCCTTCCGGCATCTCGGCCATAATTTTATCATTGCGGCGGGGATCGCTGTTTAGAATGTACTCAATGTGAATATCAGTTTCAACCTGCGCCACCATTTGGCGCATATGATCCAGCCGCGGCTGGGAACGATTGATCACCACCACTTTATCGGGTCGGTCAGCTTTGTCTTTTTTGTTAATCAGGTGCAGTACCGTCGCCACCGAGGACCCACCAGCGCCAAACATCAGAATGTGCCCGCCAGTGCGCCCAAAATAGTCTTTGTTAATGATTGCATCCAAACTCAACCCGGCAGTGATTGGGTCTTTGGCATGCCCCTCCAATCGCCCGTCAAGTTTGGAAATAGAAGAAATCTCGTGGGTAATTTGGGCGTAGGGGTCAAAATATTCAAACATATCGGTTGCGGCGGCGTACACATCCATCTTGTGGGTTGTTACCAGCGCGCCCAGCGAGAGCGGATCGTGCTTGATTTGAGCCACCGTAGCCCGGTACGCTTCTGGCTCATCGTGGATGGGGTGGTCAATGCCTTCAATCACCACCTCAGGCCGGCCCAGTACTTCCATCCACAACGGAAACACCTTCATAATTGATGATTTGCCGGTTGTAACACCGACGAAATAAAACGTCGGGACTTTTTTGTTTACAATTTTGTGGTCAGCCATTTGAATTCTCCTAAAAACATTATCAACCTGATTTTTGCTTTACTGCTTGCACGGCGGCCACAAATTCGCGCGCACGTTGGGTAATATCTTCAAAGCGTCCCTCTTTGGCCCAAGCGGTAGGACAGAGTTCACCGCCGGCCCCAACAGCAACTGCACCAGCGGCAAACCAGTCGGCAACATTATCTATGCTAACACCGCCCGTGGGCATCATTTTGATGGCCGGGAATGGTCCGCGCAGCGCCTTAAGGTAACTCGGACCGCCTAGCGAGCCGGGGAATATTTTGATGACGTCCGCGCCCAGGCTGCTGGCCTGCACCACCTCCGAGGGGGTCAGCGCGCCCATCATCACCGGCAACCCGGTGGCAACCATCGCTTTGGCCAGCGCCGGTTCGGTGTGGGGGCTAACCAGAAAGCGCGCCCCGGCTGCTCGCGCTTCGGCGGCCTGCGCAGGCTGGGTGAGAGTGCCCATGCCCAGCATAATTTCATCGCCAAAACGTTGGTCCAGCGCCGCCACCACCTCGGCGGCATTAGGCGTGGTGTAAGTGATTTCAATGCCAATGACCCCGCCCCGCACCAGCGCCTCAACCATTTTTAGGGTCAACTCCTGGCTTGGCCCGCGAATCACCGCCAGCAGTCCAATTTCTTCAATTTTTATCAGCGTCTCAGTTTTGCTCATCAATCAATTGCCTTTCATTTTAATTAAACAACCCGATCCGGCGGCTCTTCACCGCGAAGGGCAGGGAGCAAGTTACGCAGCGCGCCCCAGCCCATACCGTTGGTCGCGCCATCGGTGTGTGCGCCGGTGTGCGGCGTGGCAATGACCTGTGGCAGTTGCAACAACGGATTGTCTGCGCCGGGCGGCTCGCTGGCAAAGGCATCCAGCCCCGCGCCGCGCAGATGGCCATTTTGCAGCGCCGTCAGCAGGTCGGCCTCGTTGATGATTTCCCCGCGCGCCGTGTTAACCAAAATTGCGCCCGGTTTCATTTGTGCCAGAAAGTCAGCATTAACCATCCCCCGCGTTTCTGTCATTGCCGGCAGGTGCAACGAGACAAAATCCGCTTGCGCCAGCAGTTCAGCTAATGGCAGCAACTTCACGTTCAATGCCTGGGCCGCGCCCTTGTTGGGAAACGGATCGTAGGCCAACATGGTGCAGTCAAAGCCTTGCAAACGCCGGGCTACCGCCCGGCCAATCGCGCCAAAGCCAACCAACCCAACCACACTACCTTCTAAAGATTTGCCTTTCAGCCGGGGCCACTCGCCGCTTTTGGTGGCGGCGTTGGCTTGCGGGATGCTACGCGCTACTGCCAACATCAGGCCGATGGCCAGCTCCGCCACGGAGACGGTGTTGGCCCCCGGCGTGTTGGTCACGATGATCCCTTTTTCCCGCACTGCATCTAGGTCTACCCGGTCTACTCCGGCCCCGTAACGGGCAATGACTTTGAGTTGGTCAGCCGCGGCCAGCGCCGCCCGGTCTATAAAATCCAGCCCGGCAATGTAGCCGTGGCAGCCGGGCAACAGTTTGGCCAGTTCGGCGGCGGTGAGCGGGCGCGAAGTGGGGTTGTAAATCACTTCACCTACGGCGGCTTCCAGTTCAACTCGCAGCCGCGGGTCATCGCGGCCAAAAGAGGTCGGCGTCACCAGCACGCGGCACCGTTTCAAATCGCTCATTTTCGTTCTTCCGGGCTGCGCCAACGGGGGTTATCGATGATTTTGGGTTGGCCGTTGTCATCAACTACCAGTTTGCGGAAGCCCTGCTGCTCGATGGTGCCGTAATCGTGGCCGGCGTCGCCGGGATAGACAAAGAACGTGACCAAATCCTCGGTGAGGCTGCTGTTCACCGAACGGTGTGCCCAGCGCGGCGGCACGTACAGTACCCGCCCCGGTCGCAATTCCTCCACTGACCAGTCGCCTTCGGGCGTTTCCATGACCATATAGCCCTGTCCCTTGAGGCAGTAGTAAACCTCGGCGGTTTCCAGCACGGTATGAAAATGGCCTTTAGTCATAAAATATTCATCGCCTATCTTGCCGGGGTGTACAATGCTCAGGCCGTTGAGCAGTTCGCCGGCAATCTCAGGCCGTTTGGTTTCGTACACTTCGTACAGTAATTGGTCATCCTTGGCCAGCATTGCCTCATAAGTTTTTGTGTCAAAATACTGCCCCTTCATCGAGGACAGGGTGCGCGTAATATGGTTATCGTATGGGTCCAGCGTAGCGTCCGCAATATTGACTCTGAAGGTGAAGGGAGCGTCTTTTTCGCTTGTCATAATTAATCTCCTCAAAATAATTTACTGAGTTTGTAGAGTTCATAGCGTGAGATTGGCTGGGCGGTTAGTTGGCACGGCAGTTTTTGGTGCCTGTACCTCGCCGCCTGTTACTCGCTACCCACCGCCAACAGATGGGCAATATTCTGTCCCATCAGTTGCTGAATGGTCTCCTTGGCCAAACCAAGTGCTTGCAAACGCGGCAAAATTTGCCCCGTAAAGGCGGTTTGCCCCGGCGATCCGCCCAGCCGGCGCCACATCGACGCCTCGGCCATATCGGTGGCGATGACCACGCGATGCCCCAGCCCGGCGGCGACCATCTGCGCCAGTAGCGGCCACACGTTTTTCTCCGGCTGATACTTGGCGCGATAAAAGGTGTCGTATTCCAGCGTTACGCCGGCCTCAGCCAGTTCAGCGTGCAGTCCAAAATCGAGCCGCTTGTCGATGTGGCAAATGATGAGTTTGGTCAGTGGGAAACCGTGCTGATCAAAGCGGTGGACGATTTTTTCGGCATCCGCGCCCTTTTCTGTGTGCACTTCAATGGCCACCCCAGTGGCGACGCCGGCCCGCGCTGCCGCCTCGATGAGTTGCGCCGGCACATGGTTGATGTCAGCTTCGCAGGCTATTTTGATGAATCCCGCCCGCACCGGCTGCGGCAGGTGACGGGTTTCCTGCAAGCCAACGGTAATTTCTTCAATAAAGTACCCGGTTGCGTCTTCAACGGCAGTGGTGGGCTGGTAAATCCAGGCATTGGGGGAGTAATATTGCCGCAGATGAAAACCGGTGCAGGCCACAATCCGTACCCCGCTGGCCCGCGACAACTCGCGCATTATTTCGCCATTTCGGCCGCAGCCGCCCGGCTGACAATCTACCAGGCTGCCGCCGCCAGATTCGCGGTACTCAATCAGTTCGGCGGCAAGGCTGGTCTGATCATCCAGCCGGGGCAGGCCGGGTCGGGCACCGGTTACTGCCTCAATCCAGGTGTGCGTGTGGGCATCGGTAATGCCCAGCGACTCCGGCGGCACTGGCCCGGTCACGGTCATTATCATTGATTGGCTATTTTGTTGATCCATCACAATTCACCATTACTCACGGTTCAATGACAATTTTAAGCGAAGTCCGGTCCTCGGCCTGGGCAAAGGCGGTCACTGCCTCGCTAAGCGGGAAACGCCCGCTGACAATCGGCGACAGGTCCAGCCGACCTGAGTTAACAATGGCCGCAGCCTGGCGGCAGTCGCTGGTGCTGCACGCGGTGGTGCCGGTAACGTACAGCTCCTTGTAATGGACAATGTTCGAATCGAAATTGATGGTAGGGCGGTCTTTAGGTAGCCCACCAAACATGTTGATCCGCCCGCCGATGGCCGCCAGTTGCAGGGCACTCTCCTGCGCGGCGTGGGCCGGCGCGGCTACGATGATCACATCCGCGCCTTTGCCGCCGCTCTCCCGCGCAATTACCTCGGCCAAATCTTCATTTTGCGGATTGACAGCTACGTCGGCACCGGCGGCCAGCGCCTGTTGCAAACGGGTCTCCATAAATTCGCTGACAATGACCCGCGCCGCGCCGCGCAGTTTGGCCAGCATAATGTGCATCACCCCAATTGGCCCCGCACCGACTACCAGCACCACATCTCCCAGATGAACATCCACGGCGTTTTGACCGCGCAGCACGCAGGCAAATGGCTCGATCAGCGCCGCCGCGGCCGGATCGGTGCCCGGCTCCAACGGGATGAGGTTGCCCTGCATAATTGCTGCCGCCGGGATGCGCATATATTCGGCAAACGCGCCGTCGATGGTGATGCCGATGGCATCGTAGTTGGCGCAGCGGTTGTTATTGCCGCTGACGCACTGGTCACAATGGCCGCATCCCATATTCGGCGAGACAAACACGCGCGTCCCAATTTCAATGCCTTTGACGTTTGTTCCCACAGCCACAATATCGCCCACCACCTCGTGGCCGGGAATGCGCTGCACCCCGGCGGTGTACATCCGATGCCCGCCATGCAAAATCCGCAAATCAGTGCCGCAGATACCCACGCTCACAACTTTCAGCAGCGCCTCATCCGGCCCGATGCCCGGCACGGGGCGTTGCTCCACCCGTAGGTCGTTGGGGCCGTGGTAAACGGCGGCTTGCATGAGTTTGTTGCTCATCACAGCACCTCACTCAACAATACTGGCCGCTCTTCCAAAAAGGATTTGGTGCCGGCCAGCACCGCGGCCAGAGCCCAGCGGCCATCTTCGCCACTAACTTTGGCCGGTTGTCCGGTTTGGATGCACTCGACGAAGTGCTGAATCTCGTAGATATAGCCCCAGGCAAAGCGTTCCGGCCAGCGTTTATAGATGGGCGTCACCAGCCCCTGCTCGCGGTTAATGCAAACCACCACGTCCATGCCCTGCATCGAGCCAATCTGCATGATGCCTTTTTTGCCCACAATCTCCATGCGTGCGTCGTAGCCGTAATCGCAGGGGCAAACGCCAGAGATGTTGCCCAATGCCCCGGACTCAAACTTGATGTTGGCCAGCATATTGTCGTAAAAATGCTCGGCGGTCGCGCCGCGTTCCGCGCCCTTGAAGTTGGCGGTTTCTACGTACATCCGCTGTATGTTCGACCCCATCAGCCAGCGCACGGCGTCGAGATCGTGACTGTTGACTTCAGCCAGCATACCGTTGGATGTTTTGAGGTCGTTGGCCCAGGCTGGCGGCAATCCCGGCCCGTGCGTCAGCGATTTGATCAGCATCGGCTCGCCAATTTCGCCGGCCTGGATACGTTCGGCGGCGGCTACAAATTCGGGTTCAAAACGGCGCATAAAACCCAGTTGCAGTACCCGCCCTTTTTGCTCGGTGGCGGCTATAATGTCGTCGCACTCGGCCAGGGTCATTGCCATTGGCTTTTCCAGAAAAACGTGCTTGCCGTTGTCGCCGGCCAGCACCGCCAGGTAGCGGTGGGTGAAGGTGGGCGTGGTGATGATCACCGCATCAAAATCGGCCTTGTCGATGGCCTCTTCCAGCGAGGCGAAACGCCCGTCGATGCCGAACTCATCGCCGGTTTGGTTGAGCATCGCCTCGGCAGGATCGACCAGTGCCGTCACCGTGGCGTTGGGGACAAATTGCTTGATGGTGCCGGAGTGGAGTTTTCCCACCCGGCCTGCGCCGACCATACAGACTTTTATAGTTTGACCCATTTTTAGGTTACTCCTTTAAAGGTAATTGTCATTAGTCATTTGCCACCAGTCATTTGTGTTTTGCCAGTGACAAATGACAAGTGAACCACTCAAAATAACTTGCGTTGACTTAACATGCGCTGCTTAAGATTGATCTAACTCTACAAACACATCTCGCAGTTTGGCTTGCAAATTGACATATTTTTGGACTAACTGCTCATAAACGGCCTGATGTTCCGGGCGCGGCTTGAACGACTCGCCGGCGGGTTTGGCGTGAACAGCGGCCACTTCAGCCAGGTCATCAAACACGCCGACCGCTTTGCCAGCGATCATCGCGCTGCCCCATGTGCCGAATTCGGCCCGTTGCAAGCGTTGGTAGGGCACGCCCAGTACATCGGCCTTGATCTGGTTCCACACGCCACTGCTGGCGCCACCACCCACAGCCCGCGCCTCCACCAGTGACAGATTGGGAATCAACTCGCGCAGGATACTGAGGTAGTAGGCATACTCAAAGGCCACGCTTTCCAGCACCGCCCGAAAGAAGTGAGCCTGCGTGTGCCCCCATGAGAAGCCGAGCCACGCGCCGCGCATCTCCGGGGTGGCCGGGCAGATGCGCCCGCCCAGGTGCGGCGAGAAAAACAGTCCGTCCGCGCCGGGGGCTACGGTTTCGGCCAGGCTGCCCAGCGCGTCGTACAGTTCGGCGGTGGCGGCCTGGCCCTGACCGCGGAAACTGTTGTAAAACTGGTCGCGGAACCAGCGCAGCGCCTGCCCGCCACCGCCAATGTAGGCCAGCGGATTCCACACGCCGGGGATGACCGAGCGCATTGTCAGCAGCGCCCGGTTTTTCCGATCGGCTACGTAAGTGTCGGTGCAACTGGCCAGCACCGAGGCCGTTCCGGCGACATCAAACACCATGCCCGGCTGCACAATGCCCGCGCCCAGCGCGTTGGCGGCGGTGTCGCCACAGCCGGCAGCGATGACCGTGCCAGGGGCCAGGCCAAACTCTTTGGCCGCAGCATCACGCACTTCGCCCACCACGCGCCACGGCTCTACAATCTCCGGCAGGGTGCTGATATCGACGCCCAGCAAATCGCACAGTTGGGTAGACCATGTGCCGTTTTGAGCATCGCTTAGACCAGAAAAATGGATGTAGGTGTAATCGATAAAAGCCTGATCGGCTTTCAGTTCGGCCATTTTGCCGACCACATAGGTTGAGGGCATCACAAATTTGGCCACTTTAGCGTACTCGGTGGGCTGTTCGGCCTGCCACCACATAATCTTGGGGGCGTGGTCGCAGGTGGGCGGGCAGCCGGTCAGTTGCGTCACCAGGTCGCCGTGGTCGCGATCAATCCGCTCGATGAAGGGTCGGCAGCGCATATCCAGCCACGAGTCAAAGCGGGTAGCCGGGTTAAAATCCTCGTCAATCGAGCCGACACCGGCCATCTGGCTGTCAAGAGCGATGGCTGCTACTTGCTGCGGGTCGATGCCGCTTTCTTCGATGCACTGCCGTACGGTACTGGCCGCCGTCCAGTAGAAATCGTCGTTCTCCTGCTCCACCACGCCCGGCCGCGGATGGTAGAGCGGCACCTCGACGCTGGCCATAGCGATGCGCGTTCCATCCAACGTGTACAGCGCCGCTTTAGTGGAACTCGTCCCCAGATCAACACCGATCAAGTATTGTTTGGTCATAGAAGCCCTCCGGCTCGTCATTTGTCATTGGTTACTGGTCAGTGGTTCTTACAAATGACCAGTGACGATCTTCATTCATCCGTCTTCACAAACGTGTACGCCGCCACCGCCACCAGAATGATAACGCCCTTCACAATCCACTGGTAAAAGGTAGAGACGCCGGTCAGGTTAAAGATGTTGTTCAGCACGGTCACAATCAGCACGCCGGCAATGGTGCCGATGATGCTACCCTTGCCGCCGCCCAGCCGCGTGCCGCCAATCAGCACCGCCGCAATCGAGTCGAGGTCGAAGCGGTCAAAGTTGAGGCCGCCCACCTGCGGGTCGCCAATGCCCATGCGGCTGGTCAGAAACAGGCCGGAAAGACCGGCGGTGAGGCTGCAAAACATGTAGGCAAACAAGATGATCAGTTTGGTGCGGATGCCCGACAGCCGGGCCACCACCTCGCTGCCGCCGGTGGCGTAGATGTAACGGCCCCACACGGTCCGGGTCAGCATCACAAATGTGGCAATGAGCAACAGCGCCAGGAAAATGACCGGTACCGGTACCGGCCCAGCCATCCCCTCGGCAAAGTAACGAAACTCAGGCGAGATGGCCCCTTTGGGCGTTTTGGCGTAGAGCAGCACCAGCCCCTGCACAATCGAGGCCACACTGAGGGTGGCGATAAAGGGCGTGACCCGCAACTGGGTAATCACCGCCGCGTTGACGGCCCCCACCAGCAGCGCCCCGCCCAGTGTCGCCAACACCACGCCCAGAATAATGCCGAGGCCCTCCTGTCCGGCCATCAGACCGGAGGTGTAGACCGCCACCAAGCTGATGGTCGAACCCACGGACAGGTCGATGCCGCCGGTCAAAATGACGATGGTTTGCCCAATGCTCACCAACCCCAGCGCCACAGACTGCCGCAGCACGTTGAACAGGTTTTGCGCCGTGCGGAAATCGGGCGAAGCGATGGACGCGGCGACGATGATCAATAACAGGATACCGTAAATTCTGACCAGTTCGGTGTTGTTGTGCAAAAACTGCTGAAGTTTGCCCGGTTTTGGTTTAATGATGGTTACGTTAGTTGCCATGCTGTACCTCCTCCGTGCCGTAAGTGGCCAGTGTCATTACATGTTCTTCGGTGGCATGGCCGCCGGGCAGGATGCCGGCAATTCGCCCTTTGTGCATTACCACAATCCGGTCGCTCATACCAATCACTTCTGGCAACTCCGATGAGATCATCAGAATGGCCCGGCCCTGATTGGCCAGCTCACGCATCAGGCTCCAGATTTCACCCTTGGCCCCCACGTCGATGCCCCGCGTTGGCTCATCAAAAATCAGCAGGTCCGAGCCGGTGATGAGCCACTTAGCCAGCACCACCTTCTGCTGGTTGCCGCCGCTCAAAAACTGCACTTCCTGGTCGATACCGGGCGTTTTGACATTCAGGTTTTTTACATTCTCAATGACAGCTTCTTTTTCCGCGCCATTTTTGATAAACTTGAACTGCTGCCGCTGGTCCAGGCTGGCCAGCGCCGAGTTGTGCCGGACCGATTGCCCGGTCACAAAACCCTCTTCCTTGCGGCTTTCCGGCAGATAACCGATGCTGTAGCGCATCGCGTCACGCGGCCCATTGATGCTGACCGGCTGGCCGTTGATCTCAACCTGCCCTTTGTCGATTTTCCGCGCCCCAAAGATAGCCTGGGCCAGTTCGCTGCGCCCGGCCCCAATCAGCCCGGAAATGCCGACGATTTCGCCGCTGTGAACGGTCAGGTTGATGTCATGCAGCACGTTCTGGCAGTGCAGGTTCTTCACGGTCAGCACCGGCTGGCCCACGGCAGAACCACGGGGCGGGAAGACCTCGGAAAAGTTGCGGCCAATCATCATCTGCACCAGTTCGGTGCGGTCAAGCTCTTTGATGCTGCGGTCGGCGATGACCTCGCCATCCTTGAAGATCGTTACCCAGTCGGCCACCTGGTAGATTTCGGCCAGCCGGTGGGAAATGTAGATGACCGCCACGCCCTGCTGTTTCAACGCCGAGATGACCTCAAAAACGTGTTCTAAATCCTGCCCGCCCAGCGTCGCCGACGGCTCATCCATAATCACCACGCTGGCATTGACTGACAGCGCCTTGGCGATTTCGATCATCTGCTGCTGGGCCACACTCAGGCGGCCCACTTTGGTGCGCGGGCTGATATCGACGCCCAACCGGTGCAGTATCTCCTGGGCCTGCGCTTCCAGCTTGCGGGCATCGACAAAACCCAGCCGGTTGCGCGGCTCCCGCCCCAGAAAGACGTTTTCAGCCACGTTCATATCCGGCAGTAGGTTCAGCTCCTGGTAGATGATGCTGATGCCCAACTGCTGGGCGTGGTGCGGGCTGTGAATCTGCACCGGCTGGCCGTTCAGCTTGATTTCGCCGCTGTCCGGCTGGTACACGCCTGCCAAAATCTTCATAATGGTTGATTTGCCCGCGCCGTTCTGGCCCATCAGGGCGTGAACCTCGCCGGCGCGGCAGGTGAAGTCTGCGCCATTGAGGGCGATCACGCCGGGAAATGTCTTGACGATGTTACGCATTTCAACGACCGTGTTGTTGGCCATTTGCTCCTCCCTTTTGAGGAATAATCCTCACCCCCGGCCCCTTTCCCAGTGGGAGAGGGGCCGGGTGAGGGGAAACTTTTAACGATTTACTGGCCCGGGAACAGGCGCTCGGCCACTTCGGGGTCGGAGCCGGCCCAGTAGTCATCGGGCAGGTCAGGGCGGACGTAATCGGCCAGGTTCTCCTGGGTGATGATGTCACGCGGCACGTCCACATAGCGTTGCACCGGCTTGCCGGCCAGCACATCGAGCGCGGTTTTGACCGCCGTCCGGCCCTGGTTGACCGGGAAGGTGACGACCACGCCGTTAAAGCCGAGGTCGTTCATCTGTTTCAGGTAACGGTTAAAGTCTTCGCCGGTGATGGGCGGCACATCCAGCCCGTTTTCAACAAAGGCTTCCACTGCGCCGCTGGCCTGCAAGCCGCTGTCGGACCAGACCCCGTCAATCTGGTCAAATTGCAGCAGCCAGTTTTCCATAATCTGTTTGCCTTCCACCGGCGACCAGTTGGCGTACTCCTGAGCCAGTTCGGTGATGCCGGGGTTGGCGGCAAAGACCTCGCGGGCGCACTCCAGCCGTTCCTCGGCGGGGCTGGCTCCGGCAATGCCGGACAGCAGCACAATGTTGCCTTCGCCGCCGAGGGTCTCAACCAGCCATTCGGCCTGTTCGCGGCCCATGGCGCAGTTGGAGGAGGTGACGTAGGAGACAAAGTTCTCTTCGCCGGAGACGTTGCGGTCAAGCGTGACAACCGGCACGCCCATCTCCATCGCTTTAGCCGCCACCGGGGTCAGCGCTTCTTGCGTGGCCGGGCTGATGATCAGCACATCGCAGCCTTTGGTCAGCAGGTCTTCGGTGTCGCTGATCTGTTTGGCCGGGTCGTCATTGGCGTCGGTTTCGAGGAAGCTCTCGATTTCAGGATACTGCTCCACTTCATAGCGCACGTGTTCAATCATCGCCACCCGCCACGAGTTGGAGACCGAGGCGTTGCTGAAGCAGACCGTGTACGGGCCATCCTTCTTGTAGGCCGAGGTATCGACCATGCCTTCGCCGATGGCGGCAGCGGCCGGCTCTTCTTCCTCGGCGGCCGCTTCGGCTTCTTCTGCCGCAGCGGCTAACTGCGCGTCATCAAACAGGCGGGTCGCCACTTCGGGGTCGGAGCCGGCCCAGTAGTCATCGGGCAGGTCAGGGCGGACGTAATCGGCCAGGTTCTCCTGGGTGATGATGTCACGCGGCACGTCCACATAGCGTTGCACCGGCTTGCCGGCCAGCACATCGAGCGCGGTTTTGACCGCCGTCCGGCCCTGGTTGACCGGGAAGGTGACGACCACGCCGTTAAAGCCGAGGTCGTTCATCTGTTTCAGGTAACGGTTAAAGTCTTCGCCGGTGATGGGCGGCACATCCAGCCCGTTTTCAACAAAGGCTTCCACTGCGCCGCTGGCCTGCAAGCCGCTGTCGGACCAGACCCCGTCAATCTGGTCAAATTGCAGCAGCCAGTTTTCCATAATCTGTTTGCCTTCCACCGGCGACCAGTTGGCGTACTCCTGAGCCAGTTCGGTGATGCCGGGGTTGGCGGCAAAGACCTCGCGGGCGCACTCCAGCCGTTCCTCGGCGGGGCTGGCTCCGGCAATGCCGGACAGCAGCACAATGTTGCCTTCGCCGCCGAGGGTCTCAACCAGCCATTCGGCCTGTTCGCGGCCCATGGCGCAGTTGGAGGAGGTGACGTAGGAGACAAAGTTCTCTTCGCCGGAGACGTTGCGGTCAAGCGTGACAACCGGCACGCCCATCTCCATCGCTTTAGCCGCCACCGGGGTCAGCGCTTCTTGCGTGGCCGGGCTGATGATCAGCACATCGCAGCCTTTGGTCAGCAGGTCTTCGGTGTCGCTGATCTGTTTGGCCGGGTCGTCATTGGCGTCGGTTTCGAGGAAGCTCTCGATTTCAGGATACTGCTCCACTTCATAGCGCACGTGTTCAATCATCGCCACCCGCCACGAGTTGGAGACCGAGGCGTTGCTGAAGCAGACCGTGTATGGGCCATCCTTTTTGTAGGTCGAGGTATCGACCATGCCTTCGCCGATGGCGGCAGCGGCCGGCTCTTCCGCCGTTGTTTCTTCGGCGGTGGGTTCCTCGGCAGCCGGTTCTTCAGCGGGCGCCGCTGCTTCTTCCTGGGCGGCGGGGGCAGTTTCCTGAGCGGTGGGCGCGCCGCCACAGGCTGCGACCAGCATCAAAATTGCCAGCAGCGCAACCAATAACGAAAAAACTTTTTTGGATTGGGTAGACATCTTTCCTCCTGTTTTTTGCTAAAACGATCTACTTTGATTTGGATGGAGGAGAAGCGTTTTTCAGGTTTACGCCGTTGTGTTAAAATAAAACTGGCGTGCGCGTCTATTCAGACGCACCGAAGCACGCTACCCTCGGAGGAGATATTGCCTTCCGCCAAGTTGCCAATATCTCCTCGTTTTATTTAACTGACTGAACTTCAATAATCAGACAGGATTTACAGGATTAACTGGAATTTTTTCTTTTCTTGTAAATCTTGGCAATCCTGTCCACTTTTTCTAATCCCGATTTTGCAGCCGGGCGTACAGGGCCAGCGCGCCAATGATGACCAGCCCTTTGATGATGCGCTGCGTTTCTTCATCCAGGTTGAGCAGCAACACCAGGTTGAACAGGATGACCATGATCAGCACGCCGGCTACCGTGCCCATCACCCCGCCACGACCGCCTTCCAGCAGCGTGCCGCCGACCACCACCGCCGCAATCGAGTCCAGTTCATAGCCGCGCCCCAGCCAATTATCGGCCAGGCCAATGTAACCGGTCAGCAGCAGGCCGGCTACCCCGGCCAAAAAGCTACAAATCATATAGGCCGAAACAATGATGGTGTTGACGCTCACTCCCGACAGATGCGACGTGGTCGGATTGCCGCCCACAGCCATCAACCGCCGGCCAAAAGTGGTTTGGCGCAGTAGCAACACCGCCGCGATGATGAAGATCACCCAGACGATAAGCGCGGTTGGCACTCCGCCAATGTCGCCTCGCCCCCAGAAGCGCAGCCCTTCGGGAATGGAGCCTTTGGGCGCGCCGCCGGTGTAGACAAAACGGATGCCCTGCACAATCAGAATAGTGCCCAGCGTGGCGATAAAGGCCGGAATTTTGAGCCTGGTCACCATCAGCCCATTGATCAGGCCGATGCCGGTGGCAATCCCCAAACAGAGCAGCACCACCGGCAGCACCAACCCATCCTGCCCGCCCATCAGGTTGGCCGCCAGCACCGACATCAGCGCCATCACCGAGGCCACCGACAGGTCAACTCCGCCAATCAGGATGACAAAGGTCTGCCCCAAGGAAACCATGCCCAGCAGCGAAGCCTGTTTGAGCAGGTTGGTAATATTTCGCGCTCGCAAAAAGACTGGCGAGGACACCGCCGCCACCACAATCAACCCGCCCAAAATGATGTAGATGGCCGAATTTCGCAGCATCTTCTTGCTGCGCTCGGATCGTTCCCTGGCGGCAACAACCTGTTGTCCAACATCCAGGGTTATGGGTTCAGTTTGCATCGTCTTCTCCAATCCCTCGCTACCAAGATCAGCCATTGTGCAGGCTACCGCACGACAAAGAATATTCTGCCAGCGCCAACGTTGGCTCTCTTGTTTAACAAGTGGGGGCGTAAACCGCTGTGAGTGAGTTTGTCTTCACCGGCAGGCCAGAGAGTGCCGTGGCCTGCTGGTAAAGAAGGTATTGGCGTTTAGCTCAGTTGCACCCGCTGGCCGGTTTCAGCCGATTTGCTGCCAGCAGCCAAAACCTCGACTTCTTTCAGCCCGTCGTAGAAGTTGGGGGCGATAGGCGAGCCGGTTTCGATGGCGGCCATAAAATCAACCACGGCGTGATGGAATTCGTGTTCGTAACCGATGATGTGGCCGGGGGGCCACCAGGCGGCGACGTAGTCGTGCTGACCGCCCTCGGTGGCAAGGATGGTGCGGAAGCCCTGGGCGTAGGCGGGATCGTCGCGCCGGAACAGTTGCAACTCATTCATGCGCTCCAGATTGAAGATAATGCTGCCGTTGCTGCCGTAAATCTCAAAATAATTGTAGTTTTTGCGGCCCGGTGCAAAGCGGGAAGCCTCAAAAGTGCCGAGCGCGCCGTTTTCAAATTCGGCCAGCATAAACGAGGCGTCGTCAACGGTTACTTGGCCCATTTCGGCGCTGCCGCCGGAGCCGGCGGTAAAGGTGGCCGCCCCCGCGCCCGGCAGTGGGCGTTCTTTTATGAAGGTGGTCATCATCGCCGCAACCGATTTGATGTCGCCCACCAGATAACGAGCCAGATCGATACTGTGAGAATTGAGGTCGCCGTGGGGGCCGGAGCCGGCGGTCTCTTTTTGCAGGTGCCAGGTGAGGGGGAAGTTGGGGTCAACAATCCAGTCTTGCAGGTAGGTGCCGCGCCAGTGGAAAATCCGGCCGACGGTACCTTCATCAATCAACCGTTTGGCCAGCCGCACGGCCGGGCAGCGCCGGTAATTGTGGTTTACGTAGTGGATCACGCCGACGGCCTCGGCGGCCTCGTACATCGCCCGAGCGTCTTCTACAGTGATGGCAAACGGTTTTTCGCAGAAGATATGCTTTCCGGCCTGGGCAGCAGCCACGGCAATGTCGCGGTGCATGTAGGTTGGCACGGAAATGTCAACGATGTCCACATCATCCCGCTGGATGACTTTGCGCCAGTCAGTTTCGGTTTCTTCCCAGCCCCAGCGCTCCGCAAAAGCTTGCAGGTCGGCGACTTTCTGGCCACAGGCTACTTTCAACACCGGCTTAATACCCATGTCAAAAAAGCGGGGGGCGTTGAGCCAGGCGTTACTGTGGGCTTTGCCCATAAACTTGGTGCCGATAATGGCAACATTCATTGTTTTCATGGCGATTTGTCTCCCCTGACCTTAACCGATTTCGGTGACGATTTTACGGAGTTCGGCTACGCTCTGGCGGATGGCGGCGTGTTCGTCGCCGTTGTAGTCGGGGTGGAGGAAGTCGGTTTCCACGGCCAGGAAGCCCCGATAATCGGCATCCTTGAGCATCTGGGCCAAGGCGCGGTTGTTAACATAGCCGTCGCCCACCGGGGTGGATGAGAAGAAGTACCAGGTATCGGGGCTGACGCCATGCTGTACTTTGAGGTCTTTAATGTGGGTGGCGTAGGTGTATTTGGCCAGCTTGGCCATACCCTTAATCGGGTCATCGAGCAGGCGCAGGAAATTGCCGGTATCAAAGTTGAGGCCCAGATAGGGGGAGTCAACCCGTTCCAGCAGTTGCAGGATTTCATCGGAGGTGAAGTCAATGTGGTTTTCTACGGCCATTTTGATACCGTAATCTTTAGCTACGGGGATCGCTGCTTTGAACATTTTGACCAGGCGGTCAATTTGGGGCTGGTGAGGTTCCTTCACAAACATCAGACTGCTGCCAACCACGCGCATCACTTTAGCGCCCATATTCTTGGCCGATTCAAAGCTCTTGATCATCTCTTCGAACTCGGCTTCGTTTTTGCCGCCTTCCAGACCATCGGGGTGGCCCCAGGCGTAAACACGATCCATGCCGTAGTCATCGAGCATTGCTTTGATGCCCTGCATATAGCCGGCATCTTCCCGCTGCGGAATGAAGCAGGATTCCAGCGAGACGCCATCGACGTTGAGTTCTTTACCAAACTCAATAAAATCTTCCAGAGTCATACTGAAGGGCGGCTGATCCTGTTCCGGGTAAACCTCACCAAAAAAACGGTGGAAACAGTAGCTGTCAATCCCAATTTTCATCGTCATTGCTTTATCTCCTTTGAAATTTTATTTTGGTTTAAAAGATTTGGTTGGCTTATGGCGATAGTGGCGGTCACGCCAGACACATTACCTCATTATCCTGTCATCCTGTAATTACAAGTGATATTATCATAGATTGACAAGGTTGTCAATAGCCAAATTCATTTCTTTATTTCAGTTGTACTTAACGTTGGATTCGGATCAAGTCAACTTCGAAGCGGGACCGACCGCCGCGATGCAGGGCGTGAAAATACTCAATCGGACGGCCATCATCCAGATAAGCGATGCTGTCTAATAAAATGAGGGGATCACCCTTATTGATTTGAAGCAGACCGGCTTCATACTCGTTGGCCAGTACAGCTTCCAAAGTTCTGTGACCGCGGGCTATCCTTAATCCTAATTTCTCTTCAAGGAAGGCATACAGGGATTGGGCGCTCAGGTCAGTCGTCAGAACTTCGGGGCAAATGGCATAGGGCAGGTAGGTAGTGTCCAGCAAAATATATTCATTTTCCACACCGCGCAACCGGTGAATCTTAATGACCGGTTCCCCAGCTTTCACTTGCAGTCGTGACGCGACTCTGGCATCGGCCGGTGTTAATTCTTGCGTAAGCACTTTGGTCACCGGGGTTAAGCCTCGCTTAACCATATCTTGATAAAACCCGGTCAACTCCTGAGCCAACCCCTGGTCAATCCGTGGCTCGTCAACAAAAGTACCTTTGCCTTTTTCCCGAGTGATTAGCCCCTCAAATTCCAGTTCCTTGAGCGCCTGGCGAATGACGGTGCGACTGACATCAAACATGCGACACAACTCTGGTTCACCGGGCAGTTGAGTGCCTTTTTGCCAGTCGCCACTGTCAATTTGTCGCAATAGAGCTTCTTTGACCTGAACATAATAGGGGATATGGCTGGTACGATCGACGGTTGTATTTAAAATCATCTTTGATAACCTATCCTGAAAGTGACTTAGGAGCGTGTTTCATCGCGCCAAGAGCAGTCATCTTATTTCGGTTTGACACCCTCTTGTCATCCTGTGATTACATTTGAATCTATCACAACAATGAGGAAGTGTCAAGACTTTTGCATTCAGATTAAGTCACGCCGATTATTGTTCTGGTTTTGATTACCCCGGTATCGTTGTTACAACCGTTGTGCCGCTCCGTATTGATGTCCCTGGCGGTGCAGGCCGAGGTGATGACTGACCACATTGATTCCAACTGAGGACATTAAATATATATGCAGCATAAAGTGAAACTGAGCTAAACCTGCTTTTTCCAAATGTTTATTGAGCGAAGATTTTGGCTACTGCCGCTTACCTTGCTGTCCAAAATTC
>CAYOXS010000080.1:0-8151 GCA_964407935.1 uncultured Caldilineaceae bacterium
GCCATTAAAAATATGAGCCTGATCACCGTGGCCGGGCCGGGCATGATCGGCATTCCCGGCGTGGCCGGGCGCACCTTCAGCGCCGTGGCCCGCACCGAAACCAACGTGTTGATGATCAGCCAGGCCTCGTCGGAGCAGTCGATCTGTTTTGTGGTGCCCACGCCGGATGTGGCCAAAGTCATCAAATCGCTGGAGCAGGAAATGATCCGCGAGATTGAGCGCCGCGATTTGGACCCGGTTCAGTCAGAAGACAATGTGGTGGTGCTGGCGGTGGTCGGTTCCGGGATGAAGGGCACGCCCGGCGTGAGCGCCCGCCTGTTTGGGGCGCTGGGCGGCGAAAGAATCAACGTTATCGCAATTGCCCAGGGCAGCAGCGAATTTAACATTTCTGTGGTTATTGCTCAGGGCGACGCCGATAACGCCATGCGCGCTATCCACCGCGAGTTTGAACTGGAAAAACCCTGACAACCCCAATTTTGGGGGTGTCCAGAATTTTAGGAGAAGCGCCGCAGGCCGGGTGGTGGGGGGTGTCCCCCCATTTCCCCCCTGTCCTTCTAATTCTCGGACCCCCAATTTTATGTCCGTTGACAGAGGTATGGCTTCGTGGTAAAATGGCCTGAATTTACGCGGAACAGAACATAACACTGGTGAAGGTCCTTTTTGTTAGTGATAAGGTCGTCGAACACATATACAGCCCTTCCATCGCCACCCGTTACGCCGATGTAAAATTGGTCATTGGTTGTGGCGACCTCCCTTATTACTACCTGGAATACATCCAGTCGATTTTAAATGTTTCGCTGATTTACGTCCACGGCAATCACGACCCCGAACGGGAATTTTTGTCCGATGGCTCGAGCGTGACCGGGCCGTTGGGCGGGTTCAATCTTCACGGCCAAACCTATCGCACCAACAGTAACCTGCTATTAGCCGGGCTGGAAGGCTCTATCCGCTACCGCGATGGCAAGTTTCAATACAGCCAGCAGGAAATGTGGAGCAACACTTTTTTCCATATTGTGCCCAAATTGCTCATCAACAAGCTGAGATATGGCCGGTATGTGGATATTTTTGTGGCTCACTCTCCCCCCTTCGGCATTCATAACGGTGATGATCGGATTCACGTGGGGTTTCATGCGTTTTTATGGTTGATGCGGGTTTTCAAACCGCGCTATTTTGTGCATGGCCATCGCCACATTTACAACCCCGCCGAAATTACCGACACTCACTATTACGATACCCGGGTGCTCAATATTTACCCGTACAAAGTGCTTAACATTGAGGTTCCAGAATGACTGACACTCCGCTCCGCGTGGCGTTTTTGGGCCAGCGCGGCTCATACAGCGAGGAAGCCGCGGTTCATTTTTTTGGCGAAGACGTGACTACGGTTTCGTGCAAAGATTTTGACGACATTTTTGAGGCGGTCAATAACGGCAGCGTTGACCGCGGCATTTTGCCGCTGGAAAATTCGCTGGCCGGCAGCATTCACCGCAACTACGATCTGTTGCTCCGCCACGACCTGTCGATTGTGGGCGAAACGCAAATCGCCGTGGCTCACCAGTTGCTGGCCCTGCCCGGCGTACAGCTTGGCGATGTGCAAAAGGTGTATTCTCACCCGCAACCGCTGGCCCAGTGCGAGCGCAACCTGAATCTGCTGCTGCCCCACGCCGAGCGCGTGTCCACCTACGATACCGCCAGCAGCGTCAAAATGCTGCGCGAGGAAAACCTCACCCACGCCGCGGCGCTCGCCAGCAAACGGGCGGCCAAAATCTACCAGATGAACATTCTCCGGGCCGATATGCACGACGACCCGGAAAATTATACCCGCTTTGTGGTCGTCGCCCGCCAGCCCATCACCCCCCGCGGCGAAACAAAAACCTCGATTGTTTTTGCGATGGACAACGTGCCCGGTTCGCTGTTTAAAAGCCTGGCCGTTTTCGCCCTGCGCGACATTGACCTGACCAAAATTGAATCCCGGCCGCTGCAGGGCAAACGCTGGCAGTACTTCTTCTACATCGATTTTATTGGCAGCATCACCGAGGAGCGCTGCCAAAACGCGCTCAACCACCTGCAGGAAATCGCCACCTATTTCAAAGTTCTGGGCTCGTACCCGCGAGGCGTGTAATGGCCAACCCAAAAGTGATCAGCGTTTTTGGCAGCGCCGCGCCTAAACCCGGCACGGCCAATTACGAGGCGGCTCGAACGGTGGGCCGGCTGCTGGCCGAGGCCGGTTTTACGGTGCAAACCGGCGGTTATTCCGGGGTGATGTCTGCCGCCAGCCAGGGCGCGCGCGAGGCCGGCGGCCACGTCATCGGTGTGACCAGCACCCAGATTGAGCAGTTTCGCCCGATGCCGGCCAATCAGTGGGTAGAAACCGAAATTAAATGCCAAACGTTGCGCGAGCGGCTGCTGTATCTGGTGGATAACGCCGATGGGGTGGTGGTGATGCCCGGCGGCATTGGCACGCTGTCGGAAATGGCCCTGGTGTGGAGCTTTGTGCAGGTGGGCGAGATTGCGCCGCGGCCTATCATCGCCGTGGGCGGGCTGTGGCAGCGCACGCTGGCGGCGTTTGTTGATGATGAATACGTGCGCGACGAACACAAAGCGCTGGTAACGGTGGCCCGCACCGCCGCCGAGGCGGTTAAAAAGCTGGTGGAACAGTTACATGAGGGGGAACCAAAATGAACGTTGCTGATATAACCATTCGCCCCATGCAGCCCGGCGAGTTGGAACGGGTGGCCGAATTACGGGCCATCGGCTTTGGCGGGCAAAAAGATTTGCTGCTGGCCCGCATTAAAGAAGACCCGCGCTACAACGAATCGCACATTTTGGTGGCTGATTGGCAGGGGCGGCTGGTGGGCACCGCCACCATGTTTCCGGTGCAAATGTGGTTGAGCGGGGTGCCGCAGCCCACGGGCGCGGTGGCTGCGGTGACGGTGCAGCCGGAGTTTCAAAATATCGGTATTGCCGCCCAATTGATGCAAACCCTCATCACCAATATGCACGCCGACGGGCTGGCTTTGTCGATGTTGTTCCCATTTTCGCACAAATATTATCAGCGCTTTGGCTACGCCGCCGTCAGCGATGTGCACGTGTACACCATCGATCCCAAAAATATTGCCGTTAGCGGCGATGCCGGCAAAGTGCGGCCGTTTCAGCCCGATGATCTGCCGATGCTGCGGGGGGTGTACAAGGGCCAGCTTACCTGGCACAACGGCTGGTTTACCCGCAGTAACGCCTGGTGGGATAAAATTGTGGAGCGCTGGCAAAATCTTGTGGTTTTTGAGAATGATGGCTTTATCGATGGCTACTATGTTTACCTGACCAAAACCGGAGCCAACGGTGAACGGGTACTCCACCTGCGCGAGTTTTTTGCCGCCGAGCCGGCCGCTTATCAGGGGCTGCTGGCTTATCTGGCCGGGCAGGATGTTGACGTGATTGAGGTTTTGGCCCCGGCCGACACGCCGCTGCGCTACAGCCTGCGCCAGCCGGTGGCCGTGGGCGGGCAAAATCGACACTGGATTTTTAACGATCTGTGCCATATTACCGCCGGGCCAATGGGCCGCATCATCGATTTGCCCAAAGCGCTGACCACCCGCTTTTACACCCGCGGCGTCTCCGGCGAGCGGGTGCTCAAAGTGACCGATCCGCTGCTGCCGGCCAACGAAGCGCCAATTGTTTTCCGGCTGGTGGACGGCCGGGCCGAAACCCGGCCCGCCGGCGACGCCGCGCCGCAAATTGAAACCGACATCGCCACGCTGACGCAGGTGATTTGCGGCTATCTCAGCGCCGCCGATGCGCGCCGGCTGGGCCGCTTTGTCACCGATGCCGACACCGCCAGTTGGCTGGACAAAATCATGGCCGATGCGCCGTTATTCATCCCGGCGGGTGACTGGTTTTAGAATGTTTAACGAAATTTTAACAAAACCTTTATAAAAAATCCTTGACAAATTCTATTTTAGATGTATAATTTTTCACGGAATTCAATACTTGTGGTAGTCTTTCGCAAAGCCGCAGGGGATGCAGTATTGGTCCAGCGGCTTTTTTGTTGCCTGTTCACTACACGGAAAGGAGGTATACCCCAATGTCCAATCGACTGACCGGAACCGTGAAATGGTTTGATGCTTCCAAAGGATACGGCTACATCGACGCAGGAACCGACGAAGATGTCTTTGTGTACTACCAGTCAATTATCGGAAACGGCTTTAAAAATTTGTTAGCCGGTGACCGGGTGGAATTTTCCATATCACGCAAACCCAGCGGCCCTGTGGCGCTCGAAGTTTCAAAAGCGTAGGCCATGTGTGATTATAAAATGGAATCTGAACCCCGGCCATTGCTGGGGTTTTTTGTTGCCGCTACGCCCACTACCTGTGACTCTGTGTAACGAGTTCCATCAACTTCAACAACTGCCTGATAATCATTTCTAGGAGGAAATAAAAATGGCAACACCTAATAAATTAAGAATTATACCCCTGGGCGGCCTGGGGGAGGTCGGCAAAAATATGACGGCCATCGAGTACGGCCGCAACGTGCTCATCATCGACGCCGGGGTGATGTTCCCCGAACACGACATGCTCGGCATCGACCTGGTGATTCCCGATTACACTACCTATCTCAAAGACAAAAAAGACTGGGTGCGCGGCATTGTGGTGACCCACGGTCACGAAGACCACATTGGCGGCCTGCCCTATCTGCTGGCCGAAATCCAGGCGCCCATCTACGCCACCCGCCTCACCGCCGGCCTGATCGAGCTGAAACTCAGCAAACACCAGATGGCCAGCCAGGCCAGTTTGAACATTGTCGCCGCCGGCGACCGCAAATCGCTGGGCGGGCTGTTTGATGTGGAGTTTTTCCACGTCTGCCACTCCATTCCCGATGCCGTCGGGCTGGCGATTCGTACGCCGTCCGGGCTGATCGTTCACACCGGCGACTTTAAATTTGATTACACGCCGGCCTGGGGTGAGCCGCCCGATTTTGGCGCGCTGGCCCGGCTGGGCCACGAAGGCGTGCTGGTATTAATGAGCGACAGCACCAACGCCGACAACCCCGGCTTCACGCCCTCGGAGAAAACCGTGGACGAAGGGCTGAACAAGGTTTTCCGCGAAGCCAAGGGCCGGGTCATTCTGGCTACGTTTGGCTCGCTGATTTCGCGGGTGCAGCAGGTGATTCAGGCCGCGGCCCGTCATAGCCGGGTGGTGGCCATCGAGGGGCGCAGCCTGGAAGAGAGCGTGCAGCGCGCCCAGGATTTGGGCTATCTGGATGTGCCGCCCGGCGTGCTGGTTGATCTGCCGGCGCTCAAAGGCCGGCCCGATCACCAGATTACCATTATCGCCACCGGCAGCCAGGGCGAACCGAGCGCGGCGTTGGGACGGATGGCCGCCGGTCGGCATAAGCAAATCACCATCAAACCCGGCGACACGGTCGTGATGTCGTCGCGGGTGATCCCCGGCAACGAGCAGGTTGTGGGCCGGGCCATCAACAACCTGTTCAAACGCGGCGCGCGGGTTATTTACGACCGCGGCAGCAATGTCCACGTGAGCGGCCACGCCAGCCAGGAAGAGCTGAAACTGCTGCTCAACCTGGTCAAACCGAAATATTTTATTCCGGTTCACGGCGAACTGCGCCACCTGCATTCGCACGCCGAACTGGCTCGCCAGCAAGGTATTCCCGCCGAAAATATTTTTGTGCTGGAAAACGGCGCGGTGATGGAGTTTGATGAAAAGGGCGCGCGCTTTATCGAGCGCATCCCCGGCGGTTACGTGTTTGTCGATGGCAGCGGCGTGGGCGATATTGGCCCGCAGGTGCTGCGCGACCGCGAAATCCTGTCGCAGGATGGCTTTGTGCTGGCGGTTGTCCGGCTCAACGGCAAATCCGGCGAGGTGCTGGGCCGGCCGCAGATTATCACCCGCGGCTTTGTCTACGTTAAAGAAAATATGGGTTTGATCGAGCGGGCCGAAGAGCAGGTGATCAACGCCCTGCGCCGCAACGGCACCGACCCGCAAACGGCTATTCGCAAAGCGCTGTCTGATCTGCTTTTCAGCGAAACCCAGCGCCAGCCGATGATCATGCCGGTGGTCATTGACAACTAACCGCTCAGATTGACCAATCAGCCCGGCTGAAATAGAATAAACTGAAATTTGGCCCACCAAACGACTGGTGGGCATTTCTTTCAGAAAACGAGGATCGCCATGCGAATTGGAATTATTGGCCTGCCCAACAGCGGCAAAACCACTATTTTTAACGTGCTCACCGGCGGCCACGCGCCCACAGCGGCCTACACCGGCGGCACATTTCAGGTGCATACGGCGGTGGTCAACGTGCCGGACAGCCGGGTTGACGCGCTCACCAAAATGTACGCTCCCAAAAAAACCACCCATGCCCGGGTTGAATACGCCGATATTGCCGGGCTGAGCAGCCAGGCCGAGGGGGAAACGCGCAGCGCCAGCATCGGCGGTGAGCTGATGAACGCGATGGCCAACAACGACGCGCTGCTGCACGTGGTGCGCGTTTTTGAGGACGATAACGTGCCGCATCCACTGGGCGGGGTTGACCCGCTGCGCGATGTGGCCACTCTCGACGCCGAACTGACGCTGTCGGACTTGAGCAAAATAGAAAACCGGCTGGAACGGCTCGAAGTCAGCTTGAAAAAGGGCAAAGCTATTCCCACGTTTGAGGATGACAAAATTGAATTTGATATTCTCAGCCGGCTCAAGCCGCACGTGGAAAACGGCCTGCCCATCCGCGACTATGATTTGACCGAGGATGAATTGCGGCGGCTGCGCGGCTTTCAGTTTCTCAGCGCCAAACCGCTGCTGGTGATGTTCAATTTGGGCGATGACGCTGCGCCGCCCCAACTGGACTACCCGCACAAAAAGAGCGCGGTCACGTCGGTGCGGGGCCGGCTGGAAATGGACATCGCCCAACTGGACAACGACGACGACCGGGCCATGTTTATGGACGAGTACGGCCTGACCGAATTGAGCGCCGCCCGCGTTATCCGTGAAAGCTACGATCTGCTGGGCCGGATGGTCTTTTTTACCGTGGGCGAGGATGAAGTGCGCGCCTGGGAAACCAATCGCGGCGCGCCGGCGCTGGAGTGCGCCGGCACCATTCACACCGATCTGGCCCGCGGCTTTATTCGCGCCGAAGTGGTCAGCTACGCTGACCTGATGGCCGCCGGCTCCAACGCGGCGGCGCGTTCGGTGGGCAAGGTTCGGTTGGAAGGCAAAGAGTACGTGGTTGAAGACGGCGATATTCTGGTGATCCGGTTTAACGTCAACAAGTAGTTGCGGTCTCTGGCGCTTTTTACAAGGTTGTCAACTTATGGTATAGTTTGCACAGACCGTAGTTGGGCTAAAACAGGTGGGTAATGGCCAACGCAATTCCTTCTCAACCGTATGTGCTGGTGATTGGTTCGGCCAGTATTGATTCCAAAGGCCGGGCCGGCGCTCCGTTGACGCTGGGTACCAGCACGCCGGGCAACGTGCGCGTGTCGGTGGGAGGTGTGGCCCGCAACGTGGCCGACAACCTGACCCGCCTGGGCGAGCCGGCTGTGCTGCTGTCGGCAATTGGGCAGGACGGTTCGGGCAAGCGCATCCTCAACAACGCCGCCGAGGTGGGCATCAACACCGAATTTTGTATTATTTCCGACTTGCGGCATACCTCGGCCTATCTGGCGCTGCTGGATGAAAACGGCAATTTGGTGATGTCCGTGGATGATATGCGGGTGATGGCCTGCATCACCCCCAATGTGATTGAAGACCGGCGTGAGCTGATCAAAAAAGCGCGCATGGTCGTCATCGACAGCAATCTGTCGCAGGAGAGCATCAACACTGTTTTTAGATTTGCCCGGCGCTACAAAGTTCGCGTCTGCGCCGACCCCACCTCCACGGTGTTGGCGCCCCGGCTCAAACCTCACCTGCCCAAAATTTACATGATCACCCCTAACATCGCCGAAGCTGAAGTTTTGGCTGAGTGCACCATCAAAAATGAAGATGATGCCATTGCCGCGGCCCGGCAGTTGGTGACCCGGGGTGTTGAAATTGCAGTCATCACTCTGGCCGAAGAGGGTGTGGTGTACGCCACGGCCAATGCCAGCGGCCACGTGCCGGCCATGGCCACCGATCTGGTTGACTCAACCGGCGCCAGCGACGCGCT
>CAYOXS010000080.1:8251-17274 GCA_964407935.1 uncultured Caldilineaceae bacterium
GTCGCCGTTTGGGCAGCGGGTGGCGCACGGCATGCTGGTGGCCTCTATTGCCACCGGGCTGGCCGTGCAGCAGGGATTCATCGATGGAACAACGCTGGCGTTTCGCGAACTAACGTGGAAGTTTACCCGCCCAGTTTTTATTGGCGATACGATTCTGGTGAGCATCAAAGCCACCGAAACCAAACCGATGGCCAAACTCGGCGGCGGGCTGGTGGTTTTTGAGGCGCGCGTGCTCAATCAAAATGATGAGGTTGTGCACAAAGGCGAATGGCGCATGCTCATTCGCTCCAGGGTGTAAAGTATTTGTAGGGGCCGCACAGATGGCGGTTTTGGCCAGTCAACTCAAAAAAGAAGATAGCTTTGGCTTACGGCCAATGGACCCTGTGCAAGACCTGGGCGCCGTGGCCGATTTGATTGAAGAGGCGTTTGCCGATGACCTGGATCAATCCGGCCAAAACGCCCTGCGCGAGCTGCGCTGGCTCAGCCGCCTCAAGCCCCTGCTGTGGTGGATGACGTACGCCAACCCGGACCACACCGATTTTTTGTCGGGCTTTGTTTGGGAAGAGGACAACAAAGTGGTGGGCAATATCACCATCAACCGGCACAATGCCGGTTCGCGGCGCTGGTTAATCAGCAATCTGGCGGTGTCGGCCAAATATCGACAGCGGGGCATTGCCCGCAGCCTGATGTACGCCGCGATGGAACTGGTTGAGGAGTACAGCGGCTCGGTGGTTTCCCTGCAAGTGCGCGCCGACAACGAACCGGCGCTGCGGCTCTATCGCAATCTCAATTTTAGAGAGGTTTCCGGCACAACGCATCTTTCGGCTGTTTACGTGCCCATCGTTGCCGAAGCGCTGCCGCTGCCCCGGGCCGTTATTCTGCGCGACAGAAACTACAACCTCAGTGACAGCCGCGCCACCTACGATCTGGCTTCGGTTTCAACGCCGTTGACGGTTCAAAAAGAGTGGCCCATCCGGCAGGGGCATTTCCGCCTCAATAGCAACGAGCAGTTCACCAACGCCATCAGTTGGTTGTGGGGCAGCGGCCCGGCGGCGCATTGGGTGGTTGAAGATGGACATCGGTTTGTGGCCACCATCAATATTCAACCGGGTACGTGGCGTAAAGCGCATCAGATTGATTTAACGGTTCACCCGGACTGGCGCGGGGTGCTGGAACGACCGCTGGTGGCCCGGGCGCTGTCCTATTTGCGAACGTGGCGTAGCCAGGGGCTTGCGGTTCGGCAGCCAACTTATCACCCGGAAGCAGTGGAAGCCTATAAAGATTTTGGCCTGAAAGAAACCCAGACACTCATCTGGATGAAACGGGATATGTAACCTTTAATCCGGGGAGACTGTGTCTGCCCTGTAATCTCAGGCTGGGCCACGGCTCAGTCTTTTCTGTTTATATTATGCCAGATTTATCAATTGTCATTGTTAACTATAACACCTGTAATTTGCTGCGAGATTGTTTGCAGTCGCTCTACCAGACACAAGGCGCTATTGAATTTGAAGTGATTGTAGTCGATAACGCTTCGTCTGATGGCAGCGCGGCGATGGTGGTCAGTGAATTTCCGCAGGCCCGGCTGGTTGCCAGCCCGGTAAACGGCGGGTTTGCCTATGCCAACAATTTGGGCTTAAAACTGGCCGGCTTTGCCGCCGATGGGACGCCCGGCCAGGCTGCGCCGCGGTTTGCATTGCTGCTCAACCCGGATACGGTGGTGCCGGCCGATGGCCTGGCCGGGATGATCGATTTTATGGAAACCCACCCGGAGGCCGGGGCCGCCGGCCCCAAACTGGTGCGGCTTGATGGCAGCCTGGATATGGCCTGTCGCCGCGCTTTCCCCACGCCGGCGGTCAGTTTTTACCGGATGGTTGGCCTTTCAAAGTTGTTTCCGCGCAGCCGCATTTTTGGCCGGTACAATATGACCTTTGCCGACCCGGACGAGATGATTGAGGTTGACTCGGTGGTGGGGGCGTTTATGCTGGTGCGGCGCGAGGCAATTGCTCAGGCCGGCCTGTTGGATGAAACCTACTTTATGTACGGCGAAGATATTGACTGGGCTTATCAGATCAAGCTGCATGGCTGGAAAATCTATTACAACCCGGCGGTTACGATTACGCACGTCAAACGGGCGGCCAGCCGCTCAAGCGGTAAGGCGCAAATTGAGTTTTATCGGGCTATGGAAATTTTTTACTTTAAATATTATGCGGCCAGTACCCCGTTCTGGCTGCACGGGTTAATCCTGGCTGGCATCAGAATAATGAAATGGTTAACCGAATTTAGAATTGGAGCTAGGCAGCCGGGTGGCCAAAACATCGATCAAAAATCGGTCGAGGTGGCAGAATGAGAAAACGAGCGCCATTAATTTTCACAATTTCTCTGGGAATCATCGACTTTTTTATGGCCGGGTTGGCTTTTTATGTCGGTTATCAACTCCGGCTGCGATCAGATTACGAAAATATTCTGCCGTTCAGTAACTATGTTGGCATGGCGTTGGTCCATGTGATTTCTATTTTGATTGTCTTTTTCTTTTACCGGCTTTACCACCGCCAGCGATCGTTATCTTACGTTGACCAGTTTTACGCGATATTTGGCGCAGCCTCGGTCGGCACCATTATTGCGATTGCCTTTATTTCGTTCTTTTTTAAGAATCAACTGGATTACCCCCGCTTGATGATGGTCTATGTCTGGATTCTGACCATTTTGTTCACCTCAATTGGGCGGGCGGTTCAATCCCGGTTGCAGCGTTCGCTGCAAGCTCGGGACTGGGGCGAGGAGAATTTGCTCATTGTTGGCACCGGCGAGGTGGGCCGGATAGTGATGCAAAAGATATTGCGCTCGCCGGAGCTGGGGTATCGGGTGGTTGGTTTTGTGGATGACTCGCCAAAAGTCAAAGCCATTCAGGATATTCCGGTTTTGGGAAACACGGATCAGTTGCCGGAACTGATTGCGGAAAACGGCATAAAAGAGGTCATCATCGCCATGCCGGAAGCCTCGCACCAGGAAACGTTACAGATCGTCAGCAAGTGTGATCGGGGCAAAGTGGCCATTAAGGTTTTCCCGGATGTTTTTCAAATTATGGCCAAGGAAGTGACCATCGGTGATTTGGGAGGCTTGCCGCTGCTCACTGTGCGGGATACCGCCATGCGCGGCTGGCAGTTAACGCTTAAGCGGGTGATTGATATCGCCGGCAGCGGGGTTGGACTGGTTTTTCTGTCACCGGTGATGATGCTTTTGGCCGTATTGATCAAACTGGAGTCGGCAGGCCCGGTATTTTTTACGCAGGAACGGATGGGACTGGATGGCCGTCGGTTTATGATGCTGAAGTTTCGATCAATGCGGCAAGATGCCGAAGTCCAGACCGGCCCAATTTGGACGTCGGCCAATGATGACCGGCGGACGCGGTTGGGTGCGTATCTGCGCAGTTTTTCTATTGATGAGTTGCCGCAGTTGATCAACGTGCTTGTCGGCGATATGAGCCTGGTTGGCCCCCGGCCCGAGCGCCCGGTGTTTGTGGAGCAGTTCAAAGGGACTATTCCGCGTTATATGGATCGCCATCGGGAGAAAGCCGGGATCACCGGCTGGGCGCAGATTAATGGCCTGCGGGGCGATACGTCAATTATCGAGCGTACAAAATACGATTTGTGGTACACCGAGAACTGGTCGTTGGCGCTTGATTTCAGGATTATCATTCGCACCTTCCTCCAGATTTTTAACGACAGGAACGCGTATTAATTAAGCACCGGTTGTTTCACGTGAAACACCGACGTGTAACACAATCTGTAGAAGGTAGATGCTGGCGCAATACTAAATATAGTAGTTATTGGGAAAAAGAACCTGCAACCCTGCACCAAGAATGATAATTTGGCGAGTAGCGGGTGGCGAGTGATTGATCATGCAACACGTACCACAATTGGCTAACTCACCGTACCCACAAAACTCACCCAACCTGTTTTCACAGGAGATAGACTCAGCCTGTGGCCGCGCAACAGCGGATGAAAATTAACGTTTAACCGATCAGGAGACCCTTCGCTTCGCTCAGGGTGACATGCTTGAGTTTTTCCCTAATTCCTGACTCCTGATTCCCGAAGCCTGTTTTCAAAGGAGTTTGTTTTGCCCCGAGTTTGTGATTACGAAGGCAGTCATTATCGAACCGAATTTTGGGAAACGCATCACCGGGCCTACGAAGACGCGGTTGAGCGCATTGCTATGGGGAAAATGTTGCCCGCCCACGGCAAACGTCTGATCGAAATTGGCGCCGGCTTTGGCCGGCTGGTCGAGTTGTACAGCGGTTATGAGCAAATCATTTTGGTGGATTATGCCCGGACGCAACTGGAAGAAGCCCAAAAATACCTGGGGCACGATGACCGGATCACCTACGTGGTGGCGGATGTGTACAACATGCCCTTTGAAGATAATCTGTTTGACACGCTGGCTATGGTTCGGGTGATGCACCACCTGGTTGATGTGCCGGCTGCCCTGGCCGAAATCCAGCGCATTATCCAACCGCAAGGCATCGCTGTTATTGAACACGCCAGCAAGTTCAATCTCAAGGCAATTTTCCGCTGGTTTTTTGGCCTGCAACAATGGAGTCCGTTTGACCCGGAGCCGGTTGAATTTGTTGAGCTTAATTTCAATTTCCATCCCACCTGGATGCGCCGCCAATTTGAGGCCGCCGGGCTGCACGTTACCAAAATCAGAACCCTGTCGCACTATCGCATCAATGCCCTCAAACGGTTGCTGCCAACCTCGATGTTGGTCATGCTGGATAGCTGGGCGCAGCCAACCGGCAATCTGTGGCAGTTGACTCCCAGTATTTTTCTGCAGGCCCGGGCCGTAAAAGCAGATTCCCCTCGCCCGGCTGGCCTGTTTCGCTGCCCGTCGTGCAAATCAGCCGCCCTCGCCATTACCGAACAGCCGGCTCACGCAGAATATATTTTAACCTGTCATATCTGCCAATTGGGCTGGCAATACAAAAACGGCATCTACGACTTTAAATCACCGGTCAAAGCGCCGGATACTGCCAGATAATTTTGTCCCGGTGGCCCACCTCCCGCTGCAAACACGCAATAAAACTGTAAACGCACGTTGAAAAATTATGTTAGGTATGCTATGATGGGCATACTGATTATGTTTTGTACGGGGATGTAAACAAGGCGTTAAGCCTGATGGGAGGTGTACAGGTGTTTACTTCGTGGGTTTCACTCAACTTTGCCGAAAAACTGCTGGGGGCTGTTGCTGTGGCGGTGACAACATTCATGCTGGCCCAATTGCCCGGCCCCATAAAAATGGATACCCAGATCAGCTTTTATGAAAACGGCCAATGGCAGGCGGCCCGGGTCATTGAGATTTCGCCCAATGTGCAGCAGGCCGTTAACGGCGGCGACGAAAGCGTGATGCAGTTGGTAGAGCAGATTAACAAGCTCAAAGGCGCTGCCGCCGGCACAGAAGTGAAGTTCACTTACAATGAACAGGTTCGCAGCGATGGCTGGACCGTGATCACCGCGTCCGGTACCGGGACGGGGTACGACTCGCTCAGCAACATTCTGTTCAGCGGCAAGGCCGATTTTCGGGTGGGCGTGTTTGATACTGACAAGCGAGAAGTCTCGCTGTTTGTGGGCAATCTTGACCCGCAATCCGTGACCGCCGTAGGCGGCAAAATAACGTATCGAATCACCGGCCAGCAAATCACCCAGAGCAATGCCGATCAGGTGCAACTGCTCAATACGGCCATCTGGGATAACCCAACCGAGATGGATGTTAAGCTCACCGAAATTGCCGGCGCCCCACCGGGAGTCACCGTTGCCGAACTCGCGCCAGAACCCGGCGGCGAACAGCCTCAGGTTCAACCGGCCCAACAGCCCAACGAGGTCAATGTGATTCGCAACGGTGATTTTGAGCTGTCCTGGGTAAACCAGGATGGTGTTGCCCCGGAGTGGGAAGGTTACGATAACGGCCGGGCCCACGCAAGCTGGTACGAAGAATTGTGGCCAGAAGCGGTTCGGCGCGGCGAGCGCGCCCAGTTGATGGAAATATTTGAAGTTGAAGCCAATGTTCTTGACCGGGTGATTGCTATTTATCAAACCGTTGATGTTGTGCCCAACGCCCAATACGCGCTGGAACTGTACGCCATTATGCGCACCGACGCCGACCCCGCCCTCAGAAATCAATCCGAGTTTGAAATGCACTGGGGCATTGATCCCTTTGGCGAAGGCAACTACGACAACGTGCAAACGTGGCACCTGATGCCGCTCACCGAGCAAAACCGCCGCGGCTCCACCGCACCCTACCCGGAGGATATCCCGCTGGTTTACGAACGCATCACCGGCACGGTAACCACCACCAATACCAACCAGATTACCCTGTTTATCCGGGGACTCAAAAAATTCCCCACCAACGTTGAAGTTAACTTTGATGTCGATGAAGTCTCGCTGGTGGGGCCGGCGCCCGGCACAATTATGGCCGCATCCAAGCCGGATGCTGCCGCTCCAACCGAGCAGGATGCCAAACTGCCTACCTCGGGGGCGGTGCTCAGCCGGCCGGCTTCGGTGGGGATGATGCTGCTTGGCGGGCTGGTGCTGGTTATTCTGGGTACCGCTGCCGCCGCCAGTTTGCTTCACTCGCATCGAAGAGACTTGTAAAGTTCCTGATTTTACAAAGGGGCAGATAGCTCTGCCCCTTTTTGATTCTATCGCTCTTTTCTTTGTCTACTCCTACAAAATGTTGTATACTTTAGCCTGGTACCACTATTTATGGTGCAAAATTCAGCCCCCAACCAAAAAACAAAATCTGTCGAGCAAAGGGTGATACCATGAAGGTTTCCTGTTTACAAGAAAATTTGGCAAAAGGCCTCAGTATTGTCGGACGGGCGGTATCAAGTCGAAGTACACTGCCGGTTTTATCCAACGTTTTGCTGGCCACCGATGGCGACCGGCTCAAACTGTCGGCCAATAATTTTGAACTCGGTATCAACTGCTGGGTTGGCGCCAAAGTAGAACAACCCGGCGCAATTACCGTACCGGCCCGTTTGCTGGCTGACTTTATCAACTCACTCCCCCCGGAACGGATCGACATGGATTTGGATGAATCCACCCAAACGCTCAATTTGCGCTGCGCTCGCTTTGAATCCAACATCAAAGGCATCGACGCGCAGGAATTTCCGGCCGTAGTCAGCGCCACCGATGACGACGTGGCCATTAAGCTCGACCCCGAGTCTTTGCGCACCATGATCAAACAGGTGGTATTTGCCGCCGCCACCGATGAAAGCCGCCCGGTATTTACCGGCGTGCTGCTGCAATTTGATGGCGATACGATAACGATGGCCGCCGCCGATGGCTTTCGCCTGTCGGTGCGGACAACGCCGCTCAACAAAAGCGTGGCCGACACGCTGGAAGATGCCGGCCTGGTGGGAAATGGGGCCAAACCACCCAGCCTCATCATTCCGGCCCGGGCTTTGATGGAACTCTCACGAGTTTCCGGCGACCAGGAACAACCCATCGATTTGATTGTTACTCCCCAGCGCCGGCAAATCCTGTTCCACCTGCAAGATATCGAACTGGTTTCGCAACTCATCGAAGGGGATTTCCCGGACTACCGGCGGATTATCCCGCCCGGCCACACCACCCGCAGCGTGGTGGATACCGCCAGCTTTTTGAAAGCGGTCAAAATCTCGCACCTGTTTGCCCGCGACTCGGCCAACATTGTCCGTTTGGAAATCAGTCCCAGCGGTGATGAATTAATGAATGGCCGCATTACGCTGGCGGCCACCAGCGCCGAGTTGGGCGATAACGTGGCCGAAATTGACGCCTCGATTGAGGGCCAGGCCATTGAAGTGGCTTTCAACGCCAAATATCTCATCGATGTGCTGTCTATCATCGATAGCCCGCAGTTTGCCCTTGAAACCAGCACCTCGTCCAGCCCCGGTGTGTTCCGCACCATTGGCGACGACAAGTTTACCCACGTGATTATGCCCATGCACATCCAGGGCCGATAGGCCCCTTTGCCAACAAAAAAGCCGGCCCATCAGCGGCCGGCTTTTTATTTTTATCGGTAACCTGCTACAAATATTTTAACAGAATGGCCTGCACCACAATCAGGCCGATGGTTGCACCCACCAGCGAGCCGTAAATCACCTGTCGCGGCGTGTGGCGCAGCAGCCGGATGCGCGACCAGCCAACCAGCGGCACCAGCAGCACCACCGGCCACGTCCAACTGCCGGCCATCATCATAATGGCGGTGGCGGCGGCGGAAATGGTCGCGCCGTGAAAACTGATCTTCCAGAACAACGTCACCAAACTCAACACGCCGGTCAGCACAATGGTGATCACCAACAGGGCCTCAACAATAGCCGGCGCGTGCCAGAGTTTTACCAATCCCCAGCACACCAGCAGCCAGCCCAGCATCACTCCCAGCGGGCGCGCCCGCGTTTCCCGGCGCGGCATATAAATATCTTCCAGTGAGCCTTGGTGGACCAGCCACAGCACATAGGCAAACGGCGGCACTACAATCACCGGCAGCAGCACCGCCAGCCAGGCCACGGTATCCCACGGGTTAGAGCTGTATTGGTACGACATCGCGGTTAAAATGACAATACCAATCACATGCGGGCTGATCACGTGCGATACCCAGCGGGCAATTGCTTCGTCGTTGTCTCTTAGCAGCAACAGGCTTCGTTTTGCGGTGGTTCCAAATGGCAGTACCACAATAATTACTCCTTCACACCTTTTCAACCAATCGGTTTTTTTCTTCTCTGGTAGTGTACAACCTAATTTTTAAGAGACAATTAACTACAGTTTAAATTACAGTAAAATCAGAATCAAGCGGTCAATGGTACTGAACCGGGCCAAAACAACGGCATCGCCGCCCCGGCCCGGAAAGGTTTTGATTTTTTGGAAGATTTTGGATTCCCGGGGGGAGAAAAACCTTCGTGCGGTGATTTGCGCGGGGGTGCCCCGCCCAAACACCCACGGTTTATAACATAAAGAAAATAAAGGTTTACAAAAACCAAGGAGTTGGCAACCTTC
>CAYOXS010000080.1:17284-19293 GCA_964407935.1 uncultured Caldilineaceae bacterium
TTTTTTTTTTTTGTTTGCCGGTGGTTACAAAACGGTTGTGGTTTGGTTGGGCGCGCCGTAGCCGCGCCAATCAACGCAGGTTTAATCACTTAAAGAAAATCAAGGAGTCCAAAACCAAAGTCTTGGACTCCTTGCAGGAACACCTATCAGCCAATTAAAAGGCGACCGGCGCATTTGCCGCCAACGCCGGCCATTTGTATCAAATTACCAGCCGCGGCCGGCAATCAAATCCTCTTCCGGCAGGCTGCTCACGTTGATGCCCACCATCGGCTCACCCAGGTCTTTGCTCACCTCGGCCAGAATGGCCGGGTTGTTGAAATGCGTTACGGCTTCAACAATGGCTTTGGCCCGTTTGGCCGGGTTGCCGCTTTTGAAGATGCCGCTGCCCACAAACACGCCATCCACGCCAAGTTGCATCATCAGCGCCGCGTCGGCCGGGGTGGCCACGCCGCCCGCCGCAAAATTGACCACCGGCAGCCGGCCCAGCTCGCGGGTTTCTTTAACCAGGTCATACGGCGCGCCGATATTTTTGGCGTAGGTCATCAACTCTTCTTCCGGCATAGTTTGCAGCCGCCGAATTTCGCCCAGCACGGTGCGGGCGTGGCGCACCGCTTCAACCACGTCGCCGGTGCCGGCCTCGCCTTTGGTGCGAATCATGGCCGCGCCTTCGCCAATGCGCCGCAGCGCCTCGCCCAAATTGCGGCAGCCGCACACAAACGGAATTTTAAAATTGTGCTTGTTGATGTGGTACATTTCATCGGCGGGCGTCAGCACTTCGCTTTCATCCACGTAATCCACGCCGATGGCTTCCAGAATTTGGGCCTCAACAAAATGCCCAATGCGGGCTTTGGCCATTACCGGGATGGACACCGCTTCCATAATCCGCTGGATCATGCCGGGGTCGCTCATGCGGGCCACGCCGCCGTCGGCGCGAATATCGGCCGGCACGCGTTCAAGAGCCATCACGGCGCAAGCGCCGGCGTCTTCGGCAATTTTGGCCTGCTCCGGCGTTACCACGTCCATAATTACGCCGCCTTTGAGCATTTGCGCCAGGCCAACTTTTACTCGCCAGGTCCCAACCTCTTGCGAATTTCCCGCCCCAGTCTTCTGACTTCCATTCTGAGCTGTCATTATTCTCTCCTTTGCGTGTCTCAATTTAAAAATATCAGCCGCGGCCGGTTACGCTCGCGCATTGCGCCGGCGGCCTGATTTCAACCAGATACTTTTTCTTTGGCCAGCGGATGATCCGGGTGGTCGGCCAGCACACGCTGGTAAATCTCGATGGCTTCGTCATCGTTGCCCGCCGCTTCCAGCGCGGCGGCGGCTTCGCAGGCCTCGTCCGGCTTCATGGCTTCGGGCGTCATTTTCCCGCCGAGCATGTAGCAAAAGGCCTTGTAGCCTACTTTGGGACCATCTTTGACCACAATTTGTTTGATTTTTTCCACCGTGTTGGCGGCGTTGATTTCCTGCTCTACCCGCTTCAGATCGGCGTAGGGCGCTACCGGGCTGTATGGTTTTTTGTTGGCTGCCATAAAAATTCTCCCTCAATTAAAATATTGGGCGCTGCACCGGGCGGCAGCGTCGATGACCTGCTCAATATCTGCCGGCTCGATGCCGTAATGCGTAACGGCGCGGATGGGGTACGGCCCATCGCCAATGGTGATGCCCTGTTCGGCCATAAACGGGCCAAACTTGCCCACCAGCGGCTCGGCCAGCGAAAAGAAAACCATGTTGGTTTGCACGGTGTCCAGCTCAATGTTAATGCCAGGAATGCCGGCCAACCCTTCGGCCAGCCGGCGGGCGTTGGCGTGATCATCGCACAGCCGTTCCACCATTTCGGTGAGGGCGATGATGCCCGCCGCGGCCAGCACCCCGGCCTGCCGCATCCCGCCACCGACCATTTTGCGCCAGCGCCGGGCCGTTTTGATAAATTCCGCCGGGCCGCACAACACCGAGCCAACCGGCGCGGCCAGCCCTTTAGACAGGCACACCGACACCGTATCAAAGTG